>NZ_DASVNZ010000011.1:0-3945 GCF_036486225.1 Roseateles sp. | reverse complement strand
GCGGCGGCTGCCGCAACACTGCGTGCAGCACTGCGACGCCTGGCTGTCCGGAATGATGCAGGACCTGCCGAAGACGCTCGGCCCGCGCTGGCTGGACACCTACCTGACCGCCCCGGTGCTGCGTTTCGCGTGGGCGCCGGGTGTCGTCGACATGAAGTGGTGGTTCGGCGTGCTGATGGCCAGCTGCGACAACGTCGGGCGCTACTTCCCGCTGGTGATCGCGCAGCCGCGCACGCAGCCGCCGGTGGACCGCGCCGGGCTGGACCACCTCGACCGCTGGTACACGGTGCTGGCCAACGCGGCGATGCGCACGCTGGACGACACCGCGACCGTGAACGCGCTGGAGGCCGCGCTGGCCGCGGCCCCGCCCTGGCCGCCCAGCCACGCGGCGACCCTGCCCGCGCCGGAGAACGCGGTGCAGTGGGTCACCTACACCGCGCCGGCGGGCCTGCTCACGGCGGCGGTGCCGATGCTCGCCGCGGGCGAGCTGCTGGAGCGCCTGGCCGGCTGCACGGTGTGGTCGCCCAACCCCGAGCCCGGGGAGCAGGTCCACATGCGCTGGGGACCGGGGCTACCGTACGTCGAGGCGTTCGCGGCGATGCTGGAGCGCAAGAACGGCTGATCAGCATCGGCTGAACAGCAGCGGTTGAGCGGCAGGCCCGGCTGAGCGCGCGGGTGCCCGTCGCCCCTTCCCTGCCCGACGGTGCTGCGGATCGCGTCCGCCTGTGCGACATTGCGTCCCAGGGAGAAGCACATGAAGACATTCGGACGCAGCCTCGCGCTGGGATTCCTGCTGGCCGCCGCCGTGCTGTGCGGGGTCGGCGCCGTCGCCATGCGGAGCGCCTACCTCATGGCGTCCGCCGCGGACGGCGTGACGCAGAGCCATCAGGGCCTGCGCATCCTCGCCGAACTCCTGAACGACGTGGCCGAGGCGGAGGCCGCGCAGCGCGGCTTCATGCTCACCAAGGACACGGTCTACCTGACGGCGCTCGACAAGTCGACGGCCGAAGTCAACGCCGACATGGACGAGATCCGCGTGACGCCGGCGTGGCGCTCGCGCGCCGTGGACCTGGACAACACGGAAAAGGACATTTCGGCACTGCTCGTGCTGTTCCGCGAGCGCGTCGCCGATCGACAGACGATGACCCTGGAAGAGGTCACCCGTTCCCCCAAGGTCAACCAGGTCCGCCAGCGCATGGAGCGGCTTCGCGCGCGTTTCAACGACATGGAAGAGGACGAGGTCCGCCATCTGGAGGCACGTTCGGCCGAGATGGGCGAGACCACGCGGCTGGTCAAGGCCGTGGGTCTCGGAGGCACCTTGCTGGGCCTGCTGATCGTGGTCGTCACCGGGCTGGTCCTGCAGCGGTTGCTGATGCAGATGGTGGGCGCGTCGGCGGTGGACGTGGCCGCGCGGGCGCGGGAGCTGGAGGCGTCCTCGCTGCGGCAGGCCGGGGCGACGAAGCAGACCTCCTCCGCCGCCATCGAGCTCACCGCCACGATGCACGAGGTGCAAGCGGCGGCCAACCAGATCGCGCAGCGTTCGACGGAGGTCGAGGAGATCGCCACGGCCAGCACGCGCGCCGCGCATGCCGGCAGCCAGGCCATGGCCCGCGCGCGCGAGGCCACCGTGAGCCTGAGCCAGCAGATCGACATGGTCGTCACGCAGATGACGACGCTGGGCAAGGAGGTCCAGGGCGCCTCGACGGTGCTGGGCGCCATCGAGGAACTGGCGGAGCGCACCAACATCCTCGCGATCAACGCCACGATCGAGGCCTACGGCGCGGGCGACGCCGGCGAGCGCTTCCGCGTGGTCGCCGACGAGATCCGCCGTCTGGCCGAGAAGGTGCGCGCCGACGCGGTGGACATCCGGCGCCAGCTGGATTCGATCCGCAACGTCTCCAACGCCACGATCATGTCGACCGAGGCCGGCGTCAAGGCGGTGGCGGCGAACTCGTCGCTGTTCTCGGAGGCGGAGGCGATGTTCTCGCTCATCTCGGAGCGCGTGGCCGCGTCCGACATCGCGAGCAAGGAGATCAAGATGGCCACGCACCAGCAGTCCAGCGCCGGGCGGCAGCTGGAAGTCGCGCTGGCCGACGTGGGGCGCGCGACGACCGATGCGGAACAGGTCGCGCAGAGCAACCTGGAGACGGCCGCGGCGCTGTCGAAGACCGCGCAGCGCTTGAGCGCGTTCGTGGCGTCGCCGACGCGGTGGCCGGCGGCAAGACCTGCCCCCGCTGGTCGCGGCTCATCGGGTACCTGAGACCGAGCGGCGGGCGCCGCCTTGCGGCGACGGCAACGTTCAAAGCGGCATGCGCCGCGTCGACTCGTCTTCTTCCTCTTCCAGCGGGATTGGGCCGGAGTCCACGGTGGATTCCTGAGCCGCCGTCCCGGCCTCATCGGCCGGCGTCTGCGCCGTCGCCGCCAGCACCGGCTCACCGACCCACAGCGCGATCGCGCTGAAGTTGTCCTGGTCGGGCAGCCGCCGCTCCTCGATCACCGCGCGCATCGCCGCCAGCCAGTCGTCCGGCGAGCCCGCGGCGCGCAGCGTGTCGTGGATCAGCGTGTCGCCCGTGCTGCCCCACCAGCCGTCGCTGCACAGCAGGAAGACGTCGCCGTCCTTCAAGGGCTGCGGCGAGGTGGTGTGCGGATGCAGGTCGTCCTCGATGCCCAGCGCGGCCACGAGGTGGTTCTTGTGCGGATGGTCCTCCGCCTGCTCGGGCGTCAGCAGGCCGGCCTCGATCAGCATCTGCACCACGCTGTCGTCCTGCGTGATCGTGTCGATGTCGCCGCCGCGGATGCGGTACAGCCGCGAGTCCCCCACGTGCGTCCACAGCGCGAAGTTGCGCTGCGCGTCCACGCACAGCGCCACCAGCGTCGTGTGCATGCGGTCGCGGCCCGTGCCCTCGACGCCGCGACGCACGTCGTCTTGCGCGGCCAGCACCGCGCCGGTCAGCAGTTCGGGGCGCCACGGCAGCGTCGCGTCGCCCAGGCTGGTCTGCATGCGGTGCACGGCCCGGCGCGCAGCCTCCGCGCCGTTGCGGTGCCCGCCGGCGCCGTCGGCCAGCACGGCATACCAGCCGGGGCCGTTCTCGTGCGCCACGATGGCGTCCTCGTTGTTGTTGCGCGCGCCTTGTTCGCTGCAGGCGGCAACCCTGATCTTGAGCATGGTGTGAACGACGTGTAGGACAAACGGCGGGGCTCAGGCCCCGCTCTGCTGTGCTTGTTGTTGTGACTGCGAGGACGGCTGACCGTGCTGGCTCAGGCGTTCGAGTTGATCTTCATAGGCCTCCAGGAAGGCCTTGCCGAACAGCGAGTGGAAGTCCTCCTGCGCCTCGTCCCGGATGGACTCGAAGTGCTGCAGGTAGAGCTCCCAGAGCTTGGCCTTGCGATTCATCGCCAGCACGCTGTCCAGCACCGAGCGGCTGGTGAGCTTGGCCTCCAGCGCCTGCGGCTGGAAGCGCGTCAGCACGCCCTCCAGCGCGGCGCGCGTGCCGGCCATCGTGCCGATGGTGTGTCCGACCAGGTCGCGCATCGCGTCCTGCATCGCCGCGGGTCCCGGCAGGAAACCGCGCACCGGCGGCTGCAGCAGCTGCTCGAGCGCCGATTGCGCATCGGGCGAGAACTTCAGCGGATTGTTCTCGCGCGAGCGGATCACCGTCACCTGCGCGCGCAGCTCGTGCTTGGTCGCGGCCCGCACGGCCATCATGCGCAGCGCGCCGTCCACCGAGGCGTTCAGCAGGGAGCCGATGACACGCATCAGGTCCGGATTGAGGCCCTGCGGCGGCGCGGCCATGCGCACGCCGGCGCCTTCGCAGAAGGCTTGCCACAGGGCGGCGGTATCGGCGTTCTGGCCCGGCGCGGCAGGCGCCGTCGGCGCAGCCGCCACGGTCGGCGCGGGAATCGACGGAGCCGGAGGCGGCACGTAGGCCGGCGGCGGAACGACCG
>NZ_DASVNZ010000407.1:0-28162 GCF_036486225.1 Roseateles sp. | reverse complement strand
TCGAGACGGTACAGGAGCAGCCCTACGACCAGACGGTGATGCGCACCTACGTCAACAGCCAGGGCCAGCGCATCATGCTGGCGCTGGCATGGGGCGAGCGCCAGCGGCAGGACGTCAAGGTGCACCGGCCCGAGGTCTGTTATCCGGCGCAGGGTTACGCCGTGCGCAAGCTCGCGCCCGGCCCGTCGATCGCGACCGGGGCGCGCGCCGAGCCGGTGCCGACGACGGAGATCCTGACCGAAGGCGGCGGCGGCTACGAGGCGGTGCGGTACTGGATCCGCATCGGCGGGATGTACGGCGGCGACGGCCTGGCCGCGCGCTGGTACATCCTGAACGAGGGCTTCCGCGGCCGCATCCCCGACGGCGTGCTGGTGCGCGCCTCGCAGCGGCTGCCGCAGGCGGGCGCGGAGCCGCAGTCCCAGGCGCTGATGGCGTCTTTCCTGTCCGACCTGGTGGCCGCTGTGCCGGCGCCGGCGCGGACGATGCTGGTGCGATGACGCCGGGAACGGTCGAGAGGTGAGGGCGGCGTGGCGCGAGTGTTCCGAGGATTGATGACGGCCTGGCGCGGCCTGCGCGCGGGCATGGACGGCACGTCGTGGACGGGCCTGATGGGCCTGGCCGCGGGCGCCGTGGCGATCGGTTACCTGACGGTGATGGTCAGCACGATGGCGCCCGACAAGCCCGCGATGCTGGCGGTGCTGCCGCTGATGCTGCTGACGGGCTTCCTCTTCGTCTACAGCCGCGAGGGCTTCCTGATGGTGGTGCTGCTGGTGCGCGCCGGCGCCAACCCCATCTTCGAGGAGACCCGCCTGGCCGCGATCGGCGGCCTGGGCGGCCTGCTCAATGCGCTGGTGATCCTGCTGGCCGGCCTGATCATCGCGCGCGATCCCAAGCGCGTGCCGCGCACGGCCTGGCTGGTCTGGCTGCCCTTCATCGCGATGCAGGCGCTGGGCATCGTGTATTCGCCGGAGAAGGTGCAGGCGATCCGCCTCTACCTGGGCCAGCTGTCGGTGGTGGCGCTGTTCCTGGTGAGCTTCTACCTGGTCACCGCGGAAGCGGATCTGAACAAGTTGCTCAAGTTGGTCACCTGGTCGTCGGTGCCTGTGGCACTGGTTACCCTGGTTTACATCGGACTGGGCCGCACGGCTGGTAGCGTGGACGGCTTCGAGTCCGGGGCCGGCCGTTACGGCGGCCCCTTCCCCCACGCCAACATCCTGGCGTTCTATCTGGTGTTGTGCCTGGGTGTCATGCTTTACCGCTGGAAGAGCGGCCAGATCGGCCGCCAGCCGGTCACCCTGCTGGCGGTGGCCGGCTACATGCTGCTGCTGGTCGGCCTGCTGTTCGCGACCAAGACGCGCAGCGCCTGGATCTCGGTGGTGTTCCTCTTCGTCGTCTACGGGCTGTTCCGGGAGCGGCGCTACATCGTCTACCTGGCCATCGGCGGGATGCTGTCCATGCTGATCCCCGAGGTGCGCGAGCGCGTCATGGGCATGACGCAGGGCAACGAGGTGGTGCAGTACGCGCAGCTGAACTCCTTCGCCTGGCGCAAGCTGCTGTGGACCGACGCGCTGACGTGGATGGCGCCGTCGCGCTACCTGACCGGTTACGGCGCGGAGTCCTTCCAGCAGCTGTCGCCGACCTTCTTCTCGATGGCGGGACGCGTGAACTGGGGCGCGCACAGCGCGGCGGTGCAGGTCTTCTTCGAGCTCGGCGCGATCGGCCTGGGCGCGTTCTGCTGGGTGTACTGGCGCACCGGCCGGATGATCGCGACGCTGTGGCGCGCGCGGCCGCTGCTGGCGCTGGTGGGTTTGTCGCTGCTGGGGGCCAACTTCCTGGTCTCCCTGTCCGACAACATGCTGTTCTACCTGATCTACAACTGGTATTTCTGGCTGACGATGGGCGCGATCTGCGCGCTGGCCTGCCGCATCGCCGGCGCCGGTGAACGCCGCAAGGCCAGGCCCTGGGGCATCCGGCCGAGCAAGTACCGTCCGGCGCCCGATTTCCCGCCGACGGAGCCGCTCCATCCGACCTTGCCGCCGCCGCTGCCGGCCTCGCATGCGCGACCGGCCCGGCTGACCGGAGGGCGTTTCCGGTGAGTCAGGACTTCACCCACCCCGCTGCGCATCCCGAGGGCGGACGCCAGCCGGTGCTGGACGGCGTGCGCGCCGTCAGCATCCTGTCGGTGCTGTACATCCACCTGTTTCCGCTGCGCGTCGGCGGCCACTCGCTGAACGATTCGCTGGGCATGTTCGGCATGGCCCTGTTCTTCATCCTGTCGGGCTACCTGATCACGCAGCAGCTGCTGAAGCGGCCGCCGGTGGTCAACTTCGTCGCTCGCCGGCTGCTGCGCGTCGTGCCCGCCGCCTGGATCTGCATGGCGGTGGTGTGGTGCTTCGTGCCGGTCGATGTCGAGACGGCGCTGAGCAACCTGTTCTTCTATGCCAACCTGCCGCCGCAGCGTCTGGTCGCACCGATCGACCACTTCTGGAGCCTGTGCATCGAGGTCCAGTTCTACCTGCTCGCGGCGGTGCTGCTGTGGCTGCGGGTGCGCGCGATCGGGTGGCTGTTCCCGGCGCTGCTGCTGGCCGTGACGGTGATGCGGGTGACGCACCTGTCGACGACCGGCAGCATCACCTGGTTCCGCGCGGACGACCTGCTGGCCGGCGCCTGCCTGGCGTTGCTGATGCAGTCGCGCCATGCGCCCACGGCGCGCGCGCTGCTGGGCCGGCCCGCGGCGATCCCGCTGGCCCTGGCGATGTTGCTGGCGTGCAGCCTGATTTCCCATCACAGTGTCTATCCGCTGAGCTTCCTGCGCCCCTACGCGGCGGCGGCCTTCGTCTGCGCCCTGATGGTGCAGCCGGGGCATTGGCTGTCGCGCTGGCTCGGGGGAGCCGCGTTTGCCTATATCGCTTCTGTTTCCTACGCCTTGTATGTGTGGCATCTGCCCCTGGCGGCCACCTGGCTCGGCAGCGGTGAGCACTGGACGAAATACCTCAAACGACCGTTGTTGTTGCTGGTGGTCTTCGGCATCGCGCACGTCTCCACCTTCTACGTGGAACGGCGCTTCAACGAGCTGGCCAAGCGCATCGGGGCAGGGCGCGGCCGGCGGCTGAAGGAGGTATGAAAGTGTCGCTGTCATCACCCCACCGTTCCCTTGCCCGTTCCCGCACCGGCCCGCTCGCGGCGCCCGGCGCGGAACACCCCGCCTCTCCCCGTGAGGCCCGACCCCGGCGACGACCCCCTGCGACGCGGCTGCTGGCCGCCGTCGCGGCTGGCACGCTGCTGATGCTGGCCGCGGGCACCGCCGCGGCCCAGTACGGGCTGGGCGTGCCGTCGCCGCGCTACGGCAGCTTCGAGTCGCCGTTCGCGTCGTACTCGCCCTGGAACCTGCGCCCGGTCAATCCGGTGCTGGGCACGGCCGTCATCCCGCTGTCGGAGTACTACCCGACGCTGGCCGAGGGCACCTGGTCCACCGGCGCCTTCAAGGCCGCGAGCACCGACGGCCCGGTGACGGTCTACCCGCTCGCCGGCCAGTCCGGCGTCTGGGACCCGGACATGGAGGTCTACCGTCCCACCGTGGTGATCCCGCGCTGGCCCGCCGGCGTCACGCCGGCCTCTGGCTCGGACGGTCATGCCGACGTCGTCGACGAGGCGATGGGCATCGTGCACTCGTTCTTCCAGCTCCGGCGCGAGAGCAACGGCCAGTGGCGCGCCGGCCAGTACGCCTGGGCGCCGCTGGCGGGCCGCGGTTTCGGCGAGCCGGCCCACTACTACATGGGCGCGCGCGCCGTCGGCGTGTCGGCCATCGGCGGCATCATCCGCAAGGGCGAGGTCGACGACGGTCTGCCGTTCTATCGCCATGCGCTGGCGATGTCGCTGACCTTCAACGGCCTGAGCGCGACGGTGCCCTATATCTTCCCGGCGACCTCGGCCGATGGCAACGCCGCCACGACCAACACCGGCGCCATCCCGCAGGGCGCGCTGATGATGCTGCCGGCGGACTTCGACACCACCTCGATCCAGAACCTGAAGCTGCGCAAGGTGGCGGAGACGCTGAAGAAATTCGGCGCCTACGTGGTGGATCGCAACTACGGCACGCCCTACGTGATCTACGTCGAGAACGGCAGCAACTTCAACCTCATGCCCACCGGCTGGGACGATGCGACGGCCCAGCAGCTCGACCGCATCCGTGCGTCGCTGCGCCAGGTGATGAGCGTGGCGTGGTGGATCAACGCCAACGGCGAATCGGTGGTGCCGGAGCGGCGGCTGAACCTGCTGTCGATGCGCGGCCAGTGGTCGCTGCAGCGCGGCACGGCGGCCGGCGTCTTCGACACCTGGAAGCAGGCGGTGGCCTTCCCGGCGGAGGCGGTCGATGTCATCCAGGTGAACTACAGCAGCCGGGTGCTCAGCACGGTGACCTGGTCCAGGCCGGAGGCCGGCGCGCCCTACAAGCTGACCGCGCGGGCGACCGGCGGCGCGCGCCTGAAGTTCCAGCTGTTCAGCAGCGCGGGCGTGAAGCTGGTCGACAGCGGCGAACTCGCCGACGGCCAGAGCGTCGAGTTCCCCTGGCCCGACGGCACGGGCCTGCTCACGGCGCTGTACGCCTACAGCGGCGCGGCGGGCACGGTCTCGACGGTGGGCGGCACGCTGGTGCTGAACTCGCCGCTGACCCTGATGTCCGGCAAGGTGCTGATGAAATGAGCGGAGGCGGCGACACCGGGACGACCCACGCGCCAACCGATCCGCGCGCGGACTGGGCCGCCGACCTCGCCCGCTACGGCGGGCGTGCGGCGCTGCACCGGGACCAGTCGTTGTGGGCGATCCGGGTGCACCGCTTCGGCCGGCGCGTGGACGCGATGCCGGCCGGCTTCGCGCGCCGCTGGCGCACCAGGCTCTACTGGCTGCTGTTCCGGTTCGTGGAGACGCTCACCGGCATCAGCCTGCCCAAGGAATGCCGGATCGGCCCCGGGCTGCGGATCTGGCATTTCGGCGGCATCTTCGTCAATCCGGCCACGGTCATCGGTGCGAATTGCACCCTGCGTCAGGGCGTGACGCTGGGCAACCGCGTCGAGGACGGGCCGTGCCCGGTGCTCGAGGACGGCGTCGAACTCGGCGCCTATGCCCAGGTGCTGGGCGGCGTGCGGCTGGGCGCGGGCTGCAAGGTCGGCGCGATGGCCGTCGTGCTGACCGACGTGCCGCCGGGCGCGACCGCCGTGGGCAACCCGGCACGCATCTTGCCCCTAGTGGCGCCCCGGTCCGACAAGGCCGGGATCGTTTCGCCCGGAAATTCCGGTGCGTCCGAAGTGCCGGCGATGCTGGCGGACGACTGACCATGGGAGGAGTTCCGACGTGACGATGCAGTGGAATCGACGGCGATGGTGCGGTGCCGGCCTGGGGCTGGGCGCGGGCGTGGCGGTGCCGTGGCTGGAAGCGGCCGCTGCCGACGCCGACGGGAAGGATGCCAAGGCGGAGAAGCCTGAGAAGTCTGAGAAGGCCGACAAGGCGGGCAAGGACGCGGAGAAGGGCGGCCGCAAGCCGCGCTTCGGCACGATCGAGCGCCCGTTCTCGGCGCAGTCGCCGTGGAATTCGCGTCCGGTCGATCCGGTGCTGGGCGACACGCGCATCCCCAAGGACGACTACTACCCGACGATCGAGAACGGCACCTGGTCCACCGGCGTGTTCCTGTGCGGACCCGACGACCGGCCCCAGCGCGTGCTGGGCCTGCCCGGCCAGCCCGGCGTCTGGGACCCGGACGCCGAAGCCCACCAGCCCGAGATCCTGATCCCGCGCTGGCCCGAGGCGGCCGTGCCCTCCAAGGGCTCGGACGGCCACCTGGACCTGGTCGATCCGCAGACCGGGATCATCCATTCCTTCTTCATGCTCAAACGCGTCGGCGACGACTGGCGCGCGCAGCAGTACGCCTGGACGCGGCTGGACGGCCGCGGCTGGGGCGACCCGGCGCACTACTTCCAGGGCGCGCGCGCGGCCGGGGTGCCCACGATGGGCGGCCTGATCCGCAAGCACGAGTTCGAGGACGGCGACACGATGTACCGGCATGCGCTGGCGATCTCGCTGACTTTCTCGGCGCTGCAGGCGCGGCCGAACTACGTGTTCCCGGCCACCTCGGGCGACAACCAGCCCGAGCGCAACAAGGGCGCGATCCCCGAGGGTGCGCTGCTGATGCTGCCGCCGGACTTCGACGTGAAGTCGCTGAACGATCCCAAGATGCGCAAGATCGCCGAGACGCTGAAGGTCTACGGCGGTTATGTCGTCGACCGCAACACCGGCACGCCCTTCGTGATCTACGCCGAGATCGGCACGCCGGTGCGCCTGCATCCGATGGGCGGCTGGAACAACCAGGTCGCCGCCGACCTCGACAAGCTGCGCTGGAGCCTGCGCCCGGTGCGCTCGACCTCGGGCTTCCTGGACGGCCACGGCCGGCCGGTCGATCTGCAGGCACCGCTGAACGTGCTGTCGATGCGCGGCGAATGGAAGGCCGAGCGCGGCGACGCCCGCGCGCGCTTCGACAGCTGGAAGCAGGCCGTGGTGCTGCGCGACGCGAGCGCCGGCGACGTGGTCGTGAACGAGGGCTGGCGCGCGATCACCTCGGTGAACTGGGCCAAACCCAAGGCGGGACAGGACTGCAAGCTGACCGCGCGCACCTCCAACGCGACGCTGCGCGTGCAGATCCGCGGCGAGAAGGGCATCGCCTTCGACACCGGCGACCTGGTCGACGGCAAGACCTCGAGTTTCCGCTGGCCCGAACGTTTCGGCGGCGCGCGGCTGCTGGTGCGCGCCACCGGCGGCGGCGAGGTCTGGGCCGGCGGCGACCTGCTCGCGCAGAACGAATGACCGCGATGACCGCGACGACCTCCACGCCCTCGACGACCGAGCCCACCTCCTTGCCGACGCCATTGCCTCCGTCCGACGCCGCGCCGCGTCACCCGCGCCTGGCCTACCTCGTCAACCACTACCCCAAGGTCAGCCACACCTTCATCCGGCGCGAGATCCTGGCGGTGGAACAGCAGGGCTTGGACGTGCTGCGCCTGGCCATCCGAGGCTGGGACGACGACGCGCCCGATCCGATCGACCAGGCCGAGAAGGCGCGCACGCACTACCTGCTGAAGGACGGCAGCGCCGGACTGCTGAAGGCGACGATCGCCCAGGCGCTGAAGGCGCCGGGCCGCTTCTTCTCGGCGCTCAAGCTGGCGCTGAAGATGAGCCGCCGCGCCGACCGCCCCTGGCCCTTCCACCTGGTCTACCTGATGGAAGCCTGCGCGGCGATGCCGGTGCTGCGCGCCGCCCAGATCGAACATCTGCACATCCATTTCGGCACCAACCCGGCCGAGGTCGGCATGCTGATCGAGGCGCTCGGCGGCCCCGGCTACAGCATGACTATCCACGGCCCGGAGGAATTCGACCGGCCGGACTTCCTGCACCTGGGCGCGAAGATCCGCGGCGCGCGTTTCGTCGCCGCGATCACCTCCTTCTGCCGCAGCCAGCTGTCGCGCTGGGTCGCGTACACCGAGTGGCCCAAGCTGCGCATCGTGCATTGCGGGCTGGACCCGGAATTCCACGCGGTCGACGCGCCGCCGCCGCAAGGCAAGCGCCTGATCTGCATCGGCCGCATGACCGAGCAGAAGGGCCACCTGCTGCTGATCGAGGCCGCGGCCCAGGTCGCGCGCCAGGTGCCGGACTTCGAGCTGGTGCTGGCTGGCGACGGCGAGCTGCGCGCCACGATCGAGCAGCGCATCGCGCAGCTCGGCTTGCAGCGCAACGTCCGCATCACCGGCTGGATCTCCAGCGACACCGTGCGCAGCGAGCTGCTCGCGGCGCGGGCGCTGGTGCTGGCGAGCTTCGCCGAGGGTCTGCCGGTCGTGATCATGGAGGCGATGGCGCTGGGACGCCCCTGCGTCAGCACCTGCATCGCCGGCATCCCCGAGTTGATCCGCGACGGCGAGAACGGCTGGCTGCTGCCCGCCGGCGATCCGGACGCGCTGGCGCGCGCGATGCTCGCCTGCCTGCGGCTGGACGACGCCGAGCTGGCGCGCGTCGGTCAACGGGCGCGGGCGTCGGCGCTGGAACGCCACGACGTCGACCGCGAGGCCGCCAAGCTCGTGGCGCTGTTCGAGGAGTACGCCTCGCCGGCCAAGACCTATTCGAGCCAGCGCGCCGCGTCCGGCGCGAAGGGGAGCGCCCATGCTTGAGGTCGTCTTCGTCGTGTTGTGGCTGCTGATGATCGCGATCGGGCTGCTGCTGCTCACGCCGGTGGCGCTGGTGCTGGCACAGGTGCTGCTCGCGCTGCTGCCGGACCGGACCATCCCCGACATGCCGCGTCCGCGCCGCATCGCCGTGATCATGCCGGCGCACAACGAGGGCCGCGGCCTGCGGGCGACGCTGATGCAGGCGCTGGCGCAGCTCGGGCCGCAGGACCGGCTGCTGGTGGTCGCCGACAACTGCAGCGACGACACCGCGGCGCAGGCGCGCGAGTTCGACGTCACCGTCGTCGAGCGTTTCCACGAGACCGAACGCGGCAAGGGCTACGCGCTGGACTTCGGCGTGCGGGCGCTCGAGGCGCTGGCGCTGAAGGAGGGCCATGCGCCCGACGTCGTCGTCATCCTCGATGCCGACTGCGTGCTGGACCCCACGCTGCTGCCGCGCATCGCCTCGGTCGCGCACGGCACCGGCCGGCCGGTGCAGGCGACCTACCTGATGGATGCGGCCAACGACGGGCTGAAGGCGCGGGTCGCGCAGTTCGCGATGCGCGTCAAGAACCGGGTGCGGCCGCGTGGCATGCATCAGCTCGGACTGCCTTGCGGCCTCTACGGCACCGGCATGGCCTTCCCGTGGGACGTGGCCGTGCAGGCGCCGCTGGCCAGCGGCCACCTGGCCGAGGACATGCAGCTGGGCGTGCGCCTGGCCCAGCTGGGCGCGCCGCCGCTGCTGTGCGAGGACGCGCGGGTGACCAGTGTCTTCGCCAAGAGCAAGGAAGGCGAGGCCAGCCAACGCACGCGCTGGGAGCACGGCCACCTCGCGATGCTGGTCGGCGAGGGCCCGGGCCTGCTCTGGCGCTCGCTGCGGACGGGCCGCGGCGCGCAGCTGCTGCAGGTGATGGACATGCTGGTGCCGCCGCTGGCGCTGCTGGCGATGTCGCTGGTCGGATGGACGTTCGTGACCTTGGTCGTGGCCGTCTTCGCCGGTTGGGTGGCACCGTTCGTCCTGGCGCTGCTGACCCTGGCCATGCTGGGCCTGGCGATCGTCGTGGCGCAGCAGCGCTGGGCCGCCGATGTGCTGAGCCTGGGCGAGCTGGCCCGCGCGCCCTTCCTCCTGCTGGCCAAGATCCCGCTCTACCTGCGCTTCGTGTTCAAGCGCCAGACCGACTGGGTGCGCACCAAGCGCGACTCCTGAGAAAGACCCGAGACCCTACCGATGACCGTGCCGATGTCTGACACCGCATCCTTCGCCCCCGGCGCCACCGCCGGCGACGGCGCGCGTCCCGGGGGCGCCGCCGTGCTGCCCACCGTGCGCGTCGACGGGCTGGACTTCGTCGCCAGCACCGTGCCGCAGGTGTCGGCGCACATCGTCGCTGAGGCGGGCGCGGGACGCGGCGGCTGGGTGGTCACGCCCAACATCGACATCCTGCGTCGCTGGCGCGTCGACGCGGCCTTCCGCGCGGTGGTCGAGTCCGCGACGATCTTCACCGCCGACGGCCGTCCCATCGTCTGGGCCAGCCAGCTGCAGGGCACGCCGCTGCCGGCGCGGCTGACCGGCTCCGACCTGTTCGTCCGGCTGGTGGGCGAGGCCCATGCCGCCGGCCTGCGCATCGCGCTGATCGGCGGCAACGAAGGCGCCGCCGAGGCCGCCGCCGCCAAGCTGCTGCCCGACGGCGGCGCGGAGCGTGTGCGTTGTCTGTGCCCGCCCTTCGGCTTCGAGCAGCAGCCCGCCGAGATGGCCCGGCTGGAGCAGCTGCTGGTCGACTGGCAGCCGCACATCGTGTTCATCGGCCTGGGCTCGCCCAAACAGGAGAAGCTGATCGCGCGCCTGCGGCCGCTGGCGCCGCGCGCCTGGTACCTGGGCGTGGGCGTGAGCTTCAGCTTCGTCGCCGGCGACGTGAAGCGGGCGCCGGGCTGGATGCAGCGCTCCGGACTGGAGTGGGTGCACCGGCTGGTGCAGGAGCCGGGCCGGCTGGCGCGGCGCTACCTGGTGGACGGCATCCCGTTCGCCGTCGGCCTGCTGTGGCGCGCGCGCCTGGCCCGCGGACGCGTGCCGCAAGGCCGGGGAGCGGCACCATGAACGGCACCTTGAACGGCGCCGTGACCGGCACGCCGGGCGCGCCCGCGGTCAGCGTCGTCATCCCGCTCTACAACAAGGAAGACCACATCGCGCGAGCCGTCGAGTCGGTGCTGGCGCAGACGTGGCGGGACTTCGAGCTGGTCGTCGTCGACGCCGGCTCGCGCGACGGCGGCGCGGCCCTCGTCGAAGGCTGCGCCGACCCGCGCGTGCGGCTGCACCGCCAGCCCAACGGCGGCGTGTCGGTGGCGCGCAACCGCGGCGTGGCGCTGACCTCGGCGCCGCTGATCGCCTTCCTCGACGCCGACGACGCCTGGGAGCCGGACTTCCTCGACAACGTCATGGCGCTGCAGGCCAGTCATCCGGCATCGGTCGCCGTCGCGATGAACTACGAGGTGGTCGCGCCCAACGGCACGCGATCGCTCGGCGTGGACCCGGCGCGCGCGCCGTCGCAGCTGCTGGATCCGCTGGCCTACTTCCGCATCGGCAAGCACGGCTCGCCGGTGTTCTCGTCGGCGGTCGCGGTGCGGCGCGAGGCGCTGGCCGCGGCCGGCGGTTTCCCGGAAGGCGTGCGCCTGGGCGAGGACATCGACACCTGGATCCGGCTGCTGTTCCAGGGCCCGGTGGTCTTCGACGCGCGGCCCGGCGGCATGTACTTCAACGACGCCACGAACCGCGCGCTGAACACGCACGCGCCGCCGGCGCGGTACGTCTTTTTCGACACGATCGACCGCTGGCTGGCCGCGCACCCCGACCAGGTCGAGGCGCGACGCGAGGCCGAAGAATTCAAGAACTTCTTCCGCCTGCTGCATGTGCATCACCAGCTCCGCTGGGGCGATGCGGAGGCGGGGCGGCGGTTGCTGGCAGACATCCGGACCCGGACCTTCCGTCGCGAGCAGCTGCGGCTGCGCGTGCTGAGCCGTGTGCCCCGCGCCTGCTACACGGGACTCTCGCGGCTGCGGCAGGCCCTGTTCCGCTGATGGGGCGCGCATGAAGGAAAAGCTCGCCCGCGGCGTGCTGTGGCTCAGCGGAGCCAAGGTCGTCGTCAATGTCCTGGGGCTGGTCAGCACGCTGGTGCTGGCCCGGCTGCTCACGCCCGAAGACTTCGGCCTGGTCGCCATCGCGATGACGCTGATCGCGTTGCTGCAGTCGGTGACGGAGATGTCGCTGTCGGCCGCGCTGATCCACCACCAGGCGCCCACCGACGACCACTTCAACAGCGCCTGGACGATGAACGCGCTGCGCGCGCTGCTGCTGGCGTCCGTGCTGGGCATCGCGTCGCCCTTCGTCGCCGACTTCTACAAGGACCCGCGCCTGCTGCCGGTGCTGCTGCTGCTGTCGGGCTCGATGGCGCTGGCCGGGCTGAACAACCCCAAGCAGGTGGTGCTCACGCGGCGGCTGGAGTTCTGGCAGGAATTCGCCGTGCTGGTCACGCAGAAGCTGGCCGGTTTCCTGGTCGGCGTCGGCATGGCGCTGGCCTTCCGCAGCTACTGGGCGCTGGTGGCCGGCACGCTGGCCACGCAGATCGCGGGGCTGATCGTGTCCTACTGCGTCGTGCCGTTCCGGCCGCGCCCCTCGCTGTCCAAGGTGCGCGAGCTGTGGTCCTTTTCCGCCTGGGTCACGCTGAGCTACATCCTCAACACGATCAACTGGAAGCTGGACCACCTGCTGATCGGCACCTTCATCAGCCCGAAGGCGCTGGGCATCTACACCGTCGGCGACAACCTCGCCGGGCTGCCGACGCGCGAGACCATCGGCCCGCTGGAGCAGGCGCTGTTCCCCGGCCTGCGCCAGGTCACCGACGACCCCGAGCGGCTGCGGCGCACCTATGCGCGGGCGCAGGCGCTGATCACGATGATCGCGCTGCCGGTGGGCTTCGGCGTCGGCGCGCTGGCGCGGCCGCTGGTCGAGCTGGTGCTCGGCCCCAAGTGGCTGGAGGCGGTGCTCATCGTGCAGGTGCTGTCCTGCGTCTTCGCGGTGCAGACCATCAGCTCGGCCGTGCATCCGCTGGCGATGGCCAAGGGCAAGACGCGCATGATGTTCGGGCGCGACGTGTTCGGCTTCTGCCTGCGCGTGCCCATCATCCTGGTGGGCATGTGGTGGGCCGGCATGGTCGGCATCGTCTTCGGCCGCATGGTGTCGGGCACGCTGGGCGTGTTCATCAACGCGACGCTGGTGCGGCGCCTGATCGGCCTGACGATCCGGCAGCAGCTGTTCAACAGCTGGCGCTCGCTGCTGAGCGTGGCCGTGATGTGGAGCGCGCTGACCGCGACCGTGCATCACTGGCCGGTCTACGGCGGCGCCCTCGAGCGCGCCGGCTGGCTGGCCGGACTGGGACTGGCGGGCGGGGCGACCTACCTCGCCCTGCATTTCGCGCTCTGGGTCCTGGCGGGCAAGCCCGCCGGCGCGGAGCAGGATTTCATCGAACTCGCCGGCAAGGCTGCCGGCAAGCTGGGCAAACTGATTCCGATCGGAAGGGAAGCGACGTGACGGAAACGACCGACTACAGGCGTTTGATCGAGGACCAGGCCGCGCGCTCGGCACAGGCGCTGTCGCGCTTCGTCAGGACGGGCCAGGACTTCGCGCTGGTGGACTTCCCCGACCATTACAACGTCGGCGACAGCGCCATCTGGCTGGGCGAGATCGCGCTGTTCAAGCGCCTGCTCGGCGGCGGGCCGAGCTACGTCAGCACCGTCGAGAGCTACTCGAAGGAGGCGCTGCGCCGCGCCGCGCCGACCGGCCCGATCTTCATCCACGGCGGCGGCAACTTCGGCGACATCTATCCGAAGCACCAGGACTTCCGCATCCGGCTGATGACCGACTTCCCGGACCGCGACATCGTCCAGCTGCCGCAGTCCATCAGCTTCAGCGCGCCGGAGGCGGTCGCCGCCACCGCGCAGGCGATCGCGAAACACGGCCGCTTCACGCTGCTGGTGCGCGACCAGCCGAGCCTGAACTTCGCCCGCGAGCACTTCGTCTGCCCGAGCGAGCTGCTGCCCGACATGGCCTTCGGCATCGGTCCGATCGAGAAACCGGTGTCGCCGAGCTCGGCGGTCTTCATGCTGCTGCGCGAGGACACCGAGCGCGCCGCCTACGACCGCGAGCCGCTGCTGCGCCGCCCCGACGCGGTCGCCGCGGACTGGGTCACCGAGCCGCAGCGCTTCCACCGCCTGTGCACCTGGCGCAGCCGCATCGCGATGGCCGGCAAGGGCGGGCTGGCGTCGCCGCAAGGCACGCTGGACCTCTACAACCGCCTGGCGCAGGGCCGCGTGCGGCGCGGGCTCAAGATGCTGGCCTCGGGCCGCGTCGTCGTGACGGACCGGCTGCATGCGCACATCCTGTCGACGATGATGGACATCCCGCACGTGGTGCTGGACAACAGCTACGGCAAGATCGCCGGCTACATGGCCGCCTGGACCGGCGTCTATCCGAAGGTGCGCCGCGCCAAGACCTCCGACGACGTGCTGGCCCACCTCAAGGACTGGGGGGTGTGATGGTCATGACGCCCTCCGGCATGACGCCCACGGATCTCGACGTCAGCGTCGTCATCTGCACCCGCAACCGCGCGCGGCAGCTCGCGGAGGTGCTCGATTCGGCCACGCAGCTCGAGGTCCCCGATGGCCTGCGCTGGGAGCTGCTGGTCGTCGACAACGGCAGCAGCGACGACACCGAGGCGGTGATCCGCAGCTTCGCCGACCGGCTGCCGGTGCGCTATGCTCGCGAGGACACGCCGGGCCTGTCCAACGCGCGCAACCAGGGCGTGCGCTCGGCGCGCGGCGCCTACCTCTGCTGGACCGACGACGACGTGCGCATGGACCGGCGCTGGCTGGCGGCCTATGTCGAGGCCTTCCGCCGCCACCCGGAGGCGTCCGTCTTCGGCGGTCGCGTGCTGCCGCGGCTCGAAGGCGGCGGCGCGCCGCAGTGGTTCATCGACGAGCATCTGAAGTACCCGATCGCCAGCCCGATGGCCTACCGCGACCTCGGCGACGAGGAACTGGCGCTGAGCTTCACCGGCAACCGCGTGCCCTACGGCGCCAACTTCGCGGTCCGGACCGCCGAGCAGCGCCAGGCGTTGTACGACCCGGAGCTGGGCGTCTCGCCGACGCACAAGCGCCTGGGCGAGGAGGTCGACGCGCTCTACCGGATGATGAAGGCCGGCGCGACCGGCTGGTGGGTGCCGGGATCGCGGGTGCACCACCTGATCCCGCCGGGCCGCCAGACGGCCGCCTACATCTACGAGTACTACTTCCTCGCCGGCGCGACGACGGCCCACCTGAAGGCGCGCCGCCCGACCGACAACTACCTGATCGTCGACGGCGACGTGCCGTCCGACCTCGGCCTGTCGCGCTGGCGCTGCTACCGGCGCGGGCTGCGGCGCTTCCTGGCCTACCGCACGGCGCGCCGGCGCGGCGACCTGCGCTGGATCTCCGACCTGGCCGACCTCGGCTACTACCTGGGCATGGGCTCCTATGGCGGCGCGGCCGAGAAGACCTTCCTCGGACTGAAGACCCGCTTCGAATGAGGACCGCCGCGTCATGACCCGCAAGATCCTGTTCGTGGCGCCGGTGCCGCCGTGGCCGGCCGACTCCGGCGGCGCGCAGCGCAGCTTCCTGCTGTACCAGGCGCTGAAGCGGCTGGGCGAGGTCGACCTGGTGCTGATCACCGCCAACGAGATCGCCGGCGACACGCAGCGCGTGCTGCGCGACGACTTCGGACTGAAGGCCGTGCTGCGGCCGGATCCGGGCCTGCTGACGCTGCGCCGGCTGCACTTCGGCTACGGCCGCATCGGCGTCAACGTGCTGCGCCTGACGCGCTGGCTGCTGGGCAGCCGCGACACGCTGTACCGCAGCGGCCCGCTGGCCCGGGAGCTGCGTGCGCTGGTGCGTGCCGGCGGCTACGACCTGGCCGTCGGGCGCTACCTGTGGACGGTCGTGCAGAGCGGCGTGATCGACGAACTGCCGACCTGGCTGGACTTCGACGACCTCGAGTCCGAGGTCTGGCAGAGCCGCGCCGACGAGGCCGGCGGCCGGGGGCTGAAGGCCTACTACCGGCACATCGCCGACAGCTACGCGACGCGGCAGCGCCAGCTGGCACGTCGGCTGGCCGGCGGCTGGGTCGCCAAGGCGCGCGACGCCGGCCGGCTCGACCGTGCCGACCTCGGCGTGCTGCCCAACATCCCGTTCGCGAACTACCCGCGCCCGGCCGCGCCGCTGCCGTATGAGGGCAACGATGCCCCCCACGGCAGCGGGACGCTGAACGTCATCGGCGTCGCCGCCTTCGACTACCGGCCCAACCTGCTGGGTTTCGACTGGTTCGTCACGCAGGTCTGGCCGCGCGTGGTCGAACGCTTCCCGCAGGCGCGCCTGAACCTCGTGGGCAAGCTCAAGGACGAGGACGCCGCTGCGCGCTGGCGCCAGGTGCCCGGCGTCGTGCTGCACGGTCGCGTGCCGGAGCTGCCGCCGTACTACGCGTCCGCGCTGTTCGCGGTGGCGCCGGTGTTCCAGGGCGGCGGCACCAACATCAAGGTGATCGAGGCGCTGGTCTACGGCCGCTGCTGCGTGGGCACGCCGCACGCGCTCAAGGGCTTCGAGGGCCTGGGCGGCCTGCACGAGGGCGCCGACGTCGAGGCCTTCGCCGCCCGCTGCATCGCGCTGCTGGCCGCGCCGGCCGACTGCGTCGAGGCCGGCCAGGTCGCGGCGAGCGGCGCGGCCGACCGGTTCTCGTTCGCGCATTTCGCCGACGAGGTGGCTCGGACGCTGGAGACCCCACGAACGGCCTCCGAACAGATGCCCCAGCACGTGGCGGACCGCCTCAAGCCGGTTCAGGAGCCTCCCGCCTGAAGGTGATCCGCGCCTCGCCCCGGATGGGGCCGCCGCCCCCCGCCTGAGGGACACCCCCTGCTCCACGGTGGTGCGAGCCGTTCTACGATCGCGTGAAGACGCCATCAAGGACCCCTCCGTGAACGCAGTGACACCCGACCCGGCGTTCGCAGGAGACGAGCGGGCCGCGCCGACGGCCGCGGCCACCGTCGCAGCCGCCGCCGCGCGGGTGCCGGCCGTCAGCGTCGTGATCCCGCTCTTCAACAAGGAGCGCGACATCGGCCGGGCCATCGATTCCGTGCTGGCGCAGGCCTGGTCCGACTTCGAGCTGGTGGTCGTCGACGACGGCTCCAGCGACGGTTGCGCGGCCGTCGTGGCGGCCTACGACGATCCGCGACTGCGGATGGAGCGCCAGGCCAACGCCGGGGTGTCGGCTGCGCGCAACCGCGGCGTCGCGCTGAGCCGCGCGCCGTGGGTGGCGTTCCTGGACGCCGACGACGCCTGGACCCCGAGTTTCCTCGGCGACGTGCTGGCGCTGGCGGCCCGCCATCCCGAGGCCGCCGGCGTCGCGCTGAACTACGAGATCGTCTCCCCGGGCGGCGCCCGCGCACTCGGCGTGGACCCGGCGGACGCGCCCGCGCAGCTGCTGGATCCGCTGGCCTACTTCCGCATCGGGCGGCATGCGCCGCCGCTGTCGTCGTCGTCGGTGGTGGTGCGCCGCGAGGCGCTGCTGGCGGCGGGCGGTTTCCCCGTCGGCGTGCGCCTGGGCGAGGACATCGACACCTGGCTGCGGCTGCTGTTCCGGGGCGGCGTGTACTTCGATCCGCGGCCGGGCGCGCAGTATTTCGCCGACGCGTCCAACCGCGCGCTGAACACCCATGCGCCGCCCGCGCGCTACGCCTTCTTCGACACGATCGAGGGCTGGCTGGCCGCCCATCCGGAGCGCGTCGAGGAACGCCGCGAGGCCGAGGAGTTCATGAACTTCTTCCGCCTGCTGCATGCGCGGCACCAGATCCGCTGGGGCGATGCGCAAGCCGGCCGGCGCCTGCTGTCGGAGATCCGCACCACCGTCCACCGCGGCGAGAAGCGCCGGCTGCAGGTCTTGAGCCGCCTGCCGCGTCCCTGCTACGACGGGCTGGCGCGACTCAAGCGCAAGCTGCTTTCCCTCGGCTGACGGGGGCGGTCGGCACGCGGCTGCGAACCCGCTACCGACCCGCTGCCGGCCCGCTGCCAAGCCCCTGTCATCCGTACGCGGTATACAGCGCCCTGTGCCGCGCGCTGGCAGGCCCCTGAACGAGCGGGGGCGACGGCACGGTGCAAGGGCCGGGCTGGTGGAGAATCGGCGCCGTTCCACCCCGGAACTCATGGCAACCGGGCGCCGCGTGGCGCGCCGGTTCCACCCAGACTGCAGGAGTGCGCTTGAAAGTTCTCGTGACCGGAGCCGCCGGCTTCATCGGCATGCATGTCAGCCAGATCCTGCTGGCGCGCGGCGATCAGGTGGTCGGCCTGGACAACCTCAACGACTACTACGATCCGACCCTCAAGCACGCCCGGCTGGCGCGCCTGAGCGGCCAGCCCGGCTTCGAGTTCGTGCAGATGGACGTCGCCGACCGGGCCGGCATCGCCGAGCTGTTCGCCAAGCAGAAGTTCGACCGCGTCGTCCACCTGGCCGCGCAGGCCGGGGTGCGCTACTCGCTGGTCAACCCGCATGCGTACATCGAGTCCAACATCGTCGGCTTCACCAACATCCTGGAGGGCTGCCGCCATTCGGAAGTGAAGCACCTGGCCTACGCGTCCAGCTCCAGCGTCTACGGCGGCAACACGCACATGCCTTTCAGCGAGCACCACGGCGTGGACCACCCGGTCAGCCTGTATGCCGCGACCAAGAAGGCCAACGAGCTGATGGCGCACACCTACAGCCACCTGTTCAACCTGCCGACGACGGGGCTGCGCTTCTTCACCGTGTACGGGCCCTGGGGCCGGCCGGACATGGCGCTGTTCCTGTTCACGAAGGCGATCCTCGCGGGCGAGCCGATCAAGGTCTTCAACCACGGGAAGATGATCCGCGACTTCACCTACATCGACGACATCGCCGAAGGCGTGGTGCGCGTGCTGGACCGCACCGCCACGGCCGATCCGGCGTATGACCCGGTGGCGGCCGATCCGGCGCGTTCCAATGCGCCGTACCGCGTCTTCAACATCGGCAACCACGCGCCGATCCCGCTGATGGACTTCATCGGCGCGATCGAGCAGGCAGTGGGCCGCGAGGCGGTCAAGGAGTTCCTCCCGCTGCAGGACGGTGACGTGCCGGCCACGCACGCGGACGTCGAGGAACTCGCCGCCTGGACGGGCTTCCGTCCGGCGATGCCGGTGCCGGAGGGCATCCGCCGCTTCGTCGCCTGGTACCGCGACTACTACAAGGCCTGACCGCCATTCCGGCGGTCGGCGCTGAGCTGGACACCTTCAAGAGAGACGCAAGATGAAAGTGACGACGATCGGCACTGGCTACGTGGGCCTGGTGACAGGCGCGTGCCTGGCCGAGATGGGCAATCACGTGGTCTGCCTGGACGTGAACGCCGAGAAGATCAAGGTCCTGAACGACGGCGGCATCCCCATCCACGAACCGGGCCTGGACGCCATCGTTGCGCGCAATGCGGCCGCCGGCCGGCTGCAGTTCACCACCGACGTGGACGTGGCGGTCAACCACGGCACCGTGCTGTTCATCGCGGTCGGCACGCCGCCCGGCGAGGACGGCTCGGCCGACCTGCAGTACGTGCTGGCCGCGGCGCGCTCCATCGGCGAGCGCATGACCGACTACAAGGTCATCGTCGACAAGAGCACCGTGCCGGTGGGCACCGCCGACAATGTCCGCGCCGAGATCCGCGCGGCCCTGCAGGCGCGCGGCGCCGACGTGAACTTCTCGGTCGTCTCCAACCCCGAGTTCCTGAAGGAAGGCGCGGCGATCGAGGACTTCATGAAGCCCGACCGCATCGTCGTCGGCTCCGACGACGAGCAGGCCACGCTGATGATGCGCGCGCTCTACGCGCCCTTCACGCGCAGCCATGACCGCCTGTTCGTGATGGACGTGCGCAGCGCCGAGTTCACCAAGTACGCCGCCAACGCGATGCTGGCCACGCGCATCAGCTTCATGAACGAGCTGGCGCTGCTGGCCGAGAAGGTCGGCGCCGACATCGAGCTGGTGCGCCGCGGCATCGGGTCCGATCCGCGCATCGGCTACCAGTTCCTGTACGCGGGCGCCGGGTACGGCGGCTCGTGTTTCCCCAAGGACGTGAAGGCGCTGGTGCGCACCGGGCGCGAGTACGGCCAGGACCTGAAGGTGCTGAACGCCGTCGAGGAGGCCAACGAGCACCAGAAGCGCGTGCTGGTCGACAAGGTGGTGCGCCGCTTCGGCGAGGACCTCAGCGGCCGCCGCTTCGCGCTGTGGGGCCTGGCCTTCAAGCCCAACACCGACGACATGCGCGAGGCGCCGGCGCTGGTGGTGATCGAGGAACTGACGCGCCGCGGCGCGGCCGTGGCGGCCTACGACCCGGTGGCGATGAGCGAGGCGGCCAAGCTGCTGAGCCAGGTGCCGGGCGTGAGCTTCTGCGAGCGCGCGGACCACGCGCTGCAGGACTCCGACGCGCTGATCATCATCACCGAGTGGAAGGAGTTCCGCACGCCGGACTTCGACCGCATCAAGTCGGAGTTGAAGCAGCCGGTGATCTTCGACGGCCGCAACCTGTACGAGCCCGCGCTGATGAAGACGCTGGGCATCGAGCACCACGCGATCGGCCGCGGCACCACGGCGCCGACGGACACCCCGCCCGTTTGAACCACGCATCCCTGCGGCAAATGCTGCAGGGTCGCCGACCCCCACGTTTGAAGACGACCAGGGCGTGTCCCTGGCGCGCAGATTGCTGACTTCCCGGCACGCCTGAGCGTCGCCCAGGCGCATCCACCATGCCTGGGAGTCCGCGAGATGAGCCGTACAGCGAGCCTGGAGTCGAACGGGGAATTCGTCAGCATCCTGATGCTGACCTACAACGCACCGGAATACGTCGAGATATCGGTGCGCAGCGTGCGCGAACGCACCCGGGGAGTGCGCTACGAGCTGGTCGTGCTCGACAACGACTCCCAGCCCGAGACCAAGGCGCTGGTGCAGCGCCTGCATGACGAGGGGCTGATCGACCGGCTGCGGCTGCTCGATCGCAACTCTTTGTTCGCCGAGGGCAACAACCTCGCGTCCGAGATGGCCGATCCCGCGGCCACGCACTACCTGCTCCTGAACAGCGACATCGAGGCCCGCGACCCCGATTGGCTGCGGCATCTGCTCGACGAGCACCAGCGCGGCATCACGGCCTACGGCGTGGCGGCGGATCCCGACCGCGTCGACGGCTACTGCCTGCTGATCGACGCCGACCTCTACCGCCGTTTCAAGCTGGACGAGGGCCACCAGTGGTGGTGGGCCGTGACCAAGATGCAGGCGATGGTGCTGAGCGCGGGCTTCCCGGTGCGCGGCTTCGCCGAGCACGAGCAGTACCTGCATCACTTCGGCGGCAAGAGCGGCAGCGGCTTCAAGAACGCCAAGGGCATGAACGTGTCGCGCGACGAGGTGATGGGCTGGTTCGCCGACCGGCGTCCGGTGGTGCTGGACCGCAACGCCGACGGCAGCCTGCCCGGCGCGCGTCATGTGCAGGTGCCCGAGCCGCCCCGGACCTTCTTCAGCCGTGCCAAGGGCAGGCTGCGTCGCCTGCTGGATGCCGTGACCACGCATTGAGGGTCGATTGACGACCCGTTACCTGGGAAGGGTCCGGTAACGGGTCCGGGAGCGCGTGTTGCCGACCTCGTCCGCTTTGGCGGAGGAGCGGCAATGAGTACAACGACCGGCGGCAGTGCGGATCACCACGTCGGATCCCTGGACGGACTGCGCGCGCTCGCGGCGCTGTGGGTCTACCTGTCGCATGTGGCGCTGCTGACCGGCATGCGCATCCTGCCGGTGCTGTCCTGGGGCGACATGGCGGTGGACCTGTTCATGATGATCTCGGGCTTCCTGATGGCCCACCACTACCTGCACCGCCGCGATCGCGAGCCCTGGTCGGCGCCGGCGACCTGGCGCGCCTTCTGGCTGCGGCGCTTCTTCCGGATCGCGCCGGCCTACTACCTGCTCCTGATCGTCGCGCTGCTGATCGGGCCGTGGCTCGGCGACTGCCGCACCTTGATCGCCGGGCCGTTCCCCGGCACGACGACGCCGATCGAGCGTTACACCGACGCCTCGCTCGCCAACATCGCCGTGCATGCGACTTTCGTGTTCGGCGCCTTGCCCGCCTACGCGTTCCGCACGCCGCTGCCGGACTGGTCGATCGGACTGGAGATGCAGTTCTATGCGGTCTTCCCCTTCCTGATGCTGCTGATCGGCGTGCGCGGTCGCGCGCTCCGTCTGGCCTTGGCGGTCGCGCTGGCCTTCGCCGCGTTGTGGCTGTTCCGCGGCTACGGCGCGCGTTTCGAGATGCCGGCCTTCCTCGGTCTGAAGCTGCAGGTGTTCCTGATCGGCGTGCTGCTGGCTTACGGGCGCCGCGGCGGCTTCACGCCCGTGTCGGCCGCCCTGATCGCGGGCATCGTCCTCTTCGAGGCCTGGCGCCAGGGCGGCGTCCATGGAGCCTGTTTCGCGCTGCTGGTGCTCGGCTTCGGCCTGCTGGTCGCCGGACCGGCGCAATCGCGTCCTCTCCAGCGCGTGCGCGCCGCGCTGTCCACACCGCTGGCCAGCCAGGCCGGCGAGTACGCATACTGCCTCTACCTGATCCACCTGCTGTGGTTGATCCCGGTCGCCGGCCTGCTGACGCTGCAGCCCTGGTACCTGGAGCTCAAGGGGGTGCTGCGCTTCCTGACCTGCATCGCGCTGAGCCTGCCGCCCACGCTGCTGTGCTGCGCGGCGATCTACCGCTTCGTCGAGACGCCCGGCATCCAGCTGGGCAAGCGGCTGGTGGCCGGCCGACGGCAGCTCACTGCACCCGCCGCAGCGCATCCCTGACACGCCAGCGCAGCTTGTCCGCGAAGGTCTGCGGCTGTATGGGCACCGGCCGCGGCCGGTTCGCGTGGACGTCGGCGTGGCGGACCTCGCGCCAGCGGCCCTCGAGCGCCCGGTGGGCGACCTCGATGTCCGCGTCGACCACGGCCCGGTTCTCGGGGAACAGGTAGTAGGTGAACCTCGGATCGCCCGTGGGCATCAGGTCGACGCTGGCGCACTGGAACGGGTTCATGAAGCCCGACAGCGGCATGACGACGCGGTCCGCGCGCGACAGCCAGCCCGCGAGCCAGGAGAAGGTGCTGACCGCCAGGACGATGTGGCGCGACTTCGCGATCACCGAGAAATCGTGCACCGCGCCGCGGCTCGCCACGAATTCGGCCGCGGGGAAGGCCTCGCGCAAGCTGCGTACGTAGCGGCTGTCGTCGAGCTGCCCGAGGAACACGGGCCGCAGCCCGCTCTCCGCCACGAGGCCGCGATAGAAGGACACCGGCAGCACCGTGTATTCGGGATGCACCGCCTGCAGGACCTCTCCCGCGCGGACATTGATGAGCAGCACGTCCGCGCCGTAGCCCTCGGCCTGCGGCAGCAGGGGGAAGTGGGCGCGGGCCGCTTCGACCGCCGGGAGGTTGCGGACCTGGGAGGAGTAGATGTTGAGCTCGACCCGATCCGTCCCGCGGCGGGCGACGTGGGCCGCGATGGCGTCGAAATCCAGCACGGCGGAGCGGTCGGACGTGTAGCGCAGCCGGTGATGCCAGGTCTTCTGCGCGATCAGGGGAAGGTCGATCTGCCATTCGCCGATCCGCACGTTGGACAGCTCGAATCCCGGCAGGCGCTCGCGCAGCGACAAGGCCGCGAGGAACTGCAGCATCTTGTTGCCGAGGTTGCCCGGGGCGAAGTCCATCTCGATGACGCCTCGCGGCGCTGCCGTCGATCCTTCCATCGTGAGCTCCCTGGCCAGGCACTGGCGCCCGGGTGCAGGGCAGGGGGGATGCCGGCCCGGTGCGGCGACGTCCCCTCAAATGGGCGGGGAGACGCCCCGCGCGGGCCTCCGGGGCGACGCCCGCGTCGCGCGGTCGGGGTCGCGATGGGATACTCCCGGCTTCCTTCGGAAGCGATTCACATGGTCAAGATCAACCACATCGAAGTCGACAACGCCAAGCCCTTCGTGCTGTTCGGCGGGGTCAACGTGCTGGAGTCGGAGCAGTTCGCCGTCGACGTCTGCGGCGAGTACGTCCGCGTGACCAAGGAGCTCGGCATCCCCTACGTCTTCAAGGCCTCGTTCGACAAGGCCAACCGGTCTTCGATCAAGAGCTACCGGGGTCCGGGCCTGGAAGCCGGCCTGAAGATCTTCGAGGCGGTGAAGAAGGCGCATGGCGTGGCCGTGCTCACCGACGTGCACGAGCCCCACCAGGCGGCCGAGGTCGCCTCGGTGTGCGAGGTCCTGCAGCTGCCGGCCTTCCTGGCCCGCCAGACCGACCTGGTGATCGCGCTGGCGAAGACCGGCCGCGTCATCAACATCAAGAAGCCGCAGTTCGTCAGCCCGCCGCAGATGAAGAACATCGTCGAGAAGTTCCAGGAAGGCGGCAACCCGAACGTGATGCTGTGCGACCGCGGCGCGCAGTTCGGCTACGACAACCTGGTGGTCGACATGCTGGGCTTCGGCGTGATGAAGCAGGTCAGCGGCGGCAAGCCGGTGATCTTCGACGTGACGCATGCGCTGCAGCAGCGGGAATCGGGCGCCGCCGCGTCCGGCGGCCGCCGCGGGCAGGTCACCGAGCTGGCCCGCGCCGGCATGGCCATCGGCCTGGCCGGCCTGTTCCTGGAAGCCCATCCGGATCCGGAGAAGGCACTCTGCGACGGCCCCAGCGCGCTGCGGCTGTCTCAGCTCAAGCCGTTCCTGGAGCAGGTCAAGGCGGTGGATGATCTGGTGAAGGGGTTCCCGGCGCTGGATACCCACTGAGCGTCGCCGCGGCGGACAGGTCGCCTGCCGTGCCTGCAGGACCTGCAGCGCCCGCGGACCCCACGGCCACCGCGCCCGCCTGGATCTCCCGCAGCCACCGGCACAGCCGGTCGGCGTAGTGCGCGAAGGTCATCTCCGAGGCCAGCTGCTGCCCCGCACGCGCCATCGCGTCGCGCGCCGCGCGATGGGCCGGGTCCTGCATCCAGTCGATCGCCGCGCGCATCGCGGCCGCATCGCCGGGCGGCACCACCAGCGCATGCACATCGGCCGTCAGGTGGTCGCGCACGCCCAGCGTGTCGGTCACGATCAGCGGCTTGCCCAGCGCCAAGGCGTTCAGGTAGGTCTGCTGGCCGACGCTGCGGCCTTCCACCGGCAGCAGCGGCACGATCGCCACGTCGCTGCGCATCATCGCCAGGAAGAAGTCGCGCTCGCTCAGCGGGCCCACCCGCGCCTGCGGCGGCATGCCGGTGACCACGTTGGACGTCGCGACCGTGAAGCGGCCGTCCGCCCCCGTGGCCGCGGCGGCCAAGGTGCCGTAGTCCCGCAGCGAGTTGCCGCCGGCGAAGAAATGCGTCGGCGCGTCGAGGGCGCGCGCGTCGACCCCGGCTGCTTCCCGTGCGATCTGCTCATGCAGCCCCGGCATCATCGCCAGCGGCAGCTGCGAGCAGAAGGCGGTGAAGCGCGCCGCGCCCGGGCGCAGACCGGCCTCGGCGGTGACGAGTTCGGCCTCGGCGCTGGACAGGAAGCCGTAGTGCGTCTGCGGTCCCTTCGTCAGCCGCAGCAGCGTGCGCAGGAACCAGGCGTAGAGCGGGAAGGCGAGCTTGGCGCGGCTGTTGAGCGGCACCGCGCGCGGATGCCAGGTGGCGTCGGAGATCAACACGCCGGTAGCGGGCTTGGCCAGGCGCAGGTAGATCGCCAGCAGCATGTCGAACCACAGGTCGCGCGCGCCGAGCGCCCCGTTGAGCAGGATCGCGTCGCCGGCCTTCAGCCCGCGAACGGCGCGGAACACGCCGCGCCGGCCGTCCCGTTCCCGGTGCAACACCGTCACGTCCGGGTGCAGCCCCGGTTTCTCATCGCACCAGATCGTGCTGTACAGCGCCATCGCCGCAGTCCTCTTCGAAGATGTCGAAGGGGAACTCGCAACTTCCAGGCCATCGCGTGCGTCGTCCGGCCGCTGGACGGCCTCAGCCCCGACGGGTCAGGCCGACGGCGTGACCCAGGGCGTCGGACCGGTCTGCAGCGGCAACTGCGACTGGATCTCGCGCAGCAGCGCCGAGAGACGCGCGGCGTAGTGCGCGAAGGTCATCTCCGACGCGAGCGTCAGGCCGTGTTGCGCCATCGTCGCGCGCGCGGTGCCGTGTTCGGGCGCCAGCATCCACACGATCGCCTCGCGCAGCGCGGCGGGATCGTGCGACGGCACGATCAGCGCATGCAGGTCGCCGACCAGGTGGTCGCGTACGCCGATGACGTCGGTGAGGATCAGCGGCTTGCCCAGGGCCAGCGCGTTCAGATAGGTCTGCTGGCCGACGCTGCGGCCTTCGGTGTGCCACATCGGCAGCACGACGATGTCGCTGCGCGCCATGTCGCGGAAGAAATCGTGATGGCTGCGTCCCGCCGCCCGCACGTTGGGCGGCAGCGGGCCGAGGTCCTTGGTGGTGGCGATCTCGATGTCGGCGTCCAGGCCCGCAGCGGCTTCGAGCAGCGACGGGTAGTCGCGCAAGGCGTTGCCGCCGGAGAAGATGCGCGGGCGACGGCTGCCGACGCTCGCCTCGGTCTGGGCGCACAGGGTGCGCAGCTCGTCCAGGATCTCCAACGGCAGCTGCGAGCAGAACGCGGTGAAGTGGGCCACGCCCGGCCGCAGCGAGGCCTCGCGCGCGACCAGCGCGACCTCGGCCGTCGACAGGAATCCGTAATGCGTGTACCGGCCGCGGCTCAGCAGCAGCAGCACGCGGTGCAACAGCGCGTAGGCCGGGAACAGGAATCCGGCGCGACTGTCGCCGGGCAGTGCGCGCGCATGCCAGGTCGCATCGGCGATCAACACGCCCACGCCGCGGCGGAACCAGCGGATGTAGATCGCCAGCAGCATGTCGAACCAGAGGTCGCTCGCGCCCAGGGCGCCGTTGAGCAGGATGGCGTCGCCGGCCGCCAGTTGGCGGACCTTGCGGAAGACGCCTCGGCGGCCGATACGCTCGCGGTGCAGCACGTGCATGTCCGGCGGCAGGCCGGGCTTCTCGTCGCACCAGATGGTGCTGTACAGGGTCATCGTTCTGGCTCTCCGGGTCACGCCCGGGCTGGTGTGTTCGCGGTCTGGATCGTGCGTTCCGCGTGCCCGTCGCACTGGGCCGGTGCGATTCTTGGACGAAGCGGCGATTTTGGGGCAGCTTGAAGCGAATTACCGCGACAACTTCACCGTACCGGTGCGGTCCCCCTCAGGTGAAGGGGGGCTCTGTCCGAGAGGCGGTCGTTCCGGGGGAAGGGCTCAGGCACGGCCCCGTGCGGCGGCGGCGCGCGATCGGTGGACGGCCTCCGGCAGACGCCCGTTGAAAAGCAGTCGCGTCACGGCGAAGGGACGGACCACCCCGCGGTGGAACGCCAGGCTGAGCGCCAGCGCGCCGGCGGCGATGACCGGGAACTTCAGCGCCGCCGGCCAATCGAGCGGCAGCAGCAGCAGCGCGAGGACCACCACCATCAGGTGATGGACGAGGAAGATCGTGTAGCTTGCCTCGGCGAGCGCGCGGCCGGGTCCGCCGAGCGACGGACCCCGCCACCGGGCGAGCCAGCCGATGGCCGCGCCGGTGGCCAGCCAGATGCCGAGCAGCTCGACGGCCAGCGCCGCCTCGCGTGCCAGCGCACCCGGTAACGTGCTGCTGGCGGCGTCGCCCCAGTTGGCCATGAAGGCGGCGGCCGGCAGCAGCCACGGCGGCGTGCGCAGCCAGGCCTCGAGCCAAGGGGGACCTTGCCGCATCGCCAGCCCGGCCAGGAACATGGGCGCGTAGAACGCCAGGTTGAACAGCGTCACACCGCCCGGGCCCGGCGCATAGGCCAGGCCGCTCAGCCGGACGACGATGAGGAGCGCGTGACTCAGCAGGGCGCCGATCAGCGCCACGCTCACCCAATGGATCGGGACGGCAGCCCGGATCCATGGGGCCTGCATCGAAGAGGTCCGAGTCGATGTTCCGCGCGTCGATGCCGCAGCCGGCCGGCGGCGCAACGCCACCCACGCCAGCGCCAGCAGGTTCATCACCAGCAGGTCGCGCAGGAACCAGAGATGGGCGATCGGCGTCGACAGCGAGATCAGCGCGGTCCAGGGATCGCCGCCGCGGTGCCAGGTCAGCAGGGCGGCCTGCGCGGTGTTGAGCAGGATCCAGCAGGTCAGCAGCGGCACGCCCAGGCGCACCAGTTGGCGTTGCGCCAGATCGGGCGCTGTGTGGCGCGTCAGGCTGCCCGCGAAGAGCAGGCCGGACAGCAGGAAGAAGCCGGGGACGCGGAAGCTGTGGATCAGCGCGACCAGCGCGTCGAAAACGGCGCCGCGGTGGGTGTCCGCGACCAGCCAGTCGCCCGCGCTGACGAAGACGTCCGCAGCGTGCAGGGCGATGCCCATCACCATCAGGGTGGCGCGGATCCTGTCGTAGTCGATGGCGACGGTCATGCCGGTGGGACCGGTCGTCGCTGTCGCAGGGGTCGTGATGGTTTCAGTGGTGAGCGGCCCGCCGACGGCGGAACCGGCCACCTCCCCGTGCGGGGCGATGGAAACGTGCATGGCTTGCCTCCTCTGCACCAGCCGGGCGCCTCTCCGTGCGCCTGAGGAAATGACTGTACGAGTGGCGCACCCGCGAAGTGCATCCACCTGTAAGCAGTTCTTTCAGAGCCCCCCGGAACGAGGGGGTGGCGGGTCAGCGAAGGAGATCGCTCGCGAGCCGGTCGACGATGCGCGTGGCCGCTTGGCCGTCCCAGAGAGGGGGGCGGCGTACTTCCACCTTGGGCCAGCGGCCGTCGATGTCATCGAGCCGTTGCAGCGCCAAGGCCAGGATCCGCGCCGGATCAGTGCCGGCGATCTGGTTGGTGCCG
>NZ_DASVNZ010000379.1:0-14749 GCF_036486225.1 Roseateles sp. | reverse complement strand
TCGCGCCAGCGCCTGCGGGTGCGACGAGAGCTGGACCGGCTGGGCCTGCCCACCCGCGACGACGAGACCCCGCGCCGCTGGGCGGCCGCGCTTGTCGAGCGCCATGGCGCGCGGGCCGAGGCCGTGGCGGCGTCGCTGTTGCAATTGGAAGCGCAACGCTATCGGCAGGACCTCGTCGCGGCCACGTCACAATGGCAACGCCTGTTCGCGGCGCAATGCGCCGAGCTCCGGCAAGGCCTGACCCGCTGATCCGTTGATCCGTCCGCTGATCCCTTGACCGCCCGCATGACCGCCTTCCGCCGTACCCGCAGTTCCCCTTCCCGTCGCGTGTTCCTGAGCACGCTCCTGCAGACCGCGATGATCGCCTCGCCGCTGATGGCCGCGCTGGCGGCAACGCCGGTGATGGCGCAGTCGCCGGCCCCTGCCGGGTCCCCTGCCGTCTCGCACGCTGCCCCACACGCAGCGTCCAAGGCGAAGGCTGTGAAGCTGGCAAAGAAGCCCGCGAAGAAACCCGCCGTGCTGCCGGAATACGGCGACCGCGCCGACGTGATGGCCTTCGCCGATGCGCAGGCCGAGTCGCTCGGCTACCGGCGCGAGGAACTGCGCGCGGTGCTGGCGCTCGCGCGTCCGCAGCCGACGGTCCAGCGGCTGATCCTGCCCGGGCCGCCGGGACAGGCGAAGGACTGGGGCGCGTACCGGCAGCGTTTCGTCGAGCCGCAGCGGCTGCAGGCGGGCCTGGCCTTCTGGGCGACGCACGAGGCGGCGCTGGCGCGCGCGGAGGCGGCCTACGGCGTGCCGGCCGAGGTCATCGCGTCCATCATCGGCGTGGAGACCTTCTACGGCCGCATCATGGGCGGCTTCCGCGTGCTGGACGCGCTGGCGACGCTGAGCTTCGACTACCCCTCGCCGCTGCCGCCGGGCGCGCGCGACCGCAGCCCCTTCTTCCGCGAGGAGTTGCGCCAGTTCCTGATCCTGGCGCGCGAGAACGGCCTGGATCCGATGTCGATGAAGGGCTCGTACGCGGGCGCGATCGGCTGGGGCCAGTTCATGCCGGGGAGCTGGCGGCGCTACGCCATCGACTTCGACGGCGACGGCCACGTCGACCTGATCAACAGCCCGGTCGACGCGATCGGCTCGGTGGCCAACTTCCTGAAAGAGCACGGCTGGCAGCGCGGCATGCCGACGCATTACGAGGTGCAAGTCCCCAACGACACGGCGGCACGGGCGCAGCTGCTGATCAGCGACGTGCTGCCGCAGCTGGACGCGCGGCAGTTCGAATCGGTCGGCGCGCAGCTCTCGCCGCAGGGCCGCGCGCACAACGGACCGCTCGCGCTGATCGAACTCCAGATGGGCGGCGCCGCGCCGGTGTACGTCGCGGGCACGCAGAACTTCTACACCGTGACCCGCTACAACCAGAGCAGCTACTACGCGATGGCGGTCATCGAGTTCGCCAGCACGCTGGTGAGCTGGAGGAAGGCGACGGGGGCGACCAGCGCGACCGGATCGACCGGGACAACCGGAGTGACGCCAGCGTCGGGTGCGGCCAGCGGCAGGTGATCGCCCCTCGCTGAGGGGGCGCCGAGGCCCAGGGCCGGAGGAAACACCAGCATCCACCGGCGTCGCTTCGCGTTAGCGTCGGCGCATGCGCGCCCTGCCTCCATTTCGTCGCCACCTGTTGTGCGCGACCTTGCTCGTCCCTGTCCTGGCGTCGGGCCAGGCGCCTGTGCCGCAAGCCGCGGATACGCCGGCCTCCTCGGCCTCCATGCCCGCGCCCGCGCTGTCGCCGATCGCCGCGAGCCTGCGCTACGACTCGCGCCTCGCCGAGTTCAAGAAGCCCTTCGGCGCCCAACCCGCGAAGACCTGGATCGATTTCCAGCTCACCGCCCTGCCCGGCGTCGAGAAGCTCGAGCTGGTCATCGAGCGCCGCCGCGTCGAAGGCAATGAAGACCTGATCGCCTACGCCGAGGAAGCCCGCGTGCCGCTGCACAAGGCGGGAACCGGCGTCGGAGCCGCCGCCGGCCGCGACGTGTGGAAGGCGCGCCACCGCTTCGGCGGACCGGGCGTCTACGGCTACTACTTCATCGCCACCGTCGGCGGCGCGCGCTACGTCGTGCAGAACAACGCCGACACCATCTACTGGACCAAGGAGAAGGGCTCGATGGGCCCCGGCGCCGTCGCGCCGATGCCCGCGGGGTCCGATGCCAAGGGACCGATCCCGCCCTTCGCGATCCGCCGCTACCGGCAGACGATCCACGCCTCCGACTTCGCCGTGCCGGACTTCGCGCGCGACCTCGTCTACTACTACGTCTTCCCCGAGCGTTTCCGCAACGGCGACAAGGCCAACGACCCGGAGGTCGGGAAGGCGAAGTACCAGGAGCACGGCATCGAGCGCCATCCGCGCTGGCTGGACCGCCCGTACAAGCCCGGCAGCGGCGACGGCTCCGACGCGGTCTACAACAACGACTTCTTCGGCGGCGACCTCGCCGGGATCATCGAGAAGCTCGACGACCTCCGCGACCTGGGCGCCAACGCGCTCTACCTGACGCCCGTGTTCCAGGCCGCCAGCAACCACAAGTACGACACGGGCGACTACAAGCGCATCGATCCGGCCTTCGGCAGCAACGCCGACTTCGAGCGCCTCACCAGCGAGGCCGGCAAGCGCGGCCTGCGCGTGATCCCGGACACCTCGCTGAACCACGTCGGCGCGGACTCGCCCTACTTCAACCGCTTCGGCAACTTCCCCGCTGGGGGCGCCTTCGACAACGGCAAGCCCAATCCGGCATCGCCTTACGCGAGCTGGTTCAAGTTCGATCTCTCCAAGAGCCAGCCGGACGAGCAGTACGCCGCCTGGATCGGCATCAAGGACCTGCCCGAGCTGGACAAGTCCAGCCGCGCGTTCCGCGACTACGCCTTCGGCCGCGACGGGGTGATGCAGTTCTGGCTGGACCGTGGCGCGGCGGGCTGGCGCATGGACGTGGCGCCGTGGGTGCCGGACGACTTCTGGCGCGCCTGGCGCGTCGCGGTGAAGCGCCACCAGCCCGGCGCGCTGACGATCGCGGAAACCTGGTTCGACGCGAGCAAGTTCTTCCTCGGCGACACCTTCGACGCGACGATGAACTACATCTTCCGCAACACGGTGCTGGACTACGCGGCCGGCGGCAACGCGGAGCGCCTCTACCAGAACCTCGAACTGCTGCGCGAGTCCTACCCGGCGCCGTCGCTGTTCGCGTCGATGACGCTGCTGTCCTCGCACGACCAGCCGCGCGCACTGCATCACTTCGGCGTGCGCGACGACAGCCCGCCGGAGAAGGTGGCCGAGGCCAAGCGCCGGCTGCTGCTGGCGGTGTTCTTCCAGATGAGCTACCCGGGCGCGCCGACGATCTACTACGGCGACGAGGTCGGCCTGGGCGGCGGCGAGGACCCGTACAACCGCGCGCCCTATCCGTGGGCCGACGAAGGCGGAAAGCCCGACCTCGCGCTGCGTGAGCAGTTCAAGCGCCTGGTGGCGCTGCGGCATGCGCAGGCGGTGCTGCGGCACGGCACGCTGTCGGCACCGCTGTGGCTGGACGAGCACGTCATCGTGCTGCTGCGCCAGGACGGCCAGCGCAACGCGATCGTCGCGATGAACAACGCCGCCGAGCCGATGCGCGTCGAACTGACGCTGCCGCCCGCGCTGCGCGGCACGCCCTTCATCGATGCGATGACGCCCGGCCCGACGATGAAGGCGGCGGCCAACGGCAAGCTTCTGATCGAGATCGGGCCGATGACGGGACGGGCGCTCGTCGGAGACTAATGAAAGAAGCCCCGCCCGGCTCACGCCGGACGGGGCTGCATCCTTCGTTGAACCGGACCGGGCCGGTTCAGAGGCTCATCAGAACTTGTACGTGGCGCCGATCAGGTAGGTCCGGCCCCACTTGATGTACTCCAGCGGACGGTCCTTCGTGGCCGCATAAGTCCGGTAGGCCTCGTCGGTCAGGTTGTTGACCTGCGCCAGCAGGCCCAGACCCTTCAGCGGACCCTCGGTGAAGTTGTAGCCGATCTGCGCGTCGACGATGCTCTCGCCGACCACGTAGCGCAGCGTGCGCGCGCCGTTGAAGTTGCCGATCTCGCCGATGAAGTCCGAGCGCTTGCGCTGGCTGATGCGGGCCTCGAAGCCGTTGGCCTCGTAGTACGCGGTCAGGTTGTACACGCGCTTGGACAGGCCCGGCAGCGAGATGTTGCCCGACCCCACGCTGCTCGCGCTCTCCGGATCCTTGATCTGGATGTTGCTGCTGTTGAAGCTGGCGCTCGCGACGATGCCGAAGCCGTTCAGCGACTTGCTGAACAGGTTGAACGGCAGCGAGGCCGTCAGCTCCATGCCGCGCAGCTTGCCGCCCTGGCCGTTGTACGGCGCGGTGTAGGTGCCGATCGGCAGCGCGTCCGGCTGGCCCGGCTGCGGCGTGTAGCCGGCGACGAAGCGCGAGAAGTCGTAGCGGTCGTTGCCCTGCGTGTAGATGTAGCTGCGCAGATCCTTGTAGTAGCCCGCCACCGACACGTAGGCCTTGGAGCCGAAGTACTTCTCCCAGGACAGGTCGACCGCGTTGGCGCGCCACGGATCGAGTTCGGGATTGCCGCCGCTCGCGCCCGGCTTGCCGGTCGCGGCATCGACGCCGAAGTCCAGCGCCGAACGCAGCTGGTCCACCTTCGCGCGGGCCATCTGCTTGGCGACGGCGAAGCGCAGCGTCTGGTCATCCGCCAGCGACCACGCCAGGTTCAGCGCCGGCAGGTAGTCCGTGTACTTCTTGCCGCCGTTGAGCGGCTTGACCTGCTGGCCCGCCGGCGCCGTGCCGTCGAAGTAGTTCGACTGCGACGACTGGTCCGTGTGGATCACCTGCAGACCGACGTTGCCGCGCATCGGGATGCCGAAGGCCGACGAGTCGATGTTGCCCTTGAAGAACACCGTCGCGACCTTCTCCTTCACGTCCCAGGCCTTGGAGATCAGGTAGCTCTCCGTGTCCGTCGGGTTGAAGGTCATGTAGCGGCCGACCGCGCCCGGCACGTTCCACGCCGGGATCATGCCCAGGCCCGCGAAGCTCAGGTCCACCGGGCTGTACTGCAGGTCCGAGCCGATCGCCGTGTTGCCCTGCGCGCCGACGTTGATGCCGCCTTCAGGCTGGCGCTTCTTCTTCGACCGGTCCGCGTAGTTCACGCCGAGGTCGAAGTCCGAGAACCAGCCGTTCACCGCCGCGGGCGCCGGCATGTTGCCCACCAGCTTGAAGCCGGTCAGCTCGTCCTTGACGCTGGGCGTCTTGCCGTAGCCCGAGCCGTAGATGGTGTTCTGCAGGTACAGCTTGGTCGGGTCGGAGTAGGTCAGGCCCGGCACGATCTGCGAGAAGTCGCCCGAGTTGAAGGCCAGCTTCACGTTGTCCAGCGGGACCGCGCCCGGGGCCGACAGCAGCTGCGTGTTGTTCTCGAGGTTGATCTCGTTGCGCGTGGCGCGCGAGTAGTTCAAGTCGGCCGTCAGCGACAGGCCGCTATCGAACTTCAGCTTGTTGTTCCAGCCGGTCGCGACGATCTTGTCGTCGCGCTTGTTGTACATGCCGCGCACCAGCGGGTAGGCGTTCAGCAGCGTGCCGCCGGTCTGCGTGTTGGCGGCGTTGGTGGTGACGCCGGACCAGTCGAGCGGCGCGTTGTTGCCGTTCCAGGTCATGCTCATCTCGAACTGGTTGGCCGTGTCCACCGCCTTGGCCTTGGTCCAGAAGCCGTCGACGACGCTGGTCCAGTTCTTGGTCGGACGGAACTCGACCGTGCCCATCAGCGCGTCGCGCTCCGTCTTGCCGGTGCGGCGCAGCGCCTTGATGCCGCCCGAGTTGTAGGTGCCCGCGGGCAGGCCGGTGCGGCCCGAGGTGTCCCAGGGTTCGTACAGGCCGACCTGCTCTTCCTGCGTCGGCGTCTCCTGATGCGCGTAGCCCAGCGACACGCCGATGGTGCGGTCGGCGAATTGGTCGATGTAGCTGGCGCTCAGGCGGTTGCCGTTGGCGCTGGCGTTGGCCGCCGAGCCCAGCGAGTTGCGCTGGCCACGCGCGTTCAGCGTGATGACGCGGTTGCTGAAGTTGAGCGGACGGACCGTCTGCATGTCGATGGTGCCCGACAGGCCCTGGCCGACCAGACCGGCATCCGGCGTCTTGTAGACGACCACGCCGCTGAGCAGCTCGGACGGGTACTGGTCGAACTCGACGCTGCGGTTGTCGCCGGTGGAGACCAGCTCGCGGCCGTTGAGCAGCGAGGTCGCGAAGTCCGGCGACAGGCCGCGGACCGAGATCACCTGCGCGCGGCCGGCCACGCGCTGGGCGGACAGGCCCGGCAGGCGCGCGATCGATTCGGCGATCGACACGTCGGGCAGCTTGCCGATGTCTTCGGCCGACACGGCCTCGACGATGGAGTCGGAGTTTTTCTTCACCGAAATCGCGGCCTCGATGCCGCGGCGGATGCCGGTGACGGTCACGGTTTCCAGCTGGCGGTCGGCGGCGGCTTTCTCGGCGGCGGCCTTGTCGGCCTCCGTCTGAACCTGTTGCGCCTGCGCGGCGCCGGCCATGAGGGCCAGCGTCATCAGGCAACCGGCAGCGACGGGCTGCACCCGGAACAACTCGCGCGAGGCGTGCGATGTCTTCATTTCTTTGTCTCCTGTTTGAACGGCGGTACCCAACGTTCTGAAAAGAATTCTGTACTAAAACTAGATCATGATCCAAGCTCTCGCAAACCCTGGACAACAGAAACGACAGCCCTCATGGCGGAAAAACGACGAAGTTACGTCGGGTTTCTACTGAGAAACCTGCGAATTAGGGAGGAGAAATGAAAAACGGCGGCCTCATGGGCCGCCGTTAACAGGACGTGATGTAGCTGGACTACAACCAGCTCTGACCCGAACTACAGGTTCAGCGCACCGACTGCTCCAGCGCGAACGCTGCGCCGGCCAAGGCGGTCAGCGTGTCGGTGATCAGCACGCAGGGCACGGAGGCCAGATAAGGGGTGAAGCGGCCCTTGGCCTCGAAGCGTGCCCGGAAGGACGACTGGAAGAAGCGCTCCCCCAGCCGGGGCACGATGCCGCCGCCGATGTACATCCCGCCGCGCGCCCCCAGCGCCAGCGTGACGCTGCCGGCGAAGCTGCCGAGGAAGGCGCAGAACTGGTCCATGGTCTGGGCGCAGATGGCGTCGCCGGACAAGGAGCCCTCGACGATCTGCTCCGCCGTCAGGCGCAGCGCGGACGGCTGGCCGGCCACCGTCGCCACCGCCGCGTGCAGCGTCGGCAGGCCGACGCCGGACAGGAAGCGCTCGGCGGAGACGTGCGGGAACTCCTTGCGCGCGGCGGCGAGCAGCTCGCTCTCATAGTCGTTGGTCGGCGCCAGCGTCATGTGACCGCCCTCGCCCGCCAGGGCGACCCAGCCGCCCGAGGTCTCGATCACACCGCCCACGCCCAGGCCGGTGCCCGGACCGATCACCGCCAGCGTGCCGTGCGGCGTCGCCAGCGTGGGGCCCGGCACGGCCGCGACCTGGTCCGCACGCAGCCCCGGCAGCGACAGCGCCAGGGCCTCGAAGTCGTTGAGGAGCCGCAGTTCATCCAGGCCCAGCTCGGCCTGCAACTGGCTGCGCGAGAACGTCCAGTGGCTGTTGGTCAGTTCGATGCGATCGCTGTTGATCGCCGTGGCCAAGGCCAGCGACGCGCGCTTCGGCCGCGCCGACACGCCCAGACCGGCCAGTTCCTTCAGATAGGCCTCGGCGGCAGCGCGCAGCGACTCATAGTGGGAAACCGGCAGCTTGCGCACGTGATCCACGCCCTTGCCCGGCCCGTCGACCCAGGCGAAGCGGGCGTTGCTGCCGCCGATGTCCGCCACCAGCCACGGGTAGCCCGCGGCGTCCGCCGCCCGGACCACCGCCACCTGCTGATCCACACCCTGATTCACACCCTGTTCTGCTTGCACTGTTCTTGTCCTGCTCTCTGACTGGGGAGGGCCGCCGGGGCCCGTCCGAGACCGCATTCGCGGCGAATCCGCGCAAGGTAGCAAAACTACATCACTCGCACAAGAGAAGTGTTGCCAAGTCGTTCCCAGGCCACTTCTCCCGCGACGTCACCGCTTCGCCTCTCGCGCTCAATTGCTTGTCTTTGAAGGAGTTTTTCCTCCAGCGTCGGCGATTCTCGCCGGATTGCCGCGCTGTAGTCACGCTACACACAGAAACGCCACCATCCCGGCGCGCGGCTAGGGCGAACCCTTCCGGAAGGCACGGGACGGCGCGCCATAATCGCCGCTTCATGCGTGAATTCGACAGTCCCCGGCTCATCGCCGACATCGGCGGCACCTTCGCCCGCTTCGCCCTGGAAACCACTCCGGGAGAGTTCGAGCACATCGCGCTGCTGCGCTGCGCCGAGCATGCCGACTTCCATGCCGCCGTGCGCGCCTACATGGACCGGCTGCCCCGCCAGCTGAAGGTGGCGCACGCGGCGATCGCGATCGCCAACCCGGTCGAGGGCGACCTGGTGCGCATGACCAACTACCACTGGCAGTTCTCGATCGAAGAAGCGCGTCAGCGCCTCGGTCTGGACACGCTGGTGGTGGTCAACGACTTCACCGCGCTGGCGATGGCCCTGCCCCGGCTGCGCGGCAGCGAGATCCGCCAGATCGGCGGCGGCGAGGCGCGCCCGCACAGCGTGATCGGCCTGCTGGGCTCGGGCTCCGGCCTGGGCGTGTCGGGCCTGATCCCGGCCGGCGAGGGCTGGATCTCGCTCGGGTCCGAAGGCGGCCACACCAACTTCGCGCCGCGCGACGAGCGCGAGATCGCGCTGCTGCGCTTCGCCTGGAACGAGTACGAGCACGTTTCCTTCGAGCGCCTGCTGTCGGGGCCAGGTCTTGAGCTGATGCACCGGGCGATGGCGGACTACCTGAAGCAGCCGTCGGAGCCGCTGACCGCGCCGGACATCACCGCGCGCGCGCTCGAGGCCGCCGACCCGGTCTGCGAGGCGACGCTGGACCTCTTCTGCACCCTGCTGGGCACGGCGGCGGCCAACCTGGCGGTGACGCTGGGCGCGCTGGGCGGCATCTACATCGGCGGCGGCATCGTGCCGCGGCTGGGCGAGTACTTCGACCGCTCGCGCTTCCGCGCGCGCTTCGAGGACAAGGGCCGTTTCTCCGACTACGTGACCGCGATCCCGACCTTCGTGATCACGGCCGAGCACGCGACCTTCAAGGGTGCCTCGGCGATCCTGGAGGCGCAGCTGCGCAGCCTGCAGACCAGCGGCGGCGCCTCGGCGATCGTGAGCCAGATCCGGCGCGCGCGCGACGGCCTCTCGCCGGCCGAGCAGCGCGTCGCGGACCACGTGCTGGCGCATTCGCGCAAGGTGCTCAACGACCCGATCGCGGAGATCGCCCGCGCGGCCAGCGTCAGCCAGCCGACGGTGATCCGCTTCTGCCGCTCGCTGGGATGCGAGGGGCTGTCCGACTTCAAGCTGCGGCTGGCCTCGGGCTTGACCGGCACGGTGCCGGTCAGCCACACGCAGGTGACGCAGGCCGACTCGATGGTGGAACTCGGCGAGAAGGTGCTGGGCAACACCGCCTCGGCGATCCTGCAGGTGCGCAGCCAGCTCAACCGCGACATGATCGACCGCAGCATCGAGTTGCTGCTCAAGGCATCGCGCATCGAGTTCTTCGCCATCGGCCATTACGGCGTGGTCGCGCAGGACGCGCAGTTCAAGTTCCTGCGGCTGGGTGTCGCGTGCAACGCGTACGTCGAGCCGCGGCTGCAGTTGCTGGCCGCGCAGACGCTCAAGGCGGGCGACGTGGCGGTGCTGATCAGCAGCAGCGGCAAGCTGCCCGAGCTGATCGCGGTGGCCGACGCGGCGCGCGAACGCGGCGCGCACGTGCTGGCCATCACCGCGAGCCAGTCGCCGCTGGCGAAGAAGGCCGACGCGGCGCTGATCGTCGATCACGTCGAGGATGTCGCCACGCACCTGCCGATGATCAGCCGCATCCTGCACCTGCTGGTGATCGACATGCTGGCGGTGGGCGTCGCGATGCGGCGTGACAACGCGGGGGCGTCGGGACTGGCGCTGGGCGCTGCGCATCCGGAACTCGACGAGACCGACGAGGACGGCCGCCCCAGCGCGCGCCGCGCGGCTCCCGGCATCAGCCTGGCGTCGCCGCTGGCGAAATTGACGGCGCACAGCCGTTGATGTGAACGGCTCCTGCCGGAGCCCCTGAAGGCCTGTCGGGGCCTGTTGTCGGATGCAGGGTCGCGTCACATGACTGAGAGGTTTCTACTCTCACCATGAGTGCCGTGCCATGCCGCTCCCTACGCCTGATTCCGCTGCCAACCAAGAAGCCGATCGTCTCGTCGCCCGCAGACATGAGGCAGAGACCGGCTTGTTCGCTGCCGTCGCGGAGGCCCTGGACCTGCCCGAGGCGTGGATGCGCGACACCCCGGAGGTCACGCGGGACCTGCGCACGCATCTGCAAACCCTGATGAGCGACCTTCCAAGGTCCGCAAACCCCGACCTGAAGTCCGACCTCATCGAGACCTGCATCGACATCGCGCAGGGCGGCCACACCATCGCGCGCGGATTGGAGAGCATTGCCGGGAGCTTCCTGTATGCGAAGGCTGATCAGCTCGTCGACATGCCCATCGGCCCCTTCGGCGAGATCGATCCGCTCAAGGTTGACACATCCCTGCGGATGGCCTCGATGCCATCGATCAAGATCAGGTCATCGACGGCGCTCGCCCTGAAGTTCCTCGACCTGCTGGCGCGACGGATCGACGCCAACCCCACACTCGCGGTGAATGCGCACCGCAAGGCGGCAAGCTTGCGACTCTTTCGCGCGGCCCTGGCAAGCGGCCTGGGCGGGGCGCCGCTGGTGATCGACATCGACGGACTGCGGCGCAACCTGGCCCAGACCGGCAACCCAGGGATCGCCGATCACGTCCAGGCGCTGAAGGCGCTGTACCCCGCGCTGGAGGCGCTCGCCCGTCAGGGCGTCATCGGGCCGATCCGCTTCATCAGCATCGATCCGGCGACGCTGGCCTCATCCGATTGGAAGCCCTGGGCTGGACATTGGTCCTGGTCCAGCGACGACCCGATGCGCGCGCTCATGCCCGACATGCCCGGCCGTCCATCGCCGCTCCCGGCCGAGACGGTCCTGTCCAAACTCTTCTCCAAGTGGAACATCGGCGAGGAAGGCTGGAAGCTGTGGCGCACACAGGGGCGCCTGGAGGTCTCCGCCGCCGAGCCCGGCGGCGTCGGGACGACGATCCGTTTCCCCGCCGCCACGGCCGAGACCGCGTTGTCGCAGAACGAGTTGCTGCTGACCCTTGAACGATTGCTCCGGGTCACCGGTCTGTCGATGGTCCCCCCCAAGTTCTGGCCCGCAGCCCTGTCGCTCGACCAGAACGACTTCAAGGCCGGCCAGTTGGTGCTGGCCAGCGCCGATCCGTCCGGCCACTGGACCCTTGACCACGCGGCGGTCCATCGCGCCTTCCGTGCTACCAGTGGCTCGGGCTCGTCCCCCGTGCGAGCCGGTCCCGTCGACAGCTGGGCCGACAAGATGAATCTGCCGCCGGCCTCGGGCCCCTTGGCCCCGGAGGCCGGTTCCGGCAAACATCCAGACGCATTGCGCCTCTACGTCGCACTCGAGAACGACGCGGCAATGGATTGGATGGGGCTTCACCTGCTGCGTCAGTACGAGGGCAAAGGCAGCATGGTCTGGATCCGCCTGGCGGCAGACGGATCCTGGACGACCCGCTTCGGCCAGGAGTTGCTGGCGGCGGCCGCCCACGACACGGTGGCCAGACCGGTCCAGCTCATGGTCGCCGGTCATGGCGGCATGGATCCCAGGACGAAACAGGCGCTCTGCGCTGGCTACTCCCCTCAAGCGCTGGCCGGCGCCGTGGGTCGACTGCTCAGGGACGTGAAGCGCCAGCATCCCGGCGCGATCTCGGAGGTCGAACGTACGCGATTGCTCGGCTGCGCGTTGGAGTCGCCGGTCTTCGACCAGAGCTTCGGTGGCGAGTTCGCGAAGTCGGCCCAGGCACAAGGATGGGCGCTGGAGGGCATGCGGACCACGCTTTATGCGGCCACCATGGCCGTGCTGATCGATCCTCATGCCGCCATCCTCGCCCGCTCTCGCATTGTCTCCACCACCGACGACCCGGGGAAAGCGCAGCGCAAGGCCTCGAACATCACTTGGCAATACTGGATCGAGGACGGCCAGGTGCAGCGCACCGACAAGTATCCGGAGGGCGGCGCGGGGGAGGACGTGCCGATGAGCGATGACATGATCATTCGCCTGATGGGGGACACCGACGGCTCCCGGGGCGCATCGACGCGCGCTTCGCTCTATACCGCCGAAACGGCGCTCTGGGCCCTCGATCGCCGCTCGACGGCGATCGCACAGGAGCTGCAGGCGAAGTTCGTCGGCGAGCCTCCCCGCGTCGCGACGACCACGGAGGCAAGACGCCGCCTGAGCGTCGCGCTCGGACGGGTCGCCCAGCGCCTCTATGGTCCCGGCCTCCAGTTCCGGCAAGCCGTTTCGGGCGACTCGGCCCGCCACCTTGACGACGCGTCGGCCAGGCTCCTGGACGAGGCGGCGGCTCACGTGCTCACCGGCATGTTCGACGGCTCGTTCGCGCCGCTGGCCGAGGCTCACCGCTCGTTGCTGACGGCCTTCGTCTCATCCGGCAGCGAGCCGCCCCGGGCGACGGAGCAGGCGCTGGAAGCGCTCACCACGCTGAAGGACAACCTGCTCTCGCTCATGGACGGGCTCGTCGACGACACCACCTGCCAGGCATCGAGGTCCCTCGCGGAGTCCTACATCCATGCCCTGCGTCAACCCCCGGCGTCGATCACAGCCGACCGGACAGGCGGCGGACCACCCGTCCACACGACCTCGCTGTCCCCGTCGCCGATGGCGACGACGTCGGGCGATGTCGGGCGTGCCGCGGTGATCGCGCACACGCTGGACCAGCTCACCGCATCGTGGCCCGACGACGCGACGCTGTCCTCGCCGCTCAGGTCCGACCTGCGCCAGGCCCTCGACCGCCTGCCCTTGTCGGACATCGAGGCGCCGCTGACGTCCGCCGCCCTGCGACAGCTGACGGCGCAGTTGTTCGACGCCATCCTGGACGAGCGGCCTTTGCAGATGGGGCAGGTCTACGCCGCGCTGGTCGAGGCCGAACGTCAGGATCAGGGCGACGCCGGCGCCGGCGCGCGCGCGACCCGGTCCTTCCAGGGCCTCGTCGACGACGTGGGCGGGCTTCTCGTGGGTCATGCCGACGCCACCGCCGAGACACGCACGGTCCGTGGTCGTGCGCTCGCGGCCTTCTTCGGCGAAGCCCTCGAGTCGAACGGTCCCGATCGGCCGTTCGCGGTCCGGCTCGACCCCGTGCTCCAGGCGCGCGGATCCGACGCTGACCGAGCCCTGCGGATCGACGCCGGGCTGAGGCTGGCCGCGCTGGAACGGCTCCGCCTGCTGAGCGTCACCGGCGTGATCGGTCCGCTGAGCTTCGTGGCGGCGTCGTTGCCGGTCGACGCCGACGACGACGGCGTCCACTGGAGAGGCCTGGCCGACGGCAGCTACGAAACCAGTCCCGCCGGCGCAACACGCCTGCTGGCGGGCCTCTTCTTCGACCCCGTCAACGAGCGTGTCGCACGTCTGCGCGATGACGTGCTCATCAGCGCCCTGAGCGGCCATTGGAAGCGCTTCGTCGCGTCCGTGCCCGCCGGCACCGGGCAGCAGCCCGGTTCACCCGAGGCGCAGGCAGGCGCGCGTCTGGCGGGTTTCGGGCAGGCCATCGTCGACGACCTCGCGGGCCTGGCCGCACGCCCGCTGCCGGAACGCGGGATCGTCATGGGAGCGGTCTCCTGGCAGCGCCGGCGCTCGGAGATGTCCACGCTCCTGGCCGCACTGCGCGCGGCCCCCGCCGCGACACCGGCGATCCTCGATGCCGGCGTCCGGCTCGAGCGCGTGATGAACCACTTCGTCGATCAGTTGATCTCGGGATGGGTGCGACAGTCCGCGCTCGGCTGGCATGCGCTGGGTCCGGTGACGGACACGCTCCCCCTGCCGCTGCTGTCCTCCCTGGCGCCCCGGATGGTGCAGCGCCTGGATCGCGCCGCGGGAATCGTGGAACTCGCGATGGACGCCCGGGACAAGCGACGCTGGCGGGTCCCGGCCCTGGGCGATCCGGCGGATCCGGCGATGCGGGCGCGTCAGGACGCGGCATTGCGCCACATGGACATCTGGATGGCCCGTGACCATGTGAGCGCCGACGGGCAATCGCTGAATGCGCTGCCTTCACAGGTGCGGCTGGTCGACGGACGGCTCGAGATCGAGGGCGTCGTCACCGTGCGCCTCGAGCACGTCGACGACGACGCCGCTGTCGGCCCGACGCCGCCCTCCGATGCGTGGCGACCGAACTGGGATTCGTCGAAGAGCACGTCGGAGTCGGACACGATATCGGTGCGCGATCCGGATTCGGACACGGACACGGTGTCGTTCAGGGATTCGGATTCGGATTCGGATTCGGGCACGGTGTCGGCCAGGGGGTCGGACTCGGACCCGGACACGCCGTCGACCGTGGGCCCGGAGACGCTCCCGGCACGGTCGCGCTGGTCGTCGGACCCCGCCGGTGCCCTGACGATCGAGCAGCGTGCCAGCACGATCGCGGCGACCTTCGAGGTGGACACAGCCGGCTGGGGACCGTCGCCCGCCGATGTCGACGCGCTGCG
>NZ_DASVNZ010000371.1:0-16570 GCF_036486225.1 Roseateles sp. | reverse complement strand
ACCCTCTCCCGCAAGCGGGAGAGGGTGCCTGAGCGACGGGCCGGCGCTTGCGAACGTCGCCGGATCGATATCATCCGAAAGTTCATCGCTTCCGTTCCCCATGACCACCTCTACTTCCACCATCGCCGAGAAGCCTGACGCCGCGTTGCTGATCGACGAGCGTCGGCGGCTGATCCGCGAGCAGGTGCAGGCGCAGGGCAAGGTGACGGTGGAGGAACTGGCGGAGCGCTTCGGCATCTCGGTCGTGACGATCCGCAGCGACCTGAACGCGCTGGCCTCGACCGGCGCGCTGCTGCGCACGCACGGCGGCGCGCTGGCGCATCGCGACACCGAGGAGGTGCCGATCAGCGTCAAGCAGAAGCTGCACCACGAGCAGAAGGTGCGCATCGCCGTCGAGGCGGCCAAGCTGATCCGCGACGGCGAGACCATCCTGCTGGACTCCGGCTCGACGACCGAGGAGATCGCCAAGCAGATCCGCGGCCTGCGGCTGCAATCGCTGAACGTGATCACCAACGCGCTGAACATCGCGGTGCTGCTGGCGACGGTGCCGGGCGTCAACGTGATCATGCCGGGCGGGCTGCTGCGGCAGAACTCGTACTCGCTGTCGGGCCCGCAGGCGGTGACGGCCTTGCAGAGCCTCTACGCGGACCGGCTGTTCCTCGGCGTTGACAGCCTGGACCCGGAGATCGGCCTGATGACGCCGCATCTGCTGGAGGCGCAGCTCAACGCGCAGATGATGAAGATCGCGCGCCAGATCGTCGCGGTCGCGGACGCGTCCAAGCTGATGAAGCGCAACCTCTCGGTGATCGCGCCGGTCGAGCAGATCGACATGCTGATCACCGACAAGGAGGCCGACGACGGCATCGTCGGCGAACTGCGACGCCGCGGCGTCGAAGTCGTGCTGGCTTGAGCGCCGGTCTGGAGACGCTCAGAGCACGCTGAAGGGAAGCAGCGCCAGCTGGGACAGCTGGATCTGGCTACCGTCGGCCAGCATGAACCGCTCGATCGCGAAATCACCCTGCGTCCCGTTCCTGATGATGACCCGAGCGTCGTAGAGCCCGTCTTCGCGCAGGATCTGGATCAGCAGATCGGGACCTTCCGTCCGCTTGAACAACTGGCGTGGACCGATCCCCGCGCCGAAGTAGATCGTGTCGACGTGACCTGGCGTGGCGTCCTGATCGAGGATCTCGACATGCCCGCCGCCGAGCGCCACGACATAGTGGTCGTTGCCCTTGTGGCCGGTCAGCAGCATGTGATCGCTGTCGGCTCCTTGGCGGGTCGCGGCCCGGCCTTCCCCGCGCAGGGAACGCGACGACGGCGCATCGGCCATCACGGCATCGTCGCCCGGCGGCGCCGGCCCGACGGGCGACGGCTCTGCGGTCGGCGCGGCCAGATCGACCCATCTGTACGTCGTGCCGTCTTCCAGTTGGAGGCGCTCGATCCCGAACTGCGTCCGGGTCCCCTGCTTGACGGTGACCACGGTGTCGATCCGGGCGTCGTCATCGCGCAGCTCGATCACCACATCGTCCCCCGCCGTGTGGGCGCGAAGATGCTCGCGCCGGATCCCCGGCCCGAAGAGGATCGTGTCGACGTTGCCCATCGTGGGGTCCTCGTCGAGGATCACATCCTTTCCGCCGCCACGCGTCACCAGATAGAGATCGTTGCCGCGACTTCCGGTCATCATGTTGTTCCTGGCGTTCCCCTCGAAACGATCGTTGGCGACGGTGCCGATGATGTTCTCGATGCCGAAGAGCCGATCGCGTCCGGACTGGCCCCACTTCACCGTCCCCGTCTTCAGCGAGGCGTCGATGCCGAGGTCGGGCGACTCGAACGCGCCACCGTAGTCCACGGTGTCCTTCCCGCATCCGCCATGGATGGACTTGTTGTCCGGGGCCCGGCTGTCGGGCCCACGATGGGCCACCACGATCCGGTCGTTGCCGCCGCCCGCCAGGACCCTGTCCTGGCCGAGGTCCGTGAAGATCGTGTCGTTCCCTTCCGTGCCTTCCAGGACGTTGTTCTGCACATCACCGCGCACGATGCGCCCCGATGCAGCGGCGGTCTGCCCGGCTTCGTCATCGGCCACCGCGCGTTTCCTTGTCGCCGCATTGCCGGCGATGGCCCCTCCGGCCAGGTCGGGGAGACCGGTCGGCACCAAGTCGGAGAAGCGCATCCACGGATGGCTTCGGTCGTCCGTGGCCGCGGACCTGCCGCTGCGATATTGGATCTCGTCGATGCGCCACAACGGACCGGCAGCTGCGTCGTGCCAGCGCGCTCCCGCATACCACGCCTTCAGCACCAGATGATGGGGCTGGTTCGGTACGTCGATCCGGAGATCGTCGCCTGACCGGCTGAACCTCAGATCACGGACCGAGTAGAGGGTCCCGTCTGTCTCCTGGCAGATCGTCAGGGCCCTCGGTCCGTCGACGGGGTCGAACGCCCACGACCCGTGCCCGGCACTCCATAGATATCCCCGGACAGGATCGACTTTGCCGGCGATGCGTCGACTCTTGCTCATTGAACGCTCCTTCACGAAGGGCGCCGCGGCGAGAGCACGCCACGGGCCGGCATGCCGACGCCGCCCGCGGCGCTTCCGCGGGGGTCGTCCCATGCAATCCCTTGGTCAACGTCCGGAGGGTTGGCGCTCGTTCACCCGCATGACTGACAGCGGCGATGACGCGGCCGCAGCCCTGCTCGCAGCAGGCAGACACCCACTCGAATCTGGGAGTAGCGTTCTGATCAGCGCTTGAACTGCGCGCAAGGATCCTCGCGCGACGGCGCGGGTGCGCGCTCGACGCGGTCGTAGCCGCCGGAGGGCGTGGCGTTGCCGGGCTCCAGGTACGCGATGGCGTCGATGTCCGACGCCGGCACGCCGGCCGCCTGCAGATACACCGGCACGGCGACATCGCGTCGCACATGGCCGTTCCCCGCGATCAGCACGACACGTCTGGCGCCCGACTGCCGCGCATCGAGCATGGCCTGCGCCATCGCGGCATCTCGCGCACGCTGCGCCTGGACCATGCCCGGCAGCATCACCTCCGGCATCGCGCCGCAGTGGCCATCCTGGATGTCCTTGCGCAGCGTGTCCTGCTGCGTGCCGTTCCACGCTGCGCGATCACGCAGTGCGAGCAGATCGGCCGGCCAGGCGGCGTCGCCTTCGCGGACGATCCTGCGGATCTGGTCGCGATCGAGGTTGCCGCCGCGGACTTCCGCGCCGGACTGGAGCGCGACATCGAACAGCGGCCGGTGCAGCGGCCAGCGCCAGCCCTTGCGATCGAACTTCGCCGCGTCGATGACGGCGTTCACATCGCCCGGGGTCGCCTTGCGCGCCTGCGCCACGGCCGCGTCCTCGCTGCGCGAGAACTGCTCGAACACGACGACCGTCTGCGGCTCCTGCGCGATCAGTTGGCGCAGTTGCTCCGCACGGGCGCGGTGGTGGTCGGGGTTGTCGTGCAGTTCGCCGAGCAGGACGAATCCGGGCTCGACCTTCGACGCCGGTGGCGCTGTCGGCGTCGAGGAAGACGCGCACGCCGCGAGCAGGAGTGGAACGAGCGCCAGCACGGCGCCGCGGAAGGCAATGTTCATGGGAGCAATCCTGGGGGCAGGGAATGTGAACAGGCCTGGCGGCGATGGCTGGGTCGGTCAGCCATTGTCTGCCATCCGGATCGAGGACACGACGGCGGACCTCGGAGGGGAACCGGCGTCGTGTCGCCCCCAGGGCGAGGTCGGATCAGAGGACCGCGTGCCCCTGCTCCGACGACACCGGCACGCCGGTCGGCGACCAGCCCGGCGCAATCGTCTGGTCGACAAGGAATGCCAGTCGCAACACTTGCTCCATCTGTGTCTGCGACGCCAGCCGTTCAGCGTCGTTGTCGGCGAGGAACGTGCCCGTGATCGCCTGCCGGAGCTGATCTTGCTGCGGGTTGCTCAACGCCGACATCAGCCTGTCCGTCACGAACTCGATCCATTCCTGGCCGACTTCGAAGTGTGCAGTCTCCTGGCTCAGGACCTCCGCTGTGTATACGTGCGCCTGCCGGGCGGGATCGTCGTCGATCGTCTGCGTCGGCAGCAATGAAGTGTTCATGGAAAGTTCTCCTTCGGAATGAGGACAGTCGGGCGCCCGGCACCTCATGCACCGGGTCGCGCATCGGCCGCGCGCCGCCTTGCGACGCGCGGCATCGATGCCGCGCCGTAGTCCTCTTCGGCCGGAGATCGGATCGCCGGATCAGCGAATCAACAGATCAGCGGATGGCCATCGTCGACCGCATCGCCTTGACCGCGCCCTCGCCCATCGCCGCGCCGAAGCGCTTGGCGATGCGCTCGGCGACGTTGTCGCGCGGCGTGTAGTCGACGACGTCCTCGGCTTTCACCACCTCGCGGGCGACGTAGTCGAGATTGCCCGTGCCGTCGGCCAGGCCGAGCTGGATCGCCTGCTCGCCGTTCCAGAACAGGCCCGAGAACATCTCCGGCGTCTCCTTCAGACGCGTGCCGCGCCCCTCCCGCACCACCGCGATGAACTGCTGGTGGATCTGGTCCAGCATCGCCTGCGCGTAGGCCTGCTGCCTGGGCGTCACCGGCGAGAACGGATCCAGCATCCCCTTGTTCTCGCCCGCGGTCATCAGCCGGCGCTCGACGCCGACCTTCTTCATCACCTCGGTGAAACCGAAGCCGTCCATCAGCACGCCGATCGACCCCACCACCGACGCCTTGTCGACGTAGATCTCGTCCGCGCCGGCGGCGATGTAGTACGCGCCGGACGCGCAGATCTCCTCGACCACCGCGTAGACCTTCTTCTTGTGCAACGCCTTCAGGCGCTTGAGCTCGTCGTTGACGATGCCCGACTGCACCGGGCTGCCGCCCGGCGAGTTGATGCGCAGCACCACCGCCTGCGAGCCGGGATCCTCGAACGCGGCCTTCAGCGCGGCGTTGATGAGTTCGGCGCTGGCCTCGGTGTCGGGCGCGATCTCGCCGCGCACTTCGACGAGCGCGGTGTGCGGCCCGGTCGTCGCGCCGCCGTGATGCTTCGCCGAGAACATCGACCAGATGAACAGCAGCAGCACCGACACCCAGATCAGCCGGAAGAAGGTCTTCCAGCGCCGGTCGCTGCGGCGGTCGCGCAGGTAGTCATGGGCGAACTGCTCGAGCACGTGCTCGTAGCGGCCCGGGGCCGCCGAGGCTGTCGGTGCGGCCTGCGCGGGCGCGGCCGGCGCCGTGGCCTTCAGGATGTCTTCCGGGCGCGCCGTCGCGTCGGGGATCGGGCGCGGCAGGTCGCTGCCGGTGCCGGGGTCGTCATTGGGGTTCATTCAATCCTCGAAAACGGGTCGCGTGTCGCGCGAGGGATACCAGAAGACCTGGCCGTCTTGCTCGCGCACGTCGAGCTTGGTCAGGCCGAAGCGGCCGCACATGCCGGTCACGCAGCGCCCGTCACGGGGGTGGTACACCGCGCCGTGGATGCTGCAGATGATGTATTCCTTCTTGCTGTCCAGGAACTCGCCCTCCTGCCAGTCCATCTCCGTCGGCACATGCGCACAGCGGTTCAGGTAGCCGACGACCTCGCCGTCGAAGCGCAGCGCGAAGGCCGTGGCCGGCTGGCGGAACTGCAGCACGTCGAAGGTGTGCGCGCGACCGCGTTCCTCCAGCTCGGAGGAGGCGCACAGCGGCACCGGGGGCAGGTCTTGCTCGGGCGTCATTCGGGAGGAGTCCGGGAAGCGTGGAAGCTGGGAAGCGGGAAGGATCAGGAAGCGTTCATGCGGTGGCCAGCAGCCACTCGTGCAGCGTCGGCACGTCGTGCGCGACCAGCAGCGGCTCGAAGCCGCGCAGCGATTCGTGTTCGTGCGCGCCGTAGGTCACCGCGACCGCCGGACAGCCGGCATTGCGCGCCAGCTGCAGGTCGTGCGTCGTGTCGCCGATCATGAGTGTGCGTTCCGGCTCGGCGCCGAATTCGCGCATCAGCTCCAGCAGCATCTGCGGGTTGGGCTTGCCGGCGGTCTCGTCCGCGGTGCGGGTGCCGTCGAACAAGGTCTTCATGTCGACGGCCGCCAGCGCCTCGTCCAGGCCGCGGCGGCTCTTGCCGGTCGCCACCGCCAGCCAGTGGTGCCGCGCCTTCAGGTCGCGCAAGAGCTCGGGCACGCCGTCGAAGAGCGTCACCTCGTGCGCCGACGCGAAGTAGTGATGGCGGTAGCGCTGGCCGAGCTCCGGATACCGCGACGGGTCCAGGCCCGGCAGCGCGTACTGCAGCGCCTCGATCAGGCCCATGCCGATGACGTAGGCGGCGCGCTCGCGCGAGGGCGGCTCCAGGCCGAGGTCGGCGGCCGCGGCCTGCATGCAGCGCACGATCAGCGCGGTGGAATCGAACAGGGTGCCGTCCCAGTCGAACACGATCAGGTCGAAGCGTTGAGGCATGGTGATCCGGAAGAGGTCGTCGGGGCGGGTCGTCAGGGCGCCGGACGGCGCAGCGCGGCCAGGAGTTTCTCGCACTCCGGCGGCAAGGGCGCCTCCAGGGTCAAGGTCTCGCCGGACGCCGGATGCACCACGCGCAGCAGCCGCGCATGCAGGAACATCCGGTCGAAGCGCAACGCGCCCCGGGCCAGCCCGCGGTTGGCCTCGAAGTCGCCGTACTTGGGATCGCCGACGATGGCGTGGCCCTCGTGGGCCAGGTGGACCCGGATCTGGTGCGTGCGGCCCGTCTTGATCGTGACGTCGAGGAGGCTGTAGCCTGAATACGCTTCGACCACCTTCACCAGGCTGATCGACCGCTTGGCCTGGTCCGCCTGCGGATCCTTGGGATCGGGTACCGCCCTCACCCAGCGCTCGCCGTCGCTGCCGACGAACTTCAGCAGCGGCACGTCGACGACCTTCTTGCCCTTCGCCCACGCGCCGCTCACCAGCGCCGCGTAGGTCTTGCCGGTCTCGCGCTCGCGCAACTGGTCCTGCAGGTGCGTCAGCGCGCTGCGCTTCTTGGCGATCATCAGCAGGCCGGAGGTCTCCTTGTCCAGCCGGTGCACCAGCTCCAGGAACTTCGCCTGCGGCCGCGCGCGGCGCAGCTGCTCGATGACGCCGAAGCTCACGCCCGAGCCGCCGTGCACCGCCACGCCGGCAGGCTTGTCGACGACGATCAGGTGCTCGTCCTCGAAGACGATGGGGAATTCGCGGGCGGGCACGGCGGCGGCCTGATCGGCGGGTTTCTCCGCCAGCCGGACCGGCGGCACGCGCACCACGTCGCCGACTTCGAGCCGCGAGTCGGCGCTGCAGCGGCCCTTGTTGATGCGCACCTCGCCGGACCGGATGATCCGGTAGACCAGCGTCTTGGGCGCGCCCTTGAGTTCGCGGATGAGGAAGTTGTCCAGCCGTTGTCCGGCGGAGCCTTCGTCCACGGTCAGCTGACGGACCTGGGCCGGCGCAGCCGGCGTGACGGGCGCGGGAGGCGGCGACACGGCAGCCGACGCCGCCGCTGGTGCGGCCGGCGTTCTCGACACGGTCTTGGGAGGCGCGGCCCCCCTCGCGGCACTGCGGGCAGTCCCTGGGGCGGCCTTGCGGGCTTTAGCCCCTATAATGCTGCTTGCCACGTTTCCGTTGTAAGTATTTGATTTTTCTCATTTTACTCGGACGTGCGCGTTCGAGGTCGACGAGAACGTGGCAGTGAGCAGCGATTGTGAGTAGGCTGCTCATCACTTTTGGTGATGCAACGTCAGGTCATCGTTGTCGGGCCCGCTTCCCAAAGCGAGCGGGCAGGCGCCGAGGCCGGACGGCAGAGCAACATCGTCAGAACCATGCCCACGCGGCCGGTCGCATTCCAGGATGTCGGCAGGCGGCGCGGGCAGTACAACAAGGTTTCACGACGACAGAAGACGGGCTGCAAGGCCCCGGCGCTGACGTCAGCACCCAGGCTCCGATTCCGGATGTTTTCTTCGGTCCATTCCACCCCCCGCCGCCTGCGAGCGCGTGTTGGCTTCGTCCACACGCCAGGCTCCGGCCGTGGTCGGGTCGCGCCTCAGTCGGCGCGTTTGAGGACCGGAACAGCCGACCCGGGGCCTGCGGCGCACGCGCCAACGCTGCATCGCTGAACGGTCGAACGAGCCGTTCAATTTGCAGTCCAGGGCGATCCTTTCATTGGTTCTTTCGCGTTACTCGTGCATCGGTCGAATCGCCCGCCGGTGAATCTCCGGCGGCGGTTCTGAGGTACGCGCGTCAGCGGCAACGCCCTGGCGTGGAGGAGAACTGATGAAACGCATGCTGATCAACGCGACGCAGCAGGAAGAGCGTCGCCTGGCCATCGTCGATGGACAGAAGCTGTTGGACTTCGAGACCGAGATCGAAGGCCGCGAACAGCGCAAGGGCAACATCTACAAGGCGGTCGTGACGCGCGTCGAGCCGTCGCTGGAGGCCTGCTTCGTCGATTACGGCGAGGACCGCCACGGCTTCCTGCCGTTCAAGGAAATCTCGCGCACCTACTTCCGCGAAGGCGCCGACGTGCGCTCCGCCAAGATCCAGGACGTGATCAAGGAAGGCCAGGAGCTGCTGGTCCAGGTCGAGAAGGAAGAGCGCGGCAACAAGGGCGCGGCGCTGACGACCTTCGTGTCGCTGGCCGGCCGCTACCTGGTGCTGATGCCCAACAACCCGCGCGGCGGCGGCGTCTCGCGCCGCATCGAGGGCGAGGACCGGGAAGAGCTGAAGGACGCGCTCGACCAGCTCGAGTACCCGAAGGGCATGTCGCTGATCGCCCGCACCGCCGGCATCGGCCGTTCCGCCGCCGAGCTGCAGTGGGACCTGAACTACATGCTCAAGCTCTGGACCGCCATCGACGAAGCGTCGGGCGGCAAGGGCGCCTTCCTGATCTATCAGGAGTCGTCGCTGGTGATCCGCGCGATCCGCGACTACTTCACCGCCGACATCGGCGAGATCCTGATCGACACGGACGACATCTTCGAACAGGCCCACCAGTTCATGTCGCACGTGATGCCGGAGACGGCACACAAGGTCAAGCGCTACCGCGACGACGCGCCGCTGTTCAGCCGCTTCCAGATCGAGCACCAGATCGAGACGGCCTTCAGCCGCACGGTGAACCTGCCCTCGGGCGGCGCCATCGTGATCGACCACACCGAGGCGCTGGTCTCGGTGGACGTGAACTCGGCGCGCGCCACCCGTGGCGGCGACATCGAGGAAACCGCCACCCGCACCAACCTGGAAGCCGCCGACGAGATCGCGCGCCAGATGCGTCTGCGGGACCTGGGCGGCCTGATCGTCGTGGACTTCATCGACATGGAGGAGTCCAAGAACCGCCGCGAGGTCGAACAGCGCCTGCGCGACGCGCTGCGCCAGGACCGCGCCCGCGTGCAGTTCAGCTCGATCAGCAAGTTCGGCCTGCTGGAACTGAGCCGCCAGCGCCTGCGCCCGGCGCTGAGCGAAGGCAGCCACATCACCTGCCCGCGCTGCAACGGCACCGGCCACATCCGCGACACGGAATCCTCCGCGCTGCAGATCCTGCGCATGGTCCAGGAAGAGTCCATGAAGGACAACACCGCCGCCGTGCACGTGCAGGTGCCGGTGGAAGTGACCTCCTTCCTGCTGAACGAGAAGCGCACCGAGATCACCAAGATCGAGCTGAAGCAGCGCGTGACCGTGCTGCTGGTGCCCAACCGTCACCTCGACACGCCGAACTACAAGCTCGAGCGCCTGCGCCACGACGATCCCCGCCTGGAGAACCTGCAGGCGAGCTACACGATGATCGAGGAGCAGCAGGAAGAGGAAAGCATCACCCGCCGCGGCGCCGAGAAGAAGAACAAGCAGGAGCCGCTGATCAAGGGCATCCTGCCGGAGCAGCCGGCCCCGATGCCGGTGGCAGCCGCGCCCAAGGCCGTCGAGCCGGTGGTTGCCGCCCCGGTGGCGGCGCCTGCGCCGGCCGCGCCCGTGGCCGCCGGTGGTGGCTTCTTTGGCTGGATCAAGAGCCTGTTCGGTGGAGAGCCGGCGCCCGCGCCGGCACCGGCCCCCGCAGCCAAGTCGGCCGAGCCCGCCAAAAAGGAACGTGGCGAGCGCGGTGAACGCGGCGAGCGTGGCGAACGCGGTGGTGATCGCGGCCGTGGCGGCGATCGCAACCGTCGTGGCGAACGCGGTGAGCGTGGTGAACGTGCTGGCGGCGAACGCGGCGAGCGCGGTGAACAGAAGGCCCGCGACGGCAAGCCGCGCGGCGAAGGCAAGCCGCAGCAGGAAGGTCGCGCCGAGCGTCCGGAACGCGGCGAGCGCGCCGAACGTGGTGAACGCGCCGAGCGCGGCGACCGTGCGGAGCGTGGTGAACGTGGCGGTGAGCGCGGCGAGCGTGGTGAGCGCGGCGGTGACCGTCCGCGTCGCAACGAGCGCGCCGACAAGCCGGAACAGGCCGTCGAAGGCGCGCCGCGTCAGGAACGCACCGAACGCGGTGATCGTCCGGAGCGTGGCGAACGCGCGGAGCGTGGTGATCGGGGCGAACGCGGCGAAGGCCGCCGCCGCCGCGAAGAACGCCCGGCTGACGGCTCGCAGGAGCAACTGAACGCCCTGGCCGGCACCGAAGCCGCCAACGTCGAATCGCCGATCGCGTTCGCCGACACGCAACCGCTGGAAGCGCCGCTGGGCGAAGCCGGCGACGAGCGTCAAGGCCGTCGTCGTCGTCGTCGCGGCAACCGCGACCGCGGTGAAGGCGTCGAGGGCGCGGAGCAGGTCGAAGGCACGCTGGTCGAAGGCCAGGCGCCGGCCGGCGAAACCTCGTTCACCGAAGGCGCCGGCTCCGCCGCCGCTGCGGTGGTCGACGGTGAAGCCCCGGCGGGTGAAGACGGCGCGGAAGGCAGCGCGGACGGCCAAGGCCGCCGTCGTGGCCGTGGTCGCGACCGTTATCGCCGTGACCGTCGCGAAGGTGAAGGCGAAGGCGCACCGGCCGACGGCGTGAATGCCGAAGGCAACGTGGCGGCCACGCCGGCCGTCGCCGCGCTGGACGGCATCGTGCTGGATGCCGGCGCCGCGCCGCGTCAGCTGGAACTGGGCGATGAGCCGAAGCAGGCACCGGTGGCGGCTGTCGCGCCGACGCCGACGCCGACGCCGGCTCCGGTCCAGGCTCCGGCTCCGGCTCCCGTTGCGGCCGCTCCGGCGACTGTTGCGGCTCCCGCCGCACCGGTGGCTCCGGTGTCCCGCTTCGAACTGCCGATGACCGAGCTCAGCGCTGTCGCCGAAGGCGCCGGTCTGGTCTGGGTCAACAGCGATGCCGACAAGATTGCCGCCGCCAAGGCTGCGATCGCTGCCGAGCCGGCCGCCGCGCCGCTGGGCCGCGAACCCGCGCCGGTGGTGGTAGTCGACGACGGCCCGCTGGTCCTGGTCGAGACCCGCAAGGATCTGAACCAGATCAAGCTCCCGTTCGAAGCCTGATTCGAAGCTCGATGACGGCATGAACTCCCTCTCCCGCTTGCGGGAGAGGGCGGGGGGTGAGGGCCAGCGACCGCTGAAGTGCCCTCACCCTACGAGACCCAGGGCCAGAACACGACAGCCGCCGAGACACCCCTCGGCGGCTTTCCTTTTGGGGCGTCACGAGCGCCCCGACATGACGGAGACAGACACGTGAACACGTCCACCATCGTCGCCCGGCCGGGCGACGCGGCCGGCGCCCAGGCGGCGCCGAAGATGCCGCCGCAGATCCCGTACATCATCGCCAACGAGGGCTGCGAGCGCTTCAGCTTCTACGGGATGCGCAACATCCTGACGGTGTTCCTGATGACCAGCCTGCTGCTGGCCATTCCGGAGCCGCTGCGCAAGGGCGAGGCCAAGGAGGTGTTCCACACCTTCGTGATCGGCGTCTACTTCTTCCCGCTGCTGGGCGGCTGGTTGTCGGACCGCTTCTTCGGCAAGTACAACACCATCTTCTGGCTGAGCCTGGTGTACTGCGCCGGCCACGCCTGCCTGGCGATCTTCGAGAACAACCTGCGCGGCTTCTACTTCGGGCTGTTCCTGATCGCGCTGGGCTCGGGCGGCATCAAGCCGCTGGTGAGTTCCTTCATCGGCGACCAGTTCGACAAGAGCAACCGCACGCTGGCGCAGAAGGTCTTCGACGCCTTCTACTGGATCATCAACTTCGGCTCGTTCTTCGCGTCGCTGCTGATGCCGATCTTCCTGGACAAGTTTGGCGCGAGCGTCGCATTCGGGATTCCTGGCGCGCTGATGTTCCTCGCGACGGTGATCTTCTGGAGCGGCCGCCGCAAGTACACGCACGTGCCCGCCGGCGAGTCGCACCGCGACCCGCACGGCTTCCTGAAGGTCGTGCGCACGGCGCTGCTGTCGCAGACGCCCGGCCAGGGCCGCGGCGGGCTGTTCGTCGCCGGCCTGGGCGTGGTGCTCGCCATCGGCGCGCTGGTGCTGACGCCCAACCTCGGCTTCGTCATCGCGTTCTGCTCGGCGCTGGTGCTCGTGATGGGCTTCGGCGGCGTCGGCGCCTGGATGCAGCTGGAGCGCGCCCGCGCGGTGCATCCGGACGAGGCGGTCGAAGGCGTGCGCACGGTGCTGCGCCTGCTGGTGCTGTTCGCGCTGGTCACGCCGTTCTGGTCCCTGTTCGACCAGAAGGCCTCGACCTGGGTGCTGCAGGCCGACCAGATGGCCAAGCCAGAGTGGTTCAAGTCCTCGATGATGCAGGCGCTGAATCCGGCGCTGGTCATGATCCTGATCCCGTTCAACAACCTGGTGCTGTACCCGCTGCTGTCGAAGCTGGGCCTGAAGGTCACGGCGCTGCGCCGCATGGGCGCGGGCATCGCGTTCGCGGGCATCGCCTGGATCGTGGTCGGCGGCCTGCAGCTGTGGATCGACGGCGGCCACGCGGTCGACATCACCTGGCAGGTGCTGCCCTACGCGCTGCTGACGCTGGGCGAGGTGCTGGTGTCGGCGACCGGGCTGGAGTTCGCCTACAGTCAGGCGCCGCTGGCGATGAAGGGCGTGATCACGAGCTTCTGGAACCTCTCGGTGACGATCGGCAACCTGTGGGTGCTGCTGGCCAACTCCAGCGTCAAGGGCGCGGCGGTGACGGCCTACATCCAATCCACGGGGACCAGCGTCACGGCCTTCCAGATGTTCTTCTTCGCCGGCTTCGCGCTGCTGGCGGCGCTGCTCTTCGCGCTGTATGCGCGCGGGTACCGGATGCAGGACAACTACCGGGGCTGACGGCCCCTTCCCGTCAGATTCAGACAGATCAGGGAGACACGGACATGACTCGGATCCTTTCACTCGTCGCCGCGCTGGCGGTGCAGGCCGCTGTGGCGGTGCCCGCCGCGATGGCGCAGGAGAGCGTCAAGCTCAACATGGTGCCGCTGCCGTCGTCGCGACAGCAGATCGACATCGGCATGGACATGAAGATGAACATGTCGATGGACCTGCCGCCGAACGCGACCGAGCAGCAGCGCACGCAGATGGCGCAGATGAAGGCCTCGATGCCGATCGTCATGAAGATGGCCATGCGGCAGGAGCTGTCGACGACGGCCAAGGCGGCGGATGGCGCCTACACGCTCAATGCCGAAGTCGCGACGCTCAAGAGCGAGATGCGCGACGGCACCGGCCAGACGCGGCCGCTGCCACAGCAGGGGCCGATCCGTTTCAGCGCGCGGCTGAAGGACGAGCAGTTCGAGAAGATCGATCTGGAACTGTCCGGCAACGCCCAGGCGCAGGCGCTGGGCAAGGAGATGCAGGAGAAGATCTTCAACCAGAGCTTCGACTGGATGCGCAAGTTCAACGGCAAGTCGCTGAAGGTCGGCGAGACCCTCGAGATGCCGATCGACATGAACCTGCCGATGGGCGAAGCGAAGGCGGGCAAGCTGCTGGGCAAGTACACGCTGACGTCGGTGAACAAGGGCGTTGCGTCCTTCGACGTGGACGTGCGGATGGACATGAACTTCGCCGCGCCGGCGAAGCCGGCCTCGGGCGCGTCCTCGCCGGCGGCGGGTCCGGTGGAAGGCGCGATGGCCGGTTCGGGCAAGGGCAAGATGGATCTGCGGCTCGCGGATCGCCTGATGGTGCGCAGCACGATGGCGATGACGATGGGCGTGGACATGGCGGGACCGCAGGGCAACAAGATGCGCATGGACATGGAGATGTCCATGACCGCCACCGGCAAGGCACTGCCGCCGGGAGCGAAGAAGCCGGCGGCGCCGGCAAAGCCCGCGACGAAGGGCTGAATGCGGGGCTGATCACCGCTCACGCTGCGTCGACGGCACCATGAAGAAGACCGCCCTCGGGCGGTCTTCTTCGTTCTTCTTCGGCAGCTCATGGGAGCAGCCTGTACAGGTTGACCACACCGCCCAGGATGGCGAAACCGCCACAGATCGAGCCGAACGTCCAGCGCAGATGCGCACTGAACTTCTCCTCCATGACCTGCAGGATCTCACCCTTGGCCTTGTCCAGGTCGATCTTGGAAGTCATCCTGGCTTCCATGTTCTCGAGCTTCTCCTCGACCTCCTGTCGCAGCAGTACCAGATCGTCCTTGGTCGCCAGTTCCTTCTGTACCTCCCGGATCCCCGCTTCCATGTCCTTTCGAATCGCTCCCGTCGCAGCACGTGCAGCGCCCTCCGGGATCCCGGCGCCGGTCAGCGCCAGAAAGACATCAATTTCCATATCTCCTCTCTTTCACAGGAAAGTTCAACGAGCTTGGAAATTTACGGCGAGAAGAAAATCCTGGCACTAGCTGGTTCTAGTGTTCTTTGTCGTGATTCAGAACGAATGAGTGGGCGCGGTGCTCAACAGTTGGAAGGTCGATCACGTCTTCGCGCGTCGCCGGACTTCCCGCATGCCGCGCATCGTCGGGATGACCTCGCGCATCACCTGCTGGAAGGCGCGCAGACGCGCGGGCTGGAGGCGTCTCGACGGATAGACGAGTGAGATCGGCAGCGGCGTCGCGCACCACTCAGGCAGGACGCGCACCAGGCGCCCTTCGGCCATGTCGTCGAAGACCGCCCATTGCGACACCAGCGCGAAACCCAATCCCCGACGCGCCGACTCGATCAGCGCGAAAAGGCTGTCCGTGCCCAGGCGCGGACGGAACGCGACGTGCATCCGCTCCTCGCCATCCGCGGCGCGCAGGTCCACGCCGTCGCGATAGAACGCCAGCAGCGCCAGCCACGGCTGCGCGCCGAGCAGTTCGGCGATCTCCTCCGGCGGCTTCTTGCCCAGGCCTTTCGGCAGCTTCTTGGCGAGTTGCGGCGTGGCGACCAGCACGCGGGGGATCTCGGCCAGTTGCGTCGCGATCAGGTTGGGTTGGCTGATCTCGCCGACCAGCAGCGAGCAGTCGACGTTCTCCCGGCTGAAGTCCGGCAACTGGTCCTGCAGCATCCATTCCACCGACACGCGCGGGTGCTTGGTGAGGAAGGCCGCGAGCGGCTCGATCAACTGGCTCTGCCCGAAGGCATGCGGAACGCGCAGGCGCAGCGTGCCTGAGAGCTCCTCGCCGCCTTCGAGTTCTTCCGCCAGGGACTGCCAGCCGTCGATCAGGTCCTGCGCCTGCGCGGCGCAGCGCTCGCCCTCCTCTGTCAGGCGAAGCCCGCGCGTGGAGCGCTCCACCAGCCGCGCGCCGAGCAGCGATTCCAGCATCTGCACGCGCCGGCTGACGGTCGGCTGCGTGGTGGCGAGCTGCAGCGCGGCGGCGGAGAAGCTGCCGGCCTCCGCCACGCGGAGGAAGGTCTGCAGCAGCGCGAGGCGGTCCTGACCGCTGTCCCGGTTGGCGTCGTTCATGGCCCGCTTTATACGCCGCGCGTATGGGCGCTGTGCGAGCCGGACCGGTTCCCCCCACGGCGTCGAATCCGAAGAATGCGGGTCATTCGGTCCTCACCCGACCCTTCCCCTTCTTCTTCACGCCATCTTGAATCATCCTCCGGGAGTCGCCATGTCCAGCCTTCCCATGCCAACGAACGCCGCCGCCACGCCGCGCGACCCCGCCACACCGTCCGCACCGTTGATCGTGCTGCTCGCGGCGTCTGCCGGCCTCGGCGCCGCCTCGCTGTATTACAGCCAGCCGATCCTGGCGCCACTCGCCGAGGATCTGCATGCCTCCACCGCCGGCATCGGCGCGGTGCCGATGCTGACGCAGCTCGGCTACGCCGCCGGCATCCTGCTGCTGACACCGCTGGGCGACCGCTTCGATCGCCGCAAGGTGATCCTCACCAAGTTCGTGCTGCTGATCGCCACACTGCTGCTGTGTGCGTTCGCGCCGGGCTTCGCCCCCTTCCTCGTGGCCAGCGCGGTGCTGGGCCTGACGGCCACGCTGGCGCAGGACGTCGTGCCGATGGCCGCGACCCTGAGCCCCGCCGAGCATCGCGGCCGCATCGTCGGCCAGGTGATGACGGGACTGCTGCTCGGCATCCTGCTGTCGCGCGTCATGAGCGGCGTGATTGCGCAGGCATTCGGCTGGCGCTGGGTCTATGGGCTGGCGGCGACGGCGCTGACGGTCACGGGGCTGGCCAGCTGGCGCTGGCTGCCGTCGTCGCCGCCGGCGATGCGCACGACGTATGGCGCGCTGCTGCGCTCGCTCGGCGGCCTGTGGCGCACGCTGCCCACGCTGCGTCGCGCCGCGATTGCCCAGGCGCTG
>NZ_DASVNZ010000359.1:0-4146 GCF_036486225.1 Roseateles sp. | reverse complement strand
TGGTCTCGCAGGTGGTGCGGACGATGGAGACGATCAACGCCTCGGCGACGCGGATTGTCGACATCATCTCGGTGATCGACGGCATCGCGTTCCAGACCAATATTCTGGCGCTGAACGCGGCCGTCGAGGCGGCGCGCGCGGGCGAGCAGGGCCGCGGCTTCGCGGTCGTCGCCGCCGAGGTGCGCAACCTGGCCAAGCGCAGCGCGGGCGCGGCCGGCGAGGTGAAGGTGCTGATCGGCGAATCGGTCACGCGCGTCGAGCGCGGTCAGGCCGAGGTGCAGGCCGCGGGCGCCGCCATCGCCGGCATCGAGCGCGGGATCGGCGCCGTCAGCGCCGAGATCGAGCGCATCGCCCACGAGGTCGCCGAGGAGGCCGTCAGCCTCCAGCAGTTGCGCGGCACCTTCACCGACGTCGAGCGCATGGTCCAGCAGAACGCGGCGCTGGTCGAGGAAGCCGCCGCGTCGGCGGCCTCGCTCAACGATCAGGCGGAGCGGATGAACGAACTGGCGTCGGCGTTCCGGTTGGGTTGATCGCCGGACCGATCGCATGGCTCGCACCGGCCACCAGCCGCGCGCGGGCCTCGTCGAGCACGTCGACGAGCTCCGACGAGGCGACGTGCACGGCGAAGCTCGCCTGCGAGGCGCCGGGTTCGCCCGGTGTGTCCACGCGATCGACGCGCTCCGCATCGTGCAGCCACAGGGCGAGCCGGTAGGCGCGCTCCAGCAGCGCCGCCAGTTCGCAGCGCTCGTCCCGCGCGTTCACAGGCCGCGCCACAGGTTGGCGACGCCGAGCGCGACGAACACGAGGAACAGCGCGCGCTGGAAAGTCGCCGGGCTGATCCTCGCCCGCACCGCGGCGCCGACGCCCAGCCCGGCGAAGGCGGCGGCGAGCGCCACCAGCGAGGACACGGTCAGCACCGACCCGCTCTCGAACGAATGCAGCCGCGCGGCCAGCGACAGCGTCGCGACGGTGAAGGACAGGCCGAGCGCCTGGATCATCGTGTCCTTGTCCAGGCGCAGCGCCTGCAGATAGGGCACCAGCGGCAGCGCGAAGACGGCGGTCGAGGCGGTGACGAAGCCGGTCGCCAGTCCGGCGGCGAGGCCGATCCACCATGCGTGCGGTGAGACCTGCGGGACGACGGGTTTCCACAGGCCCCACAAGCCGTAGACGACAAGGATGGCGCCCAGGGCGAGGCGCGCGTCGATGGGCGCGACCGCGCTGAGGTCCGGTCCCCACACGGTACTGACGACCATGCCGAGCCACACCGGCCACAGCATCCCGACGATGCGGCGCCAGGCCGGGCCCTGGCACTGGGCGATGTTGGTGACGAGGGACGGCATCACCAGCAGCGCCGCCGCCTGCGCGGGGGCCATCCACAGTCCGAGCAGGCTCATGGCGACCGTGGGCAGGCCCATGCCGGTGACGCCCTTGACGCCGCCGGCCAGGACGAAGACGAGCCCGATGCCGAGCCAGGGCGCGAGCGCCGCGAAGGAGATGGAAGCCATGCGGCGCATCTTCGAGGTCCGCCCGGAGACTGTCGATCTCGATGTACGGCGGATATCCTTCGCGTTCGCAAGAGGATGACCTGGATGGCCTCGATGAACGCAACGCGCTCCACCGCCCGACCGATCGACTACCGCGTCGATCCCTTCGACCTGCAGCTGTTCGAGGCGGTCGTCGCGCACGGCTCGATCACCGCCGGCGCGGCGGCGATGAGCCTGTCGCTCGCGGCCGCCAGCGCGCGTCTGAAGGGGCTGGAACACCGGGTCGGTGTGCGGCTGCTGGACCGTTCCAAGTCCGGCGTCGTGGCGACCGACGCGGGCCGGGCGCTGTCGCGCCAGGCCCGGCGGGTGCTGTCCGAGCTGGATTCGCTGCACATCGAGATGTCGGCCTTCGGTCGCGGGCTGCGCGGCACGGTGCGTCTGCTCGGCAACACGGCCGCGCTGGTCGAGGCGCTGCCGCCGCGGCTGGGCCGCTTCCTCGCGGAGCATCCGGACATCGACGTCGAGCTGCAGGAGGCGCCCAGCGACGCCGCGCTGCAGGCCTTGCGCGAAGGCGTCGCCGATGTCGTGATCGTCACCAACCACGTCGACACGACGGGGCTGACGGCGCGGCCCTGGGTGGAGGACGAACTGGTCGCGCTGCTGCCCGCGGTCAAGCGGGGGCGGGCGCCGAAGAGCGTGCGTTTCATCGAGCTGCTGGACCGTCCGTTCGTCGGCCTGGGCGCCGACGCCGGACTGAGCCGCTATCTGCTCGCGCAAGCCGCACGCAGCGGCCGCGTGCCGCATCACCGCGTGCGCGTGTCCGGCTTCGAGGCGATCGTCCGGCTGGTCGAAGCCGGCGCGGGCGTGGCGGTGATGTCGCGCAGCGCGGCGGAACGCGAGCGGACGGCCGGCGTCCATGTCGCCCGCCTCGACGAGCCGTGGGCGCGCCGCACGCTGATGCTCTGCCATACGGGGCAGGCGCTGGAGCAGCCCGGGGTGATCGCGTTGGTCACGGCGCTCATGAGCGGCCAGCATTGATCTACAGAGATTCAGCCCTCTTCAATCTGCCGTTCCGGCACTGATTGCAGTGTTGGATCAGCTGAAGTCCACGAGTTGCAGTCATTGTCGATTCGGACATAATTGTCCGAAAGTCCGTTGCATGACTGGCAACGACTTCATCAGGCGAATCCGGACGCTTGGCCGCGCGCGCGGCGTGAGCGTCCAGTTGAATTCGAAGCGCGGAAAGGGGAGCCATCAGCTACTGCATTTCGGCGCGGCGTTCACCGTTGTCCGCAATCCGAAGGACGAGTTGAAGACCGGAACATTGCATGCGATGTGCACGCAACTTGGCGTTCGCGTCACTGATCTCTGAAGGAGAAAGCCATGGAACGATTTGAGTACGCCGTGCATCTGGAGCCTGCTCCGGAGGGCGGGTTCGTAGTGACTTGTCGCGATCTTCCGGCGCTGATCACCCAAGGTGAAGATCTGGGTCATGCGCTGAGCGAAGCAAGCGACGCGATGGATGAAGTCTTCGCGCTCTATATGTCGGAAGGCATCGCGTTTCCGACAGCCACACGGACGCGCCGACGCGAACATCTTGTGTCGCCGCCGCCGGAAACGGTAGCCAAGGCCGCCTTGCATGCTGCGATGCAGTCCGCGAGCGTTTCAAAAGTTCAGCTGGCGCGCCGACTCGGTGTCGACGAAAAGGAAGTCAGGCGGTTGCTCGATCCGCATCATTCCTCCAAGCTGCCGCGCCTCGCGGAGGCGGTCCAGTTGCTGGGCCGGCGTCTGGTGATCGGTCTGGAAGACGTCGCCCTCCGCGGCGGTCGCTAGTCCTTTGGATCGATTGACGCGCGCCCATGCGGCCGGGGAATATCTGCAGTTCACCGATTCAATTTCATGAATCGCCGGTCGGCCGCTAGATTGGGAACCAGCTCTTCCCGAAAGGATTTCCCATGGCTCTGAAAGACCTCCTCCCCGGCAAGCTGGGATTCGGCACCGCCCCGCTGGGCAACATGTTCCGCGACATCCCGGAAGCCGAGGCCCGCGCCACCGTCGACGCCGCCTGGAACGACGGCATCCGCTACTTCGACAACGCGCCGTTCTACGGCGCCGGTCTGGCCGAGATCCGCATGGGCGACGCGCTCGCCGACCGCCCGCGCGACGAGTACGTCATCAGCACCAAGGTCGGCCGCCTGATCCTCGACGAGGTCGAGGATGTCAGCGCCCGCGACAACGGCGAGAAGGGCGACGTCTTCAAGTACGGCCGCCCCAACAAGATCGTCAACGACTACTCCGAGGACGCGACGCTGCGTTCCATCGAGGACAGCCTCAAGCGCCTGAAGACCGATCGCATCGAGATCGTCTGGGTGCACGACGTCGCCCAGGACTTCTACGGCGACGAGTGGCTGGGCGTGTTCGAAGGCGCGCGCAAGGGCGCCTTCAAGGCGCTCGACCGACTGCGCGACGAGGGCGTGATCAAGGCCTGGGGACTGGGCGTCAACCGCGTCGAACCGATCGAGCTGGTGATGGCGCTCGACAGCGCGCGGCCCGACGGCTTCCTGCTCGCCGGCCGCTACACGCTGCTCGACCACGATCGCGCGCTTCAGCGCCTCATGCCGGAGGTCACCGCGCAGGGACTCGGCATCGTCGTCGGCGGTCC
>NZ_DASVNZ010000355.1:0-3961 GCF_036486225.1 Roseateles sp. | reverse complement strand
CGTTCGCGCCGGAACGCGCGCTCGTGCTGCCCACGGACGTGGCCGACGAGGCGCAGGTCGCCGCCGCCTTCGACGCGATCGAGCGCCGCTGGGGCCGGCTCGACTTCCTGTTCAACAACGCCGGACGCGGCGCGCCAGCGTCGGACATCGACGAACTCAGCATCGAGACCTGGCGCGCGGTGGTCGACATCAACCTGACCGGCAGCTTCCTGTGCGCCCGCGCAGCCTTCGGCCTGATGAAGCGGCAGTCGCCGCGCGGCGGACGCATCGTCAACAACGGCTCGATCTCGGCGCATGCGCCGCGCCCGGGGTCGATCGCCTACACCTCGACCAAACACGCCATCACCGGGCTGACGAAGACCCTGGCGCTGGACGGTCGCCCGCACGACATCGCCGCCGGCCAGCTCGACATCGGCAACGCCGCGACCGACCTGACCGAGCGCTTCGTGCACGGCGTGCCGCAGGCGCACGGCGGCACGATGGTCGAACCGCGGATGGATGTCGCCCACGCCGCCAGCGCGCTGCTCTACATGGCGGAATTGCCGCTGTCGGCCAACGTGCCTTTCCTGACGGTCATGGCCACCAAGATGCCCTACATTGGCCGAGGCTGATACCCGGGAAGATCGCGCCGCGGACTTGAATCCGCGCGATCGCCCCGATCTGAAGGAACGATGAACGCTCTCTCCACGCTCTTCTCGATCGCTGCCCGCCTCGTGCTGGCGGCGGCCTCCATCGTGCTGTTCCTGGCGGTGCTCGCCGCCGGGCTGGTGATCTTCGGCGTCGTGCTGCTGTGGAGCCTGATCCGCGGTCGCAAACCGACGCTGCATACGGCTACCTTCCGCCGCGCGGCGCAGTTCCGTTCCCAGGCCTTCCGGCCGGGCGGCATGCAGGGCATGGATGGCGGCCGCGCGCCGCAGGGCGAGGTGATCGACGCCGAGGTCCGCGAAGTCCCGAACAGCGATCCGCGCCTGGAACGCTGAGGTCAGTACTTCGGCGGTGCGCTGAGCTCGTCCCAGAGCTCGTCGTAGATGCGGTAGCGCGACGGGCTGATCTTGCCCGCCTCGACGGCGACCAGCACCGCGCAGCCCGGTTCGTGCCGGTGGCTGCAGTTGTGGAAGCGGCACTCGCCCAGATACGGCTGGAAATCGGCCATGTAGCTCGCCAGGTCCGGCGCGGCGATCTGCCGCAGTCCGAATTCCTGGAAGCCCGGCGAGTCGATCAACGCATCCTGGCGTTCCGCGTCCATCCAGTACCACTGCGTCGTCGTCGTCGTGTGGCGCCCTGAGTTCAGCGCCACCGAGATCTCGCCCACCTGCGCCTTCGCATCCGGCACCAGCAGGTTGATCAGGGTGCTCTTGCCGGTGCCGCTGGGACCGAGCACCAGCGTCGCCTGGCCGTGCAGCATGGGCCGCAGCGTCTCGCTCGCCTCGTCGGGACGGCCCTTGAAGCTGAGTTCCAGCACGTTCTGACCCATCGCCTTGTACGGCGCGAGGCGCTCACGCGCCGCGTCGGCACCCGGCAGGTCGGTCTTGTTCAGCACGATGTCGGCGGTGATGCCCGCGCTGCGCGCCGCGATCAGCGCGCGCGTCAGCTGCGACTCGGAGAACTGCGGATCCACCGCCACCAGGATCAGCAGCCGGTCCAGGTTGGCGGCGAAGCTCTTGGTCTTCCACTCGTCCTGGCGGAACAGCAGGTTGCGGCGCGGCTCGACCTTCTCGATGACGCCTTCGTGATCGCTGCTGCGCAACCAGCGCACGCGGTCGCCGACCACGCAATCGCTCTTCTTGCCGCGCGTCAGGCAGTGGATGCGCTGGCCGTCGTTGTCCTCGATGACGTAGTGACGGCCGTGTCCGCGCACCACCAGCCCGGTCTGAATGTCCTTGCTCATGCCGCATGCCCCGCGGGGGAGGGCCGTGTCGACGGCCTCGCGAGCGACGCGATCGCCGCCAGGCGTTCGCTGGCCGGCGGATGCGAGTAGTAGAAGCGCGCGAACACCGGGTCTGGCGTCAGCGTGCCGGCGTTGTCCTCATGCAGCTTCAGCAGCGCGTTGGACAGGTCGGCGCCGCTGGCCTGCGCGCAGGCGTAGGCATCGGCCTCGAACTCGTGCTTGCGCGACCACAGCGAGGTCAGCGGCGTCAGGAAGAAGGCGAACGGCGGCAGCGCCAGCATGATCAGCAGCAGGGCCAGCGCGTCGTTGGGCGCGTCCAGGCTGGGGCGCACCCCCAGGCCGAGGTAGAAGCCCGTCTGCGCGCTGAGCCAGCCCAGCAGCGCGAAGCCCGCCAGGCTCAGCCCGAACATCAGCACCAGGCGCTGCAGCACGTGGCGGCGCTTGAAGTGGCCCAGCTCATGCGCGAGCACGGCCTCGACCTCCGGCGGGTTCAGCCGCTCCAGCAGCGTGTCGAAGAACACCACGCGCTTGGCCGCGCCCAGCCCGGTGAAATAGGCGTTGCCGTGCGCCGAGCGCCGGCTGCCGTCCATCACGAACAGGCCCTTGGCCGCGAAGCCGCAGCGCTGCATCAGCGTCTGGACGCGCTCGCGCAGCACGGCGTCTTCCAGGGGCTGGAACTTGTTGAACAGCGGGGCGATGACGGTGGGGACGATCACCAGCATCAGCAGGGCGTAGCCCATCCACGCACCCCAGGCCCACAGCCACCAGAGGCTGCCGGCCTGGGCCATCAGCCACAGGATCAGCGCCGCGATCGGCAGGCCCAGCGCGGCGCCGATCGCCAGTCCCTTCACGCCGTCGACGAGGAACAGCTTCACCGACGTGCGGTTGAAGCCGAAGCGCTCTTCCAGCCGGAAGGTGTTGTAGATCGTCCAGGGCAGGTCCAGCACGCCGGACAGCAGCGAGAACGCCGTCAGCAGGCCGAGCTGGTAGCCCATGTCGCCGAGCTGGGGCCGCCACGACAGCGCCCACTGGTTGAGCAGGTCCAGCCCGCCCAGCAGCGTCCAGCCGATCAGCAGCGCGGTGTCCGCCGCCAGGTGCAGCGTGCCGAAGCGGCCGCGGGCGACGGTGTAGTCCGCCGCCTTCTGATGCGCCGACAGCGGCACCGTGCCGACGAAGGCGGTCGGCACCGCGCCGCGATGCCGCGCCACATGCCGCATCTGCCGCGAGGACAGCCACAGCTTGACCAGGAAGGAGAGCATCACCGCGGCGACGAAAGTCGCGGTCAGCACCAGCGGGGAGTGACTCAGCGCCGAGGGCGCCGGAGCGGCGGCGAGCGCCGCAGGAGAGATCTGCATGGACGGGAGTGTAGAGGGGCCCGACTCGGCGACAATCGCGCCCAACCTGAAGGACAACCCCATGACCACCGACACCACCGCCGCCCCCGCTGCCCCTGTCGCGGGCCCCGGTGCCAATCCCGTGCTGCCGCTCAACGACCAGAACCTGATCTGGATCGACCTGGAGATGACCGGCCTGTATCCGGACAAGGACCGCATCATCGAGATCGCCGTCGTCGTCACCGACGCTCAACTGACGGTGCGCGTCGAAGGCCCGGTCTTCGCGGTCCACCAGTCCGACGCGATGCTGGACGGCATGGACGCCTGGAACAAGGGCACGCACGGCAAGAGCGGCCTGATCGACCGCGTCAAGGCGTCGACCGTCAGCGAAGCCGACGCCGAGCAGCAGGTCATCGATTTCCTCAAGGCCTACATCCCCGCGGGCAAGTCGCCGATGTGCGGCAACTCGATCTGCCAGGACCGCCGCTTCCTGGCCAACTACATGCCCAAGCTGGAAGACTTCTTCCACTACCGCAACCTGGACGTGTCGACGCTCAAGGAGCTGGCGCGCCGCTGGAAGCCCGCCGCGATGGAAGGCTTCAAGAAAGCCCAGAAGCACACGGCGATGGCCGACATCCACGAGTCCATCGATGAGCTGCTCCATTACCGCGAGCATTTCCTGAAACTGGACTGAGTCCGGCCCGAGCCCGGCTGAAACACCGATACCGATGGACACCCC
>NZ_DASVNZ010000249.1:0-20852 GCF_036486225.1 Roseateles sp. | reverse complement strand
TACGTACGTGTGAGCACGCGCGCGCACCCATGAATTCAATGTACCGGACTCGCTCCATGCCGCAACCGCGCTCCGCTCCGAGTGTTCCCGCCCCCATCGATCCGCCCGCGGACGCGGGCGTCCAGGCGCCTGCCCCCAGGCGGTCCGCCCGGATCCAGGTCCGCGCCTCGGGCGTCCATGGCCGCGGCGTGTACGCCCTGGTGCCGCTGCAGGCGGGCGAGAAGCTCATCGAATACAAGGGCGAACGCATCGAGTGGTCCGAGGCGCTGGATCGCCATCCGCACGATCCGTCGCAACCGGACCATACCTTCTACTTTCACCTTGAGACCGGCGGGGTCATCGACGCGGCCGTCGGCGGCAACCTGGCGCGCTGGATCAACCACGCCTGCAGCCCCAACTGCGAGGCCCAGGAGATCGACGGCCGGGTGTTCATCCATGCCTTGACGGACATTTCGCCGGGCGAGGAGCTGTTCTACGACTATGGTCTGGTGATCGAGGAACGCTATACGCCCAAGCTGAAGAAGCGGTTCGAGTGCCGGTGCGGTACGCCGGGGTGCCGGGGCACGATGCTGGCGCCCAAGGAGCGCAAGCGCTGAGCGGAGCGCCGGAACGCGCGGGCGGGGCGTTCGAGGTCGCCGGGGGACCCTGTCAGGTCCTACAGCCACCGATTCATGGTGCGGGCGTCCGGACGGGGACCATCTCCCTCTAGACTCCGGCCATTCACGACCACCGGGCAGCTCGGCCCGGGAAGACCAAAGACGGGATCGCAGGATCACATTCGCGGCGATGCAAGAACATCAGAACTGGGGCGCAGAGGCCCTGTGGCAAGACCTGGAGCCGTTGCTGCCGGGGCTCAGCATCGAGGTGCTGGCGCGGGTCGAATCGACCAACGCCACGCTGATCGAGCGCGTGCGCCGCGACGAGGGCACCGTGGCCGCGGGACGTGCCGGCGATCGTCCGTACGGACGTCGTCAGCACGACCTGCATCCTTGCCTGCTGATCGCGGAACACCAGACCCACGGCCGCGGCCGGCAAGGCCGCGCCTGGCACAGCACACCTGGCGCGTCGCTGACCTTCTCGCTGTCGATGCCGGTGGAGGTCGCGGACTGGTCCGGCCTGTCGCTGGTCGTCGGCGCGGCGATCGCCGAGGCGCTCGACCCCGAGGGCAGCCGCCTGGGCCTGAAGTGGCCCAACGACCTCTGGCTGGACGAGCGCAAGCTCGGCGGCATCCTGATCGAGACCGTGCCGGCCGGCAGTTCGCGCATGGCGGTGGTCGGCGTGGGCCTGAACGTGTCGGACCGCGCCAAGGTCGCGGAGTCGCAGCTCAACACCGGCTTCGCCTGCCTGCAGGAACTGATCCCCGACGTCACGCCGCCGCAGGCGCTGGCGCGGCTGGCGCCGGTGCTGGTGAAGGCGCTGGCGGCGTTCCCGCAGTCCGGGTTCGGCGCTTGGCGCGAGCGCTTCGCACGCCGCGACCTGCTGCAGGGCAAGGCGATCACCGCCGGGCTCCTGGAAGGCACGGGAGCGGGCGTCAACGATCGCGGTGAACTGCTGATCGACACCCCGCAAGGCCGCCAGACGGTCAGCGGCGGCGAGGTCAGCGTACGGCTCGGCGGCGTGTCCGCCGGACAGGGGTAAGCCACGATGCTGCGCGCCGCGGTCGTCCTGCTCTTCGTCGTCAACGTGCTGGTGTTCGGCTGGAACAAGGGGTGGATCGCCGGTGTGTCGCCGGGCGCGCCGCGGCTGGACCAGCAGATCAACCCGGAGCGGCTGTCGCTGCTCAACCAGAAGGCCGTCACGCAGCTCGCGGCGCGGTCCTGCCTGGAACTGGGGCCGCTGATCGGCGATGAGCTGCTCAAGCGCGCCAACGCGGCGCTGAACGGCGCCGGGATCCCGGCGTCGGCGATCGAGGCCACGGCGGTCAACACCGGCGGCGTGTGGGCGCTGGCCACGATCAAGATGCCCAGCAAGGACTTCCGCGAACGCAAGGAAGACACCTACCGCAGCGCCAAGATCGCGTTCGAGCCGCTGCAGGGCTTCCCCGACGAACAACCGACGCTGGTGCTCAGCAAGCACGACAGCGAAGCGGCGGCGCTGGCGGCGCTCGACGGGATGACCAAGCGCAACTACAAGGGCCTGCGCGTGATGCGGCTGCAGGAACCGCTGCAGCAGACGACCCTGCGCCTGGCCCGCCTGGACGGCACGCAATCGGGGAAGTTGAACGCGCTGGCCAATCCGCCTTGGGGCGAGAAGCGCAAGGACTGCTCGGTGGAGGCGCCGGCAGCTTCATCCGCGGCAAGCGCAGCGAACGGCTCGGGGTCGGGCGCGAGCCGCTGACAACACCTGACCCCCTCTCGTTTGCGAGAGAGCGCAACACGCAACGCCGGGGTGCAAAACGCAACGCTGGGTGCAACGACTCCCTCTCCCGCTTGCGGGAGAGGGCAGGGGTGAGGGCCAGCGGAGGTAGAAGTACGGAGACGCTCGGGAGAGCGCCTGCCTGACTCGTTCGGCGCGTTGGCCGCGAGGTCATGAGGCCCCGGCCGCAAGGGCCAAAACCTCACGACCTCCCGTCCCCAACCACTGCCGTACTGCCCCGGTTTTGCCACCGAGGACTTCTTTGGGCTCAGGCTCGATTACTTCGAGCGGCTCTTGGCCAGACGCGGCCTTGGCCAACGCAGCGCCACGATCGCCAGCACCAGGCCGGCCAGCCACAGGCCGCTCATCGCGCCACCACCACCACCGCCCGACGACGTGTCGGTGGGCGTGGTCGGCGTGGTGGGGGTCGTCGGTGTCGTCGGCGTGGTGGCAGGCGTCACCGCCGCCACCGCCGCATTCGCATCCAGCATGCCCGCACCGCAGGTCGCCGTCGTGCAGTTGCACTCCAGCTGCGGCTGCGTGCTGTTGCCGGCCACGCATTGCGCGACGCCGGCAGCAGGCGCCGGGAAAGCGCGCGCCGACGACTGCAACGCCGCCTTGATGCGCGTCGGCGTCAGCGTCGGATCCACCTGCAGCATCAGCGCGATCGTGCCGCTGACCAGCGGCGTCGAGAAGCTCGTGCCGGTGCCGGTGTAGTTGAAGGCGTTGCTGTTCGCGACCGGAGTCGTGGTGCCGCTGTTGCTGGTCGACAGGATCGGGTACAGGCAGGCGCTGCCCGGCGTCGTGTTGACGCAGTTGCCGCCCGGCGCGCTGATCGTCACCTGCGGGCCGAGGTTGGAGAAGCCGACCTTGGTCCCCGCATGACGCACCCCGGCGACCGCGATCACGTTGGCGCAATTGGCCGGCGTACCGACGGCGATGCCGCCCTCCTTGGTCGGATCGTCGTTCTCGACGCCGTTGCCGGCCGCCACGACGACGGACGTGCCGTTGTTGAACGCCGCGGTGATCGCGTCCTGGTAGGTCGAGCTGCAGGCCCCGTCGCCGCCCAGGCTCATGTTGATGACCTTGGCCGGGTTGCTGTTGGTGGGCAGGCCCGGCACGGCGACACCCGCCGCCCAGCGCATGCCCGCGGCGATGTCGGACGCCCAGCCGCCGCACTTGCCCAGCACGCGCACCGGCAGGATCTTGGCGCCGTAGGCCAGGCCGGCCATGCCTCGCCCGTTGTTGGTCAGCGCCGCGATCAGGCCCGACACGCGGGTGCCGTGCCAGGAGCTCGAGCTGATGTCGGCGGCCGTGCAACCGCTCAGGCGTCCGCTGTCGATGTCGGCCTGGTCGACCCAGTCGCCGGGGTCGCTCGGGTCGCTGTCGGGACCGTTGCCGTCATTGGCGGCGGCGACCGAGTTGGCGTCGCTCCGGTTGCCGAAACCGATGATGTCGTAGCCCGCGACGAACTGACCGGCCAGGTCCGGATGGTCCATGCGCACGCCGGTATCCAGCACCGCGACGACGACGCCGCTGCCGGTCGACTTGTCCCAGGCCGCCGGCGCGTTGATCGACGAGAGCACCGTCGAATCAGGTGCCTTGAGGTACCACTGGCCCGCGGTGACGCCGTTGCTGGCGGCGGTCGCATAGAACTCGTCGTTGGGCACGGAATAGTGCTTCCACCAGCGGTCGACCTCGACCGACTCGACGTCGCCGTCCGCGGCCAGGCGCTTGGCGAGTTCCGCCGAGCTCATGCCGCTGGCGGTGTAGACGTGGGTGCGGTTGTCCAGGCTGCGGCGTGCCTGCAGCGACGCGGCATGTCTCAGACCGAGCGTCGTGCCGCGCACCTGTGCGATGTCCTTCGCTTCGGAGGGGGTGGCGCGCGCCGCCAGCGGTCGCGCCTTGACGGCATCCGCCTGCGCCTTGAAGCGCACGATGACGCGCGCGAAGTCGGGTTGCTGGTCCGGCTTCAGGACGGCGCCGGTGACCGCGCCGGCGCTGCCGGCTCCGAACAATCCGATCAGGGCCAGGGCAGCAGCCAGGCGCTTCGGCAAACACAGCACGGACATGCGGAAACTCCACAAAACTGAGCTAACCAGTTTATGGGTGGCGACGCTAAGAAATTGCTAATGCGTCGACACATTTGCTGCGAGGCATCACCTCCAAAGGGGGATTCCTCACGCAAAGATGGGTGGACTAGCGTCGAAGTGGTGACCGCTTGTATCCGAGGCGATCCCGGCCTTGGCGGGACCCGTTGCCAGGTGTTTCGGCCGGAGGCGCGGCGGAAACGGAAAAGCCCCGCCAAGGCGGGGCTTCGGACGGCGGGCAAGAGACCGCCGGGGTTCGTGCAGTCGCTTACTTGGCGACGACCTTGACCATCTCGAGCACCTTGTTCGAGTAGCCCCACTCGTTGTCGTACCAGGACACCAGCTTGACGAAGGTGCCGTCCAGCGCGATGCCGGCGTCGGCGTCGAAGATGGAGGTGCGCGGGTCGCCGCGGAAGTCGGTGGCGACGACCTTGTCCTCGGTGTAGCCCAGCACGCCCTTCAGGGCGCCTTCGCTCTGGGCCTTCATCTCGGCGCAGATCTCGGCGTAGGTGGCGTTGTTGTTGAGCTCGACGGTCAGGTCGACGACGGAGACGTCGGAGGTCGGCACGCGGAAGGACATGCCGGTCAGCTTCTTGTTCAGCTCGGGGATCACGACGCCCACGGCCTTGGCGGCGCCGGTGGAGGACGGGATGATGTTCTCGAGGATGCCGCGGCCGCCGCGCCAGTCCTTGTTGGACGGGCCGTCGACGGTCTTCTGCGTGGCGGTGGTGGCGTGCACGGTGGTCATCAGGCCGCGCTTGATGCCCCACTTGTCGTTCAGCACCTTGGCCAGCGGGGCCAGGCAGTTGGTCGTGCAGCTGGCGTTGGAGATGATGGCCTGGCCGGCGTAGGTCTTGTCGTTGACGCCGTAGACGAACATCGGGGTGTCGTCCTTGGACGGGGCCGACATGATGACCTTCTTGGCGCCGGCGGTCAGATGCTTCTCGCCGGTTTCCTTGGTCAGGAACAGGCCGGTGGCTTCGACGACGATGTCGGCGCCGACTTCGTTCCACTTCAGCTCGGCGGGATCCTTGACCTGGGTCAGGCGGATGCGCTGGCCGTTGACGATCAGCGTGTTGCCGTCGACCGCGACGTCGCCGTCGAAGCGGCCGTGGACGCTGTCGTACTTGAGCATGTAGGCCAGGTAATCGGGCTCGAGCAGGTCGTTGATGGCGACGATCTGGATGTCCTTGAAGTTCGCCACGGCGGCGCGGAACACCATGCGGCCGATGCGACCGAACCCGTTGATACCGATCTTGATGGTCATGAGGAAAGTCTCCTGCGAGTGAAATGAATCGATGACGTCATGGGCGCGTCGCCCAGCCAGTGGACGTCGTGCCTCGGAGGTGTTCGGTCCGGCGCCGCGCGGGGCTGCCAGGACAGGGAGGTCAGGCAGCCGGCTGGGTCGCCGGGAACCTTCGATTTGAACAGATAGTCGGCGCCCGACGTTTCGAGCGGGTTACCGGATTACGGCCGTCGGCGACTGGCGGTTACGGCAAAGGCGCCGCATGGCACGCCAGGACGCGTCAGGGCGCTGTGGCACCCGACGTCGCGCTCGCCGTGACGGCCGGCTGCAGCCGCAAGGTGCCGCAGGCGACATCGATCTTGACCACCCGGCCGAGGAGCCGCTCGAAACGTTCCGGCGTGAGGTCCATCTGCAGGCCCGCGAGCCAGCTCAGGAACTCCGCGCGGTTGCGGTCGTGCTCGCCGACCTCGCCGACGTGGTTGGCCACGGCGGGTTTGCCGAGCTTCCACGCGACGGTGAACGGGCAGTTCATCGTGTTGAAGTCGAACTCGACCTGCTGCTGGCGGATGTCCTTGATGTTGGACAGGAACTCGCCGAGCGTGACCTGCTCCTTGAAGACGGAACGCCCCGCATCGTTGCGCCGGTAGACCATCTGCTGGAGGAAGCTCACCGGCCGCGCGTCCGGCGCCAGGCAGGGCAGTCGGTACTCGCGGACGCGATCGAGGAAGGCGTCCTGCGTGTTGCCGCCGGTGGAGCTGTACAGCACCTCGACCTGCGGCGGCTGGTCCGGCGCGGTGAAGGTCATGCGGGTCAGCACGTTGCTGACGGTCTTGCGGTCGAACTTGGAGGGGCGGACCTCCAGCTTCTCGGCGGGCGTGCGCAGGCACTCGCGCATCGCGCGCAGGCGGGCGGGGTCGTCTTCCTCGACGGGATGGGACCACCGGATCGGCACGGCCTCCTGGGGATGGAACAGGAAGGTCTGGACGGCGCGGACTGGCGGCTGGCCTGCGGCCTGGCACGGCAGACGGTACGCGGCGACATGCGCGCGCACTGCGTTGACGAGGCGCTCGTCGGCGAAGCGGGCGAGGACGTCGATGTCCGGCGCCTTGTCGGGCCCGGAGAAGGCCAAGGCCACGCGCACCGTGCCGCCGAGGTTGAGTCGGCGCGGCTCTGCCGGGTATTCGAGCGAGGCCGGCGCCTGCAGGCAGCGCAAGGTGCTGGTGGCGGGATCGGCGGGTGCGTCGCTGATGTCGCTTTGCTGAGCGTGAGCGGGCGCGCCCGCGAGCAAGGCGGCCAGCAGGCCGAGTGCGCCGATGGCGGCGGCGAAGGGATGCCGTTTCATCATGTTCCTCTTGGTGGTCTTGTCCCTGGGTCCGCGGGGCGGCAAGGTCGCCGGCGGGCGGGCGCAGTCTAGGCGCTGAGGCGTGAAGATCCGGTCAGGGAAACGGGGGACGAAGGGTCAGGCCTTGCCGGAGGCCGTCGGCGTGCGCCAACGAAAAAGGGGTGCCGTGGCACCCCTTTGCTGACGATCGCCGGAGCGTCGCGATTTACTTCAGGCGCGCCTTGCCCAGCACCACCTTGACGGTGTCGACGACGTTCTCCGGCGTGAAGCCGAAGTGCTTGAACAGCACGTTGGCCGGGGCCGATTCGCCGTAGGTGTCCAGGCCGACGACGGCCGAGACGCCGTACTTCCACCACAGGTCGGTCACGCCGGCCTCGATGGCGACGCGCGGCAGGCCTTCCGGCAGCACGCCCTTCTTGTACTTGGCGTCCTGGCGGTCGAACAGGCTCGTGCAGGGCATCGAGACCACGCGCACCGGGATGCCGGCCACCGCCAGCTGCTGCTGGGCCGCGATGGCCAGCTGCACTTCCGAGCCGGTGGCGATCAGCACCGCTTGCGCCTTCTTCTTCAGGCCGACGTCGGCCGGCTCGCTCAGCACGTAGCCGCCGGTGGTGATGGCGTCGACGGCCTCGCCCGACTTCTTCAGGTAAGGCAGGTTCTGGCGGCTCAGCGCCAGCACGCTGGGGCGCTGGCTGTTGGCCAGGGCCAGCGTCCAGGCCACCGCGGTCTCGGCGGTGTCGGCGGGACGCCAGACGTCCAGGCCGGGGATCAGTCTCAGGCTGGAGACGTGCTCGACGGACTGGTGGGTCGGGCCGTCTTCGCCCAGGCCGATGGAGTCGTGCGTGAACACGTGGATCACGCGCTGCTTCATCAGCGCGGCCATGCGGATGGCGTTGCGGCTGTAGTCGCTGAAGGTCAGGAAGGTGCCGCCGTAGGGGATGAAACCGCCGTGCAGCGCGACGCCGTTCATGATCGCGGCCATGCCGAACTCGCGCACGCCGTAGTTGATGTGACGGCCGCCGTTGGAGCTGCCGTCCTCTTCCAGGCGGAAGGCCGGCGTGCTCTTGGTGTTGGTCAGGTTGGAGCCGGTCAGGTCGGCCGAGCCGCCCAGCAGCTCGGGCATCGCGGCGGTGAAGGCTTCCAGCGCGATCTGGCTGGCCTTGCGGGAGGCGACGGTCTCGGCCTTCTCATGCGCGCCGATGACGGCCTGCGCGGCGACGTCGGCGAAGTTGGGCGGCAGCACGCCGGCGTTGCGGCGCGAGAACTCCGCGGCCAGTTCGGGGAACTGCGTCGCGTAGGCGTCGAACTTCTCGTCCCAGGCCTTTTCGAAGCCGGTGCCGGCGTCCTTGGCGTCCCAGTCGGCATAGACCTCGGCGGGCAGCACGAAGGGCTCGTGCGACCAGCCCAGCGCTTCGCGGGTCAGCTTGATTTCCTCGGCGCCGAGCGGTTCGCCGTGGGCCTTGGAGGTGTTGGCGCGGTTCGGGCTGCCCTTGCCGATGTGGGTCTTCGCGATGATCAGCGACGGCTTGTCCTTGCTGGTCTTGGCCAGCGCGATGGCGGCGTCGACGGCGTCGACGTCATGGCCGTCGACCGGGCCGACGACGTTCCAGCCGTAGGCGGCGAAGCGCTTGGCGGTGTCGTCGCCGAACCAGGGACCGACCTGGCCGTCGATGGAGATGCCGTTGTCGTCGTAGATCGCGATCAGCTTGTTCAGCTTCCACGAGCCGGCCAGCGAGCAGGCTTCATGGCTGACGCCTTCCATCAGGCAGCCGTCGCCGAGGAAGACGTAGGTGTGGTGGTCGACGATGGCGTGGCCGTCGCGGTTGAATTCCTTGGCGAGCTGCTTCTCAGCCAGCGCGAAACCGACGGCGTTGGAGATGCCCTGGCCGAGCGGGCCGGTGGTGGTCTCGACGCCGGGGGTGATGCCGACTTCCGGGTGGCCCGGGGTCTTGGAGTGCATCTGGCGGAAGGCCTTGAGCTCGGAGATCGGCAGGTCGTAGCCGGTCAGGTGCAGCAGGGCGTAGATCAGCATCGAGCCGTGGCCGTTGGACAGCACGAAGCGGTCGCGGTCGGCCCACTGCGGGTTGGCCGGGTTGTGGCGCAGGTGGCGCTTCCACAGCGCGACGCCGATTTCGGCCATGCCCATGGGGGCGCCCGGGTGGCCGGAGTTGGCCTGCTGGACGGCGTCCATCGCCAGGGCACGGATGGCGTTGGCCATCTGGGTGGTGTTCGGGGTGACGACGGCAGCGCTGGTCTCGGCCATGGTGGTCTCGGGCAGGAGTTGGGGCAAACCCGGCATTCTAGTGATGCCGCCGGGAAGCGGTTTTGGCGTTCGTGACTCGGGTGGAAAAGTGCGCGGGGAAGTGCTGGAGAGTGCCCTCTACACTCGCGGCCTCATTTCCTGGATTGATCGATGCGAGCCATGATCCTCGCGGCCGGGCGCGGCGAGCGCATGCGGCCGCTGACCGACCACACGCCCAAGCCCTTGCTGAAGGTGCGCGGCAAGCCGCTGATCGAGTGGCACATCGAAGCCTTCGCGCGGGCGGGGATCCGGGACATCGTGATCAACACGGCGTGGCTGCACGGGCAGTTCGAGGCGACGCTGGGCGACGGCGCGCGATTCGGCGTGACGCTGCATTACAGCCACGAAGGCGAGCGCTACGGCCGCGCGCTGGAGACGGGCGGCGGCATCGCGACGGCGCTGGACCTGCTGTGCGCGGACGGCGACGAGGCGTTCTGGGCGGTGTCGGCGGACATCTTCATTCCCGACTTCGAGTTCGACCCGGCGCAGGCCGCGGCCTTCGCGGCGAGCCCGCTGCTGGCGCACCTGTGGTTCGTGCCGAAGCAGCCGCGTCATCCGACGGGCGACTTCGGCATCGACGCAGCTGGCTTCGCGACGATCGATGGCGACCTCGAGGTCTACAGCAACATCGGCCTGTACAAGCGTGCGTTCTTCGACAGCGTGCAGCCGGGTCAACATCAGCGCATTCGCGCGAGCCTTGACCGCGCGATCCACGCGCGAGCGGTGACGGCGGAGCTCTACACGGGGCCGTGGGCGAATGTGGGCTCGCCGGAGCAGTTGGAAGAGCTCAACGCCAAGGGCTGACAACGAGCGGCCCGTTTGAGATCGCAGATGGCGATCTCAAACAGAGTTCATTCCATGAGCTTTCTGAGGCCGGTCTGGAAGGCGACGGTGAGCACACAGATGATGAAAGCGCCGAGGAAGCTGGTGTCCAGGATGAACTTGAAGGCGACCAGCATCAACAGGGGCGCGACCAGCAGACCGCGCAGAGTTCCGAGCAGCAGCAAGCCGGCGATCACGACCAAGACCGACACGACGCTGGCGAGCAGGCAGCGACCGAAAGTCGCTTCATGCGCGCCGACGATCTTTGCGGCGAACCAGATGCAGCCAATGCTGGCGATGGTCGAGACGACCATGGAAAGCAGGCTGAAGGTAGCGAAGAGGGTGCTCATGTCGGGCGCGTGCTGACAGTCCGGAATTCGAAGCGCGCGAGTCTAGACGCCGTGCGCGAACTCGGGAGACACCCTGAAGAGGGAAGCCGCTGCGGAAAATCGAGCGGAAGCCTTCCACGTTTTGAGATCGCAGATTGCGATCTCAAACGATGAGACTCAGAAACGAGAAACCCGCCTTTTGCACGTCTGCTTGCGCAGAACCCTGATCGAAACCAGGACGTGTGGCGGGTGTGTTGGGATGAAGTCTAGCGCCTGCTCGAAGGTTGGGGAAGCAGAGTTCAATCTCAAACGACCAGCTGTCGCAATTGATCAACATGGCGAGCCGCTACACCCATCCAGGTTCCGACTTCCATGTGGCCGGGAACCCAAGCTCAGCCGGTGAGATTGACGGGTAGTTCGCGAAGATGCGATCGAGATCGGCGACCCAGCTGTTGGGCAGCTTGGTTTGGCGAAGCAAGTATTGGACGACAGTGGCGGTCGCAAAGAAGCTCTTCTGATCGCGGAACTTGATCCCCGCCTTCTTGTAGTTGGCTGGACCGACGCCCAGCTTCACGCGCAGGACTTGTCCGTGATGAGCGACAAGATTCCGCACTACCGAGAGGCTGTGAATCCAAGACTTGAAGACATCTGGCTCATCCACGCCGAAGCGCTTGCAGATCACCTTCTTGTCATTGGGATCGCGAAGGATCGAATACGTTCGGGACCACAGACCGAAAGTCACACACTCACTGACGGCCCAACTCGGCGGTAGATAGGGCTCATCGTGCCTCGAGAAGTAGTGATCGATGAAGCGCTTGCGGTCGGAGCGATGGACCTCATCCTCGATCTTGCGAAGCAGTTGACCCATTCCCCACTCTCGCGTTGGCTTGAAGATCTTCGGCTCCAGGAACCAATGGGGCGAATGCTTCAGGCTGAGCAGATTGGCGATTGCTGATCGGATGGCGACCTCCAACCGTTCAATCGCATCGATGGTGGCAGCTCGGAGTTCACGATCGAATTCACATCGAGAAATGATCTGCTCAAAATTCGCGCCTGCGTTGAAGCACTTGGTCGTGGGATGCGCCATGTGGTGCCAGTAGCCCTTGAGGCGGTAGGCGCCGACACCACGCAGATAGTCCAGCGCGAGCCCTTCAGTGCCTGGAGCGACGACGAGGCCGCGATCCTGGAGCTTCTTGAGAAGGTCCTCGGGCGTGAGTGCCTTCTTCTCGTACGGAATCTTCATTTGGACCACGTGTCGTGCCCCAGAAACAGAAAACCCGCCTTTTGCACGTCTGCTTTCGCAGAACCCTGGCCGAAAACCAGGACGTGTGGCGGGTGTGTTGCGGCGAACTCTAACGCGATGCCTTCACTCGTCGCAAGTCTGAAGTGGCATCGCATCACCTGTCGGTCCATCTGCCTTGGAAGGCCGATGCCAACGGGAGACACCCATCAAGCAAGACCCGGGACTTTGTCATGCGCAGGTGTTCACTGAGCCGAAAAGGCGGCCTGAAGTCGCATAGGTTTGACGCAGATCAGAGAACCGCGAAATCGCGTCAAATCGGACTTGAAATCTGAAAACCGCCGGCGGTCGTCAACCTGACGATTCGTTGACAAGACCTGGCACTTTGGTGGGAGGCGCATCCCCCAAGCGTCCCCACGATGGCGGAATCGCCGGAGCGCTTTGATTTTTATCAGAGAGTGATTCGTCGACCGGTTGCACGATGCACGCAGGTGCTTCAAACACACCAGCGCTCAGGCCTCGCGATCAACGTGAGGCTCTTCCCGTACTCATGGTTTACGGGCGAGATGGGTCATTCCGTGAGGGTGACCACACGACGGAGTGCTGCGTGGTTTGACATCTCGCCCACCTCTTCGATTCGATCGACCGCATGTCGCGACTCGGCAATCGAAGTCGGTGGTTTCCAAAGTTCATCGGAGTTTTACGAACATGGGAACCCTGCATCAAACGCGTATCAACGAAACGCGCGGCCCGATCCGCGACCGCCGCCCGCTGGCGGGCTGCGACGTCGGCTCGCTCATCAGCCTTCAAAACGAATGGGGCATGAGCGACGCGCAGCTCTTCGGCCTGCGGCTCGGCGCCGACGCGGTCTGCCTGCGCACCGACGTGTCCGTCGCCTCGGCCATCGCCAACCTGCGTCACACGCTGGTGTCCGCTGCCGCGACGCTGTCGCTGGTCGAGGACAACTGCGTGGAGGGCGATCCCTCCCGCCACGTGGTGGAGAGCGTGCGCCAGTCTCTGCGCGAAGGCCTTGGGATGCTCGGCATCGTCGGCCGCGCAGTCGACGAGGTCCCCGTTTGAGATCGCAGATTGCGATCTCAAACAGCAGAGCGCCGCTAGAGAAAAGCCGCCCACGATCTCAGGCCAGTGACATGGCCCGAGATCGTGGGCGGTTTCTTTGAGGGCATGCACATGACTGAGATCAAGGCGTTCGCTTCAAGTTGGTGCACTCATGGATAACAAGACCTGACCCTCCTCCCACCTAGGAAGGAAGCGCCAGAAGTCTTTGATTTAAATCAGAGAGCGTTCGGGTCGATGCGCAGAGCATGCGTACTCGTGATTCCGATTGCGGCTCGACCAATCAGAGCGGCGATCCGGGATCTCGTTCAGCCTTGTTGAATCGATCTGGAGAAGTAGCCCGTGTCCATCTTTCATCGCACTGCGCTGGCGCAAGAGCTGGCAACCCACATCCTTGACGACGACCTTGCGCCCGCACGGTCCGGCCTCTTTCTCGGCGCCCGTCGTCGCACCGGCAAGTCGACGTTCCTGCAGCAGGACCTCTGCCCAGAGCTGAAGCGCCGCGGCGCCATCGTCATCTATATCGACCTCTGGGAGGACCTTGATCAGGACCCAGGCGATGTCATCATCGAGGCCATCCGCGGAGAGTTGGCGAAGCATGAAGGCGTCGTCATGCGTCTTGCCCGTTCGGCCGGCTTGGAGCGGGTGAACATGGCCGGGGTCGCATTCACCCTGGACCGGGTCGGCCTGGGCAAGCAAGTCTCTCTCGCCAAGGCCTTGGCCGCGCTTTCCGATGAGTGCCAGCGAATGATCGTGCTCATCGTCGACGAGGCTCAGCATGCGAACACGACAGAGAAGGGGAGTACCGCGCTCTGTGCCATGAAGGCCGCTCGCGACAAGCTGAACATGGGGCCGCATCACGGGCTGCGCATCGTGGCGACGGGATCGAATCGCGACAAGCTGGCGGTGATGGTGGAGTGGAAGGACCAGGCGTTCTTCTGCGCCCCCATGAAGGAGTTCCCCCCGCTTGGCACAGATTTCCTGGACTGGATCTGCCAACGTGCACCGGCTTCGGCCGCGTTGAGCGTGGACGCGGTGGCTCGGCTCTTCGAGCGTTCCGGCTATCGTCCCGAGTGGATGCAGGATGGTCTGAGCGCACTGGCCGCGCGAGACGACTGGACCCCCGCGGCGGCGGCCGCTGCCTTTGAAGAGGCCGTCGAGGCGCGCGCCGACCTGCGGATTCAGAGTCTGCTCGGACTGGTGGGACTGCTCAGCCCGCTCCAATCCGCCGTGCTGCGCGTGCTCGCAGCGCAGGGTCGGCGTTTCGTGCCCTTCTGGGATCGCACCCTGGAAACCTACCGGCTCGTGATCGAGGTGGACGACGGCAACAAGGTCAATGAGCCCATCAGCGTCGAGAGCGTTCGGCTGGCCCTGGAGGCGCTGAAGGACAAGGGCTTCCTCTGGCGTTCTCCCCATGGTGTTTACGCCCTGGAGGAATTCGGCATCCGTGAGGCACTGGAGGAAGGGCGCCTGCTGACGGAGTCGACGCAGCGTGTCACGCTGATGGGGAGCCAGACGGTCTGAAGCGGCACGTGGGCTGAATGCCACGCATTCAGCTCGCGCGCGACAACCCTGCGGCGACCTTCTACGCGAGGGTCGCCGCGGTCGGCTCGATCACCTCGCCGTCCCCACCGGCCGTCCCGCCCAGCGCTCGCACTGCTGCCGCACCAGTTCGTTCAGCAGCTGTTCCTTCTCCACGACCCCGCGCGCCCACGTCGCGTCGTTGCCCTGCCAGCGCATTTCCTCGCGGACATAGCGCAGCGCCGGCTCCGCCTTCAGCGCGACCGCGTGCGGCTCCAGCGCGTGCAGCGTGACGTTCAGGTCTTCGCGCAGGCTCCGGTGCTCGCCGCTCTTCGGATCGACGAAGGTCCCGTCCAGCCCGAACCGGCAGGCCTGGAACCGGTTGAACGTGTAGGGCAGGTAGTCGTCCTCGTGCAGCGCGAACGGCTTGTCGTGCGAGATCCACCGCGCCAGGCACTGGATCAGCGCCGCCAGCGCCGAGGCCTTCTCGATCGTCAGCGGCGTGTCCAGCACGCGCACCTCGATCGTCCCGAACTCGGGCTTGGGCCGGATGTCCCAGTAGAAGTCCTTCATGCTCTTCACGACGCCGGTGTGGGTCATCTTCTCGAAGAAGACCAGGAAGTCGTCCCAGGTCAGCACGAAGGGCGCGCGCCCCGACAGCGGGAACGCGAACACCGAGTTCAGCCGCGCCGAATGGAAGCCGGTGTCATTCCCCTGCACGTACGGCGAGGACGCCGACAGCGCGATCAGATGCGGGATGAAACGCGACAGCCCGTGCAGCAGCCGCAGCGCATGGTCCGGGCCTTCGCAGCCGATGTGCACGTGCTGCCCGAACACCGTGAACTGCTTGCTCAGGTAGCCGTACAGCGACGAGATCTCCTGGAAGCGCGGCTTGTCGAAGATCCGCTGCTTGCTCCAGTGCTGGTAAGGGTGCGTGCCGCCGCCCGACAGGCCGAGGTTGAGCCGGTCGGCGCTGCGCACCAGCGCATCGCGCGTGGTGGTCAGCTGCTCCAGCACCTGCTCGTAGTTCGTGCACACGTTGGTGCAGAGCTCGATCATGCTGTCCGTGATCTCGGGCGTGACGTCGCCCGGCACGGTCTCGCCCTTCATCACCCGCAGCAGGTCCTTGGACCCCGGCATCAGGTCGTAGTCGTGGCGGTTGACGATCTGGAGCTCCAGCTCCACCCCCATCGTCAGAGGCTTGGAAATGGCAAATGGTTCGAGGCTCATGTTTGCTCCCTCGGCTTCGCCGGTCCCTCCGAGAGGGACGCAGCACCGCCTTCGGGCGGCCGTGCGGCTGTGCTCATCGCTTCGCAGCCTCCTTGACTGGCGGTGTTTCAGGGTGATGCTCGCCGGCGAGGCGCAGGCCCCATTGCACGGCGATCGGGCCGACCAGCTCCATCAAGGCGATCGTCGAGAGAATGACCGGCGCCAGCATCACCGCGACCTGCGGGTGATGCAATTGCACTTCGCTGAAGAGCACCAGCATCGTGCCGGACACCGGACTCAGGCAGACCGCCAGCGCGACGCCCTGGCGGGCGTCGATGCCGCTCAGGCGCGCCATGCCGGTCAGGGCCAGCGCCTTGGCGAACAGGCGAAGCAGCAGCAGCGCCAGCGCCAGCACCGCGCCCATCGCCAGCGCGTCCAGCGTCCATGCGGAACCGACCGCGACGAACAGCATCAGCACCAGCACCCCGCCCGCCGTGCCGAAGTGGCGGGGCCAGACCCAGGGGCGTTCCGTGGTGTTGCGCAGGATCATGCCGGCCAGCAGCGGCACCAGCAGCGTCGACAGGTTCAGCACCCGCGCCACGCTCAGCGCCACCAGCACCAGGCCCAGCAGCATCAGTACCGAGTTCTCGTTGCGCAGGTCCAGCCGGCGCATCAGGTTGGCGGTGAGCCGCGCCAGCAGCGCGGCCACGATGATCGAGCCGATGAAGGCATACAGCGGCTGCGCGACGGCTTCCAGCCAGTCGCCCTTCTGGTCCAGCGCGAGCCAGCCCAGCAGCAGCTTGTGCGCGAGCACGCCGTAGATCGTGTTCAGCGAGGTCAGCGCGAGCATGCGTTCGCTCACCTGACCGGCGGCGCGCAGCTCCGCGCCGACCCGGCCGACCACGGCGGCGCTCGACGCCATCGTCAGCACCGCGCAGCTGAACGCCACCAGCGGGCTCACGCCCAGCAGCATCAGGCCGACGCCGACGATGGCGAAGGACGCGACGGCCTCCGCCGCGCTGGCGCCCAGCAGCGCCTTGTTGTTGCGCAGCCAGCGCAGGTTCACGCGCGAGCCCATCTCGAACAGCAGCAGCGCGAGCGCGAGGTCGACCACGAGCCGCAGCCGCGCGTCGAGCGCGCCGTTGGCGAAGATGCCGTGACCCAGCGCCGCCAGCACCATGCCGACGACGCTGTAGCCGACGACGCGAGGCAGGCCGAGCCGCCGGTTGACGAATTCGCCGAGCACGCCGGCGGCCACCATCGTCAGCGAGGCCCAGAACAGCCAGTCGGGCCGGGGCGGCCAGCTGCTGAACTGCAGGAAGTTCGCAAAGTCGTTCATCAAAGCAGGGGACCCTCGTTAATGGACGGCCAGCGATTCTAGGCCGCTGACCGTCGGCGCCCCTCGATGCCGGGGGCGGTGCCGCGCCAGGGCAATCGGCGCGCGCGGCCCGCGAAGCCGGCAGGCACGGGGTGGCGCTTGCGGGTCAGTCCTTGCCTGGGCGTCATCGGGTCGGGTTTGCCGTCATTTCTGCCTGGCAATTCCTGCGGACCGGGTGTCGTCCGTTCCGACTCAGGCGCCCTTCACTCCGACTGGATGACCGATGACCCGCCGACCGTTCCGTGACGCCTCCGACCACCACGATGACGGGGAAGTGGATGGCTTGCGCCGCCGCCTGCTCGGCGGCAGCGCCGCCGCTGCCATCCTGGGAGCGCTGCCTCTCGATGGATCGGCGACCGGGAGTACAGGGGTTGTCGCCCCGCCGCTCAACCTGCGATTCACGCACGGCGTGGCCAGCGGGGATCCGCTGTCCGATTGCGTCATCCTCTGGACGCGTGTGGTTCATCAGCATGTCGGGCCGTCCGATCTCGATGCCCATGACGAAGAGGGAAGGGCGCGGAAGACGACCAGGGGAAGAAAGAACATCCCGGACGTTCCGGTCCGTTGGGAGATCTCCGAAGACGAGCACTTCGGCCGCATTTCCGCCCAGGGCGACACGCACGCCTCGCCCTCTCAAGGCTTCTGCGTCAAGGTCGATGCCATGGGCCTCAAGCCAGGAACGCGCTACTGGTATCGGTTCAAGGCCGGATCGGCCACATCGCCGATCGGCCAGACCAGGACATTGCCTGTGGGCGCGGTGGAGCAGGTGCGCCTCGCGGTGTTCTCGTGCGCCAACTACCGGATGGGCTACTTCAACGTCTACGCCGAGGCGGTCAAGCGCATGGAGGCCAGCCCCGGCTGCTACGACGCACTCCTGCATCTGGGCGACTACATCTACGAATCGGCGGGCAACGCCTATCCCGCGGACTTCCCAGTCGTGCCGGAGCGCAGGACGGATCCCGAAGAGGAGGCCGTGAAGCTCGTCGACTATCGGCGTCGCTATGCGCGAAGCCGCGCCGACGAGCACTTGCAGCGCCTGCACCAGCTCGCGCCGATGATCGCCGTCTGGGACGACCATGAATTTGCCAATGACGCCTGGCACGACGGCGCGGCGAACCATCAGGACGTCGAAGGCACGTTCAAGAAGCGGAGGAACGCGGCGGCGCGTGCGTGGCGGGAATGGCTGCCGGTGCGCGATACGGGCCGCCGGCTCGAGAATTACCGCGGCTTCGACTTCGGCAACCTGCTGTCCTTGAACATGCTCGACACGCGTCTTCGCAGGCGCAAGAAGCAACTGGCGCTCGAGGACTTCGTATCGTCGACGGACTTCGACCAGGACGCGTTCCGCAAAGCCCTCGAAGAGCAGGACCAGGATCTGCTGGGCAAGAAGCAGCGGGACTGGCTGTCTGATCGGATGATGAAGTCGACGGCCACCTGGCAGGTGTTGGGCCAGCAGGTCCTGATGGCACGGATGAGCCTGCCCGCGCCGCTCCTGCTGGAGCGGATCAAGACCGGCCTTGGCCTGTCGCTGCAAGCCTACGGTGATCTGTTGTCGAAGAAGAACTTGACGCTGACATCGGAGGAGCAGCGCTGGCTCGATCAGCCGTACCTGCCGTACAACCTGGATGCCTGGGATGGATATCCCACCTCGCGGGAGCGTCTGCTGAGCGAAGTGCGCGGGCTGGGGAAAAACCTCGTGGTCCTGGCCGGGGACAGTCACAACGCCTGGGCCAGCGATCTGCAGGATCTGCAGGGGCAGCACATCGGTGTGGAGTTCGCCACGCCATCGGTCACATCGCCGGGACTCGAGGTGTATCTGGCCAAACAGTCTCCGACCATCGTGGCCATGGGCTTCAAGCTGTTCGTCAAGTCCTTGCGGTTCGCCGAAACGTCCAGTCGCGGATATATGGAGATCAGGGCGACGCCCACGGAATGTCGCGCGGACTGGACGCTCGTCGACACGGTGACGGCGCCGGCGTACACCTCGCGTGTTGCCAGATCGCTGCGCGTGCTGCCGGGTGAGGGTAAGGGCAATCGACGGTTGGTCGAGGTCTGACCGCTGCCGGCGCGTTCACAGCTCGTCGGGTGCGCAGTCGGACGGGGTCCGTCCGGAGCGGAGGACGCGCAGCGCGCCACTGTCGAGCCACTCGCCCAAGGGCCCGCGCGCACGGCGGCGTAGCGCGTCCTCGTCCGTCGCGGGCGCGTCCAGCACGCCTTCCCATCCGTCGCGCCCTGCGCGCTTGACCGCGTAGAGCGCCTCGTCCGCCAGGGCGATCGTCGCGGCCCAATCGAGCGCGCGGGGGAAGGCCCGCGCGAGCGGGAAGGCGGCAAAGCCCACCGAGCAGGTCACATCCACGGTCCGGCCTTCGCCGAGGTCGAACGGCGCGCCGCTGACCTGCAGCCGCGCGCGCTCGGCGAGTTCCGCCGCATGCGCCCGCGAGGTGTCGCGCGCGACGATCAGGAACTCCTCGCCGCCCCAGCGGACGAGGTAGTCCGCCTCGCGGAACACGGTCGTGAGCCGCGCGCGCATCTGCTGCAGCACCGCATCGCCGGCCGCGTGGCCGAGGCGGTCGTTCAGCGCCTTGAAGTGGTCGAGGTCGAGCAGGAAGAAGATCAGGTCGCCGTCGTCCGGCGGTGCCTCGCCGCTGTTGCCGCTGTTGCCGCGCGCCTGCTCGTGACGGCGCACGGCCAGCGCCACGTCCGCGTCGATGTGCTGCGTCAGGAAACGCCGGTTGCGCAGTCCGGTCAGCGGATCGGACAGGCTGGACTCCTCCAGCGCGACCGTCTTCGCCTGCAGGTCGAGCGAGAGCCGCTCGAGCTCGGCCGTCCGCGCCCGCACCTTGATCTCCAGCGCCATCTGCGAGCGCCGCAGGTAGGAGGTCCGCAGCGCGACCAGCAGGTAGACCAGCGCGATCAGCGTCGCGCCGCCGAGCGTGCGCGCCCACCAGGTCTGCCACCAGTCCGGCATCACGCGCACCGGGATGTCGAGCTCCAGCGGACTCCACACGCCGTTGCGGTTGGTGCCGCGCACGCGCAGCCGGTACCTGCCCGGATCGAGGTTGGTGTAGACCGCCACGCGCAGGTCGGCGCCGGTGCTGATCCACTCCGGATCGAAGCCCTCCAGCTGGTACGCATAACGGTTGCGTTCGGGCTCGCTGAAGTCGAGCGCGGCGAACTCGACGCTGAAGCTGCGGTTGTCGGCACCGATGGTCAGGCCGTCCTCCGGCAGCTTGCCGGCGGCCAGGCGCTGGCCGTCCACGCGCAGTTCCGTCGCCACCAGCGCGGGCTGATACGCCCAGGCCTCGAAGCGCTCCGGCGTCACCACCAGCACGCCCTTGCTGCCGCCGAACAGCAGCCGGCCGTCCCGCGTCTTCAGGTAGGCGCGGAACCAGCCGGTGCCGATGTCGACGCCGTCGGCGTTGGTCAGCTCGTAGTAGTTGTCCTTGACCGGGTCGTAGACGAAGTTCTGCGACCAGATGCGTCCCTCGCCGTCCTCGAGGAGGTTGGCGCCGAACGAGCGGCCGATCACGCCGTGTTTCTCGCTGATGCGGTCGAACTCCGCGTCGCGGCCGTCCCAGCGGGTGAGCAGGTGCAGCCCCGCCGCGGTGTCCACCCACAGGCGCTGCTTCGAGTCGACCAGCAGGCCGACGATCGAGTGGTGGCTCATGTCGCGGCCCGGCCGCGCGCGTGCGACGACCAGCTCCGTGCCGCCGGGAGGGAGGCGGTACAGGCCCTTCTCGGTGCCGACCCACAGGCCGCCGTCCTCGGTCTCGGAGATCGCGTTGACGTCGCCGGTCAAGGGTTGGCCGCCTTCCTGCCGGAGCCGGATCGGCGCGGTCTGACCAGCCGGCGCGCCATGTGTGCCGGGCACGGCCTGCACGCCTGGCGCCGGCGCACCTGGCGCACCCGGCGGCAAGCGGTAGAGCCCGTCCTGCGTGCCG
>NZ_DASVNZ010000247.1:0-8330 GCF_036486225.1 Roseateles sp. | reverse complement strand
AACTCCTCGAGCGCGCAGGCGGCGTGCACGTAGCCCAGCACGCCCGCGGCCATCGCCTGGCGGACCCGGCCGCCGTGCGCCACCGGGCTGACGACCAGCCAATGCGGACCGGGCAGGCCGCCGCCGCCGGCAGGACCGCCGAATCCGCCATGGCTGCCGTGATTGCCGTGATTGGCGTTCGCGCCGAGCCCGACCAGGGACGTGCGCCGCGGCAGGCCCGCCAGCGCCTGCAGGGCGCCCTCATGGTCGGCGACGACGAGTCGGATCGGCTCGACGCGACCGGACGGTCCGGCGGCGAGCGTCGGCAGCACGCCGGACTCGGCGATCAGGCCGGCGTCGTCGCCGGCATCGTGGGCGCGGAAGAACGGCGACAGCGCGGCGGCGATGCCGGCGCGCAGCAGCGGGTTGCGGTGGAGGACGATGGCGTCGAGGACGGCGTCCGGGACGGCATGGAGGCGCTCGATCAGGGACATGGACGGCTCCCGGGGCGGTGAAGGACGGTGAAGGGGCAAGGCGGACCGTGGAGGACGGGCGCCGGGGAGGGCTTGAAAGCGCTCCCCTCAGAGACTGCGCCGATCATCGGAAGCGATGCTGCACCGCGATAGCCCCGGTCGAGTCGACAACGTTTACCCGAAAGGGTATCGGCCCCCTGGAACAGGGACGTCCGGCAGGGGGCGACCCTATGATCGCGGCCATGCTGCCCGCGTCCGAACCCATCCGCGTCCTGACGGTCGACGACCACCCGCTGATGCGGGAGGGCATCGCCGCGGTGCTGGGCGAGCAGCCGGACATGACGCCGGTGGGCGAGGCCGACAACGGCTGGCAGGGCCTGCAGGCCTTCGAACGGCTGCGGCCCGACGTCACGCTGATGGACATCCAGATGCCGGGCATGGACGGGCTGGAGGCGCTGGCGCGGCTGCGCGCGCTGAGCCCGGCCGCGCGGGTGATCGTGCTGACCACCTTCAAGTCCGACGGCCAGGCCTGGCAGGCGCTGAAGCTGGGCGCCAGCGGCTACCTGCTGAAGACGCAGCTGCGCACCGAGCTGCTGGACGCGATCCGCGCCGTGCACCGCGGCAACCGCTGGATCCCCAACGAGGTGGCGCAGGAGATCGCCGCCCACGCCGGCCAGGAACAGCTCTCCGGCCGCGAGATCGACGTGCTGGAGCACATCGCGCAGGGCCGCAGCAACCGCGAGATCGGCGGCCTGCTCTCGCTGTCCGAGGACACCATCAAGGCGCGGGTCAAGACCATCCTGTCCAAGCTCGACGCGCGCGACCGCACGCATGCCGTCGTGCTCGCGCTCAAGCGCGGTCTGCTGCGCCTGTGATCCGTCCGGCTCCCGGCCGCAACGGGGTTGTCACGCCCGCCTGCCTCCGACGGGAGAGCGGCGGGTGCGCCATCGGCGGCTGGTAGCGGTACGCGACGGTTCCTACGATGGGGCGATACCCACCCCCTGCCAGGAGCCCCCATGAGCTACGTCACTACCAAGGACGGTACCCAGATCTTCTACAAGGACTGGGGCGCCGGCCAACCCGTCGTCTTCTCGCACGGCTGGCCGCTCAGCAGCGACGCCTGGGAAGACCAGATGCTGTTCCTCGGTCAGCACGGCTTCCGCGTGATCGCGCACGACCGTCGCGGCCACGGACGCTCCAGCCAGACCTGGAACGGCAACGACATGGACACCTACGCCGACGACCTGGCGGCGGTCCTCGACGAGCTGGACGTCAAGGACGCCATCCTGGTCGGCCATTCGACCGGCGGCGGCGAAGTCACCCGCTACGTCGGCCGCCACGGCACGAAGCGCGTGGCCAAGGTCGTGCTCGTGGGCGCCGTGCCGCCCACGATGATGAAGTCCGCCGCGTATCCGGACGGCCTGCCCAAGGAGGTCTTCGACGGCATCCGCGACGGCGTGCGCAAGGACCGCTCGCAGTTCTACAAGGACCTGACCACGCCATTCTTCGGCGCCAATCGCCCCGGCGCCGTCGTGTCGCAGGGCGCGCGCGACAGCTTCTGGCTGCAGGGCATGCAGGGCTCGCTCGCGTCGCAGTTCGACTGCATCAAGCAGTTCTCCGAAACCGACTTCACCGAAGACCTCAAGAAGATCGACGTGCCCACGCTGATCATCCACGGCGATGACGACCAGATCGTCCCGATCGGCCACTCCGCCGAGCTGTCCGTGAAGCTCGCGCCGAAGGCGACGCTCCAGGTCTACAAGGGCGGCAGCCACGGCCTGGCGGTGACCGCCAAGGACCAGCTGAACGCCGATCTGCTGGCGTTCGCCAAGTCCTGACCGATTTCCCCCATTCCCTGACGGAGAGTTCCATGACCCCCATCGCCAAGCCCACCCCCGGCGCCAAGTTGCTGAACCCGAAGGACCACACCCTGGTCCTGATCGACTTCCAGTCGCAGATGGCTTTCGCCACGCACTCCATCTCCGCCAACGAGCTGCGCACCCATGCGTCGCTGGTGGCACAGGCGGCCGCCGGCTTCGGCGTGTCGACCATCCTGACCACGGTGGCCGAAAAGAGCTTCTCCGGCCCGATGTTCGAGGAGATCACCGCGCCCTTCCCCGGCCAGAAGCTGCTGGACCGCACCTCGATGAACACCTGGGAGGACGCGGCGGTGATCGAGGAGATCAACCGCATCGGCAAGCCGCGCATCGTGCTGGCGGGCCTGTGGACCAGCGTGTGCATCGTGGGTCCGGCGCTCTCGGCGCTCGACCAGGGCTTCGAGGTCTACGTGATCACCGACGCCTGCGGCGACGTCTCGGTCGAAGCGCATGAGCGCGCGGTCGAACGCATGGTGCAGGCTGGCGCGCAGCCGATGACGGCGCTGCAGTACCTGCTGGAGCTGCAGCGCGACTGGGCGCGCGGCGAGACCTACGAGCTGACCACCGGCATCGCGAAGAAGGTCGGCGGCTCGTACGGCATCGGCATCCACTACGCCAAGTCGATGTTCGGCGCCCACGAGGGCTGATCGGCGTCGTCACGCGTCTGCGCAGACGCATTTCCCCGATCGGCACATCCGCAGGAAGGCGGCTCTCATGAATGCATACGTTTTGTCGGCCGCCGTCGGGTTGCTGGTCGGGGTGATCTACGGCGTGCTCAACGTGCGATCGCCGGCGCCGCCGGTGATCGCGCTCGTGGGTCTGCTGGGCATACTCGCCGGCGAGCAGATCCCGCCGCTGGTGCGTCAATGGCTGCAGCGCGACACGCACCAGGCGAGCTGGATCGAACAGAAGGTGCGCCCGCACATGTTCGGGCAGATGCCGGGCTGCGAGAAGGCAAGGAAGACCACGGAGACCCACGATGTCTGAGACGACCACGCCCGACCTGGTGCTGTTCAACGGCCGCTTCACGACGCTGGACCGCACGCGGCCGAGCGCCACGGCCGTGGCCATCAAGGACGGCCGCTTCCAGGCCGTCGGCGCGAACCAGGAGATCCTGGCGCTCGCGGGCGCTTCGACGCGCCGCATCGACCTGAAGGGGCGCGGCGTGCTGCCGGGCCTGATCGACAACCACCTGCACATCATCCGCGGCGGGCTCAACTTCAACATGGAGCTGCGCTGGGACGGCGTGCGCAGCCTGGCCGACGCGATGGCCATGCTGAAGGCGCAGGTCGACATCACGCCCGCGCCGCAGTGGGTGCGCGTGGTGGGCGGTTTCACCGAGCACCAGTTCGCCGAGAAGCGCCTGCCGACCATCGACGAGCTCAACGCCCTTGCGCCGGACACGCCGGTCTTCCTGCTGCACCTCTACGACCGCGCGCTGCTGAACGGCGCCGCGCTGCGGGCCGTCGGCTACACGCGCGAGACGCCCGAGCCTCCGGGCGGCCAGATCCTGCGTGACGCCGCGGGTAACCCCACGGGCCTGCTGCTGGCCAAGCCGAACGCGTCCATCCTCTACGCGACGCTGGCCAAGGGTCCGAAGCTGCCGCCCGAGTACCAGCTCAACAGCACGCGCCACTTCATGCGCGAGCTCAACCGGCTCGGCGTCACCGGCGCGATCGACGCCGGCGGCGGATTCCAGAACTATCCCGAGGACTACCAGATCATCCAGAAGCTGTCCGACGCCGGACAGCTGACGATCCGCTTGGCCTACAACCTGTTCACCCAGAAGGCGGGACAGGAGAAGGAGGACTTCCTCCACTGGGCGCAATCGGTCACCTACAAGCAGGGCGACGACTACTTCCGCCACAACGGCGCGGGGGAGATGCTGGTGTTCTCCGCCGCCGACTTCGAGGACTTCCGTCAGCCGCGGCCGGACATGCCGGACCAGATGGAAGGCGAGCTCGAGGAGGTCGTGCGCATCCTCGTCCAGAACCGATGGCCGTGGCGCATGCATGCGACCTACGACGAGACGATCTCGCGCTCGCTCGACGTCTTCGAGAAGGTCCACCGCGACACGCCAATCGACGGGCTGAACTGGTTCTTCGACCATGCGGAGACGATCTCGACGCGCTCGATGGATCGCATCGCCGCGCTGGGCGGCGGCGTGGCGGTGCAGCACCGCATGGCCTACCAGGGCGAGTACTTCGTCGAGCGCTACGGCGCGCGCGCCGCCGAGGCGACGCCGCCGGTGGCGGAGATGCTGCGCCGGGGCATGAAGGTGTCGGCGGGGACGGACGCGACGCGGGTGGCCTCGTACAACCCGTGGGTGTCGCTGTCGTGGCTGGTGACGGGACGGACCGTCGGCGGGCTGCAGATCACGCCGCAGCGCAACTGCCTGGACCGAGAGGCGGCGCTGCGGATGTGGACGGAGAACGTCACCTGGTTCTCGAACGAGCAGGGCAACAAGGGCCAGATCGCTGCGGGACAACTGGCCGACCTGGTCGTGCCGGACCGCGATTTCTTCGGCTGCCCGGAATCGGAGATCGCCGACACGAGCGCACTGCTGACGATGGTCGGCGGCAAGGTGGTGTGGGGCGCGGGCGAATTCGCCGAGCTCGACGACTCGGCGCCGCCGCCGGCGATGCCGGACTGGTCGCCGGTGCGGCGTTTCGGCGGCTACGGTGCGTGGGGCGCAGAAGGCAAGCCGCTGCAGGCGGCGATGCAGCGCGTCGCGTGCTGCGACACCGCCTGCGGTGTCCACGGCCATGCGCATGCGAACGCGTGGGCGTCGGAGATTCCGGCGTCGGACCTGCGCGGCTTCTGGGGCGCGCTGGGCTGCGCGTGCTGGGCGGTGTGATCGGCCGCATGCGGTGAGCGCGCTGTGAAGAGCGACCTGTGATGAACAAGCTGAGATGAGCGAATTCCAAGCGATGAAGACCTCCTCCCCCGTCGCCCCGCAATGGGTGGAGCGGATCCTCCAATGGCCCACCTTCGGGTGCCTGCTTCGGGTGGGGCTGGCCTCGGCCTACCTGATCGGCGGCATCGACAAGGCGATGGACTTCCCCGGCGCGGTCGCTGAGCAGGCGCACTTCGGCCTGCAGCCGGCGGCGTTGTGGGCGGTGCTGGCGATCGCAGTGGAGCTGATCGGCTCGGTACTGCTGATCGTCAACCGCCAGGTGTGGCTCGCGGCCGGCGCGCTGGGCGTGCTGACGCTGGTGGCGATGCTGGTCGCCAACAATTTCTGGGCCCTGGACGGGCAGGCGCGCTTCATGGCGAAGAACGCGTTCTTCGAGCACCTCGGGCTGATCTGCGCACTGGCGATGGCGGCGAGGATCGCGGTGCTCGAGCGCAAGGGGACAGCATGACCGGCGCAAAGAAGCTGCTGCTGGCGAGCCTCGCGCTGGGCTTCATCGGCGGCTATGTGGACACGGTGGGCTTCGTCGCGCTGTTCGGGCTGTTCACGGCGCACGTGACGGGCAACTTCGTGCTGATCGGTGCGGAGCTGAGCCGCGCGAGCGCCAACAGCGTGCTGCTGAAGCTGCTGGTGTTCCCGACCTTCATCGTCGCCGTGGCGCTGTCGCGCCTGGTGGCCTTGCGCTGCGAGCGGACCAAGACGGTGGCGAGCCGGCCGCTGCTGGTGATGCAGACGGTGCTGCTGCTGGTGGCGCTGGTCTGCAGCGTGCCGGCGGGTGCGGCGCTCGCGCCGGATGCGCCGTGGGCGATGGCGACGGGCCTGTTCATGACGGCCGCAATGGGCGTTCAGAACGCGGCGGGGCGACTGGCCTGGCCAGCGCTGACGCCGACGACGGTGATGACCGGCAACGTCACGCAGGTCGTGATCGACAGCGTGGACCTGCTGCGCGGCGCCGCGGGACCGGAGGTGCGGGACCGGCTGAAGCGCTTCATCTGGCCGGTGCTGGCCTTCGCGGTCGGGGCGCTGTCCGGCGCCTTCGCCTATGCGGGGTGGAAGTTCTGGTCGCTGCTATTACCGCTGGTGATGCTCGTCGGCCTGGTGGTGATGGACGTGAGGACGGATCACAAGGGGTGAGCGCGTCAGAATGGGACCATTCCCATTCGACATCCGACGAGCACACCATGAGCAGAGACCAGGCCCTCACCCAAGCCGCCCAGCAACTGGGCTACGACTTCGACGGCGAGATCAAGGCCGGCGGCAACTATCAGCCGCTGATGCGCGACGGCCAGACCGTCTACGTGAGCGGCCAGGTGCCGCGCGTGAAGGACACCGTGGTGGTCACCGGCCGCGTCGGCGCCGAGGTGGACCTGGCCCGCGCCCAGCACGCCGCGAAGATCTGCGCGATGCGCGCGCTGGTGCTGCTGCAGCGTTCGCTCGGATCGCTGGACGCGGTGCAGCAGATCCTGCGCCTCAACGTGTTCACGCAGTGCGCCGAGCACTTCACCCAACTGAGCGAAGTGGCCGACGGCGCGTCGGAGCTGCTGGTGCAGGTCCTCGGTCAGGCGGGCACGCATGTGAGAACCTCGGTCGGGGTCTACGCGCTGCCGAAGAACGCGAGCGTGGAACTGGACCTGACCCTCAGCGTCGTTAAGGACGCGTGAGCCGACGAGCTTCAGTTCGAACGCTCGAATCCCTGACAGGGTTTCCACTGCGCGAGGCCGTGAAAAGCCCTCGCTAGCATGGCCCCGCGACAGGCGCGGAAAGCGCCGTCGCTGTCCGACACCAGACAACAACGCGGACAAGCCCAAGGGAGGGCTCCACCAAGACAGGAATGAAGCGACGCGACCCTCGCTGGGCCGCCGCATGTCCGGTCGCGGCGTGAGCGTCCTCCCACGGCTTGATCCGCGCCCGAGTGTCCGGACGGGGCCGTCGCTGGGCCACTCAACAAGGGAGCTTCTCTGTCATGAAACGTACTCTGTCCCGATTCGGCGTCATCGCCGCGATGGCCCTGAGCGGCCTGACCTCGCTGTCCGCCTTCGCCAGCACCAACATCTACAGCGGCACGCTGATCCTGCCGGACGGCCGCAACACGCGCTTCGACCAGGCCCAGGCCGGCAGCGTCTACCGGCCGATCGCCGAAGCGCAGGCCTCGGTGATGGCCAAGATCAAGTCGGGCATCCAGCCCAAGATCAAGGACGCCTTGCAATCGGTCAGCGGCGCCGTCGCCAACAGCGCGTCGGCCAGCGTCAACGGTCCGGTCTACTTCCAGCTGAAGAACGGCGTCGCGTCGTTCTGGGGTCTGCAGGCGACCGGCTCGGTCCGGGTGCAGCAGTCCAAGCTCGGCATCTCGGTGAGCTGCACGGTGCAGGCCACGATCAACTCGTCGACCCGCGTCAACGGCACGATCGATCCGTACACCGGCGTGTTCACCTTCGCCAACGTCGAGAACTTCTCGGTGACGCCGAGCTACACCTGCGACACCAGCCTGGACTGGATCCCCTTCGTCAACATCGTGGTGGATGCGGTCGTCGACCACTACGTCGACCAGGCCATCGCCGACGGCGTGCGCGCGGCCTACAACGCGCTGGGCGAAGTCAGCAAGCTGGCGCCGGTGCAGCTGATGGGGCTGGACACCCTGCCCAACAACCTGTTCGTCGTGAACGGGTCGGACCTGTGGCCGAGCTTCAAGGCGGACCTCGCGAACGCGTTCTGGTCCATCGACCTGACGATGACGATCGGGGACCCGAAGCACTACATCCATGGCCCGACGGGGTACGCGCACATCGCGACCTCGAACGACCCGGTGTTCTCGCTGATCTTCAACGGCTATGACTTCTCGCTGTGGGACAAGCGGACCTACGTCGACGAGGTGTTCTGCCCGAACACGCGTATCCAGCCGAACTGCTATTTCTTCTGAAGTGATGAGGGACGCCGGCTGACTGACCGGCAATGAAAGAGGCCCGCGGCAGTGATGCCAGCGGGCCTCTTGCGTTCAGACATCGACCAGGCGAGCGCCGGCGCGATCAGAACGGGATCGGTCAGAACGGAATATCGTCATCCATGTCGTCGAAGCCGGTCGACGACTTC
>NZ_DASVNZ010000244.1:0-13079 GCF_036486225.1 Roseateles sp. | reverse complement strand
CCGCCGCCGCCGAAGCCGCCACCACCGCTGCGGCCACCGCCGCCGCCGAAGCCGCCACCGCCGCCCGGACGGTCTTCACGCGGACGAGCCACGTTGACAACGATCGCGCGGCCGTCGAGGGCCTGACCGTTCATGCCGTTGATGGCAGCCTGCGCTTCATCGTCCGTCGACATTTCCACGAAGCCGAAGCCCTTGGAACGTCCGGTCTCACGATCCATCATGACCTTGGCGGAAATGACGGTGCCGAATGGCGCGAATGCCTCCTGGAGCGACTCGTCTCGCACGCTGTAGGCGAGGTTGCCCACGTATAGCTTGTTTCCCATGGGGGAAGCCCTTTCAAAACCAAATAACCCAATGTGCTGCTTCAACCCATCGTGAACCACTCATACGAAGGCGCTGCATTCAGGCGATCCGATTATGTGTGACAGGATTGGCGGTTCGCAACGCGTCAAGCTGGTTGTTGTTTTTCAGCTTATGCGCACAAACCCCGAGCAGTGTCGGAAGCGCTCAACAATCTCCGCCTCCGGCGCTTTGGTGGGGCAAATCAGACTCCCGAGTCGTCCGATCTGCCTCGGTGTTTTCCACTATGCGGATGCAATCCTGCTGAAATCGCACAACGTGTCGCCCATCGCACCGCCACTCCCCCTTCCGGACGAGCTTGCCGCCACGCCGCGTCTGCGCATCGTCTCGCTCGTCCCTTCGGTGACGGAACTGCTGTTCGCACTCGGATTGGGCCCCTGGATCGTCGGCCGCACCGGTTTTTGCATTCACCCCGCGCCGGCGGTGTCAGCAATATCAAAGATCGGTGGGACGAAGGACGTCAACCTCCCCAAGGTCAGGGCGCTGGCCCCCACCCATGTGGTGGTCAACGTGGACGAGAACCGCCTCGAGACCGTGGAGGCCCTGCGCGCTTTCATCCCCCATTTGGTGGTGACGCACCCGTGCGGCCCGGAAGACAACCTCCGCTTGATCGCGCAGATCGTCGAGATGGTGGAGGTTTTTGCCGCCGAACTGGGGGTCAGGTCTGAACCCGTCGGCAGAAAAGTGGCGTCGGCGGACGAAATTTCCTACCTCGAAGGAGCGCTGCCGGATGTCCCCGATCTTCGTGACCGGGCCGGACGCCTCGCCGCCGGGTTGCGGGAGGAACTCGCGGCCTGCCGGACCTTCGTCGCCTCCCATCCCGCGGCGCAGGCCGGACGCCGGGTGCTCTACCTGATCTGGCGCGCGCCTTGGATGACGGTGGCCCGGGACACCTACATCGCTCGCATGCTCGCGGAGGTGGGATGGCACACCTGGCCGCCGGTCGACGGCGGTCCGCACGGCGCGGCGCGCTACCCGGTCGTGACCGGCGACGAACCTTGGCTGGCGGACATCGACGAGCTGCTGCTCAGCTCCGAGCCCTACCGCTTCGGCGAGGAGCATCTGGCCGAGGCACAAGCGCTCTGTCCGAACGCCCGGGTGCGGCTGGTCGACGGCGAGCTGATCAGCTGGTACGGCCCGCGCGCCGCCGAAGGCTTGCGCTACCTGCGCGGGCTGGCCGACGGGAAGCCCGGCGCAAGTCCGCGATGATCGCGGACATGAGCACGTCTTCCACCGCCACGTCGCCCGCTTCGTCTCCGCCGTCGCCTGCACCGTTTGCGGGCCAGGTCCTGCTGCTGGAGGACGACCCCGCGATCGCCCAGACCGTCTGCTTCGTGCTGGAGCGGGAGGGCTACCGGGTCCGCGCCTGCGGCTGGCTGCACGAGGCGCGTTCGGCACTGGCCGCGAACGCGCCGGACCTGGCGATCCTCGACGTCGGCCTGCCGGACGGCAACGGCCTGGACCTGTGCCGCGAGTTGCGCCAGGGCCCGCTGGCGCGCCTGCCGGTGCTGGTCCTCAGCGCCCGCAGCGAGGAGGGCGACAAGGTGCTGGGCCTGGAGCTGGGCGCCGACGACTACCTGGCCAAACCCTTCAGCAACCGGGAACTGGTCGCGCGGGTGCGGGCGCTCCTGCGCCGCGCCCAGGCACCGGCGGAACCGGCCGCGCCGGCGGTGGCCGGCTTCGTCGTCGAGGCCGAAGGCTCCCGCGTGCGCTTCCATGGCGAGCTGCTGCCGCTCACGCGCCGCGAGCTCGGCCTGATGCTGAAACTGCTGAAGGCGCCCGGACGCATCCACAGCCGGGACAGCCTGCTCGACGCCGTCTGGGGCATGGACGCCGACAGTGGCGACCGTACCGTGGACACCCACATCAAGACCTTGCGCGCCAAGCTGCGCCAGGTGCGGCCCGACCTCGACCCGATCCGCACGCACCGCGGCATGGGCTATTCGCTGGAGTGACGGCGGATGCGCCTCGGCCTGCGACTGTTCCTCGGCTTCTTCCTGGTGGCGGGGCTGAGCGCCTTCATCCTGCTGCGCGTCGTGCTGGGCGAATTCAAGCCCAGCGTGCGCGAGGTGATGGAGGACATGATGGTCGACACCGCCAACCTGGTGGCGGAGCTGGCGCGCGACGACCTCGCCGCGATGCCGCCCGGCGGCGACCTCACTGGCACGCGCTTCGCGCAGCGGGTGCGCGACTATGCCGAGCGCCCGGTCGACGCCCGCATCCTCAGCGCCCGCAAGCGCACGCTGGATTTCCGGATCTACGTGACGGACCAGGCCGGGCGCGTCGTGCTCGACACCAGCCCGATCCCGGCGGTGGGCCAGGACTATTCGGCCTGGAACGACGTGGCCCGTACGCTCCGGGGCGAGTACGGCGCGCGCTCGACGCCCGAGCGGCTGACGCCTTACGGCAACGCCGGCGACCTGGGCAACGGCAAGGACGCGCAGGGCAGTCCGGTCATGTACGTCGCAGCGCCGGTGCGCGTGGACGGACGGACGATCGGCGTCGTCACCGTCGCCAAGCCGGCGGCCGCCGTGCAGCAGATCATCTTCCGCGCCGAGCGTCGCATCTGGATCGCCGGTCTGGGCTTGCTGGCCGTGTCGCTGGCCGTCGGCGTGGCCGTGACCGCGTGGATGATCCTCACGGTGCGGCGGCTGCGGCGGTATGCGCAGGAGGTCCAGCTCGGGCAGCGGCAGGCGCCGCCGAAGGTGCCCGGCGAACTGGGCGACCTGGCCCAGGCGATGGATGCGATGCGCGAGCGGCTCGACGGTCGGGAACGCCTCGAACACCTGGTGCGCGCGCTGACCCATGAACTCAAGAGCCCGCTGGCGGCGCTGCGCGGCGCGGGCGAACTGCTCCAGGATGAACTGCCGGACGCCGACCGGCAGCGCTTTGCCGCGCAGGTGGTGTCGCAGAGCGAGCGCATGACGGAACTGGTCGAGCGGCTGCTGGCCTTGTCCACGCTGGAACTGAGTCGCGGGCCCGAACATCCGCGCCCGGTGGCGCTGGTCGGTGCGGTCGACGAGGCGTTGTCCTTGCTCGGCGACCGGCTGGCCCAGCAGGGGCTGGCGGTGCGCTGGCTGCGCCGCGACGCGGTGGCGCTGCAGGCCGACGCCGAGATGCTGGCGCTGGCCATCAGCAACCTGCTGACGAACGCGATCGACTTCGCCCCGGCGGGTTCCGAACTGGCGCTGCAGGTGGGCATCGAGTCCGCCACCGATGCGCACGGCTCCCGCGCCTTCTTCGAGTTGCGCGACCACGGCCCCGGCGTGCCTGCAGGCGCGTTCGCGCAACTGGGCGAGCGCTTCTTCTCGACCGCCCGGCCGGGCAGCCTGCGCAAGGGGTCCGGCCTAGGCCTGGCGATCGTGCGCCAGATCGCCGGCCTGCACCGCGGCGAGTTGCGCTTCGAACCCGCCGAACCCGGCCTGCGGGTACGGCTCGCCTTCCCGCTCTTCACCGCGACCTCACAAACTTCGTCCTGAGCTCACGACCGCTGCCGAGACTGCTGCCTTCCGTGGACTGCCGATGGGCAAGGAGAAGGAGATGCAGATGAAGGCGCTGTGGTGGAAGCTGGTGATCCTGGGCGGCGTGACGCTGATGCTGCTGTTCGTGCTGTTGCGGATCGGCTGGCTGGTGGACGAGCGCCAGAATCGCCAGCGCGCTGCCGAGGCCGGCGTTGCCGCCGCCCAGGCGGGGCCGCAGGTCCTGCTGGGTCCGATGGTGCAACGCAGCTGCACGGAGGAGTGGGAGTCCGTCAGCGGCACTGGCAAGGACCTCACGAAGACCCCGGAGCGGCGCGACTTCGTGCTCTCGGCGGTGCCGACCGAACTGAAGGTCGACGGTGCGCTGAACCAGGAGCAGCGCGAGCGCGGCCTGTTCAAGGTGAATGGCTACGCCGGCGAGGTGACGCTGCAGGCGCAATGGGCCTCGCTCGGCGCGCTGACGCCGGTGGCGGAACACAAGGGCGAGGTCAGCTGCGAGGACCCGCGGGTGATGTTCGCCGTCAGCGACGCCCGGGGGCTGCGCGCCGTGAACGTCAAGCGCGGCGCCCAGGCCCTGCAGGTCCGGCCTGGCACCCGTCATGACAGCTATGCGCACGGCTTCCATGCGTCGCTTCCGGACCAGGCGGTGGATCAGCCGCTGACCTTGTCGTTCGCGATCAACCTGGTGGGAATGACGGACTTCGGCATCGTGCCCGCCGCCTCGGTGACACAGGTCAAGCTGCGCTCGAACTGGCCGCATCCGAGCTTCGGCGGACGTTTCCTCCCGATGTCCAAGACCATCAGCGAGCGCGGCTTCGAGGCGCAGTGGCAGGTCACCGAGCTCGCCACGACGGCACCGCGTGACCTGCTGGCCGGGTTCTCGCTGCCCGGTGTCGAGCGCGACCCCGATGCCGGTCGCGCCTATGCACCGAACCCGGTGCCCGGGCGCGAACAAGCCTCGGGCATCGTGGCCGACACACTGGCGTTCTCCATGATCGACCCGGTCAACCCCTACGTGATGAGCGACCGCGCCATCAAGTACGGCCTCATGTTCATCGTGCTCACCTTCGTCAGCGTGGGCCTGCTGGAACTGCTGTCACGCCGCCGCGTCCACCCGGTGCAGTACCTGCTGGTGGGTCTGGCGATGACGCTGTTCTTCCTGCTGCTGCTCAGCCTGTCGGAACACCTGAGCTTCGCGCTGTCCTATGCGCTGGCGGCGGGCGCGGCGATCGGGTTGCTGACCTTCTACGGGGCGGCCATGCTCGGCACGGCGCTGCGCGGGCTGGGGTTCGGCGCGCTGGTGGCGGTGCTCTACGGTGCGCTGTTCATCCTGCTGAACCTGGAGAAGGCCTCGCTGGTGGTCGGCGCCTCGCTGCTCTTCGCGGTGCTGGCGGCGGTCATGACGCTGACGCGGCGCATCGACTGGTACGCGCTGAACGGGCGCACTGCGGAGCGGCCGGAAGAAGAGCCCATCGGCTCTTGGTGACAACGTGGTTGCCTGCCGCCCGTGGCTCGGTCAGCATGGGTCTTCACAGACCCGTCACGACAAGAGAGACATGGGCGGAGACAACCCAAGCAAAGACCGCGAAGCGGCGCTCGAGACCGCCTCGGGCCGCTTCGACTACATCGTCGTGGGCGCCGGCACCGCCGGCTGCCTGCTCGCCAACCGGCTCAGCGCCGACACGTCCAAGCGCGTGCTGCTGCTCGAGGCCGGCGGCCGCGACGACTACCACTGGATCCACATCCCCGTCGGCTACCTGTACTGCATCGGCAATCCGCGCACGGACTGGCTGTTCAAGACGGAGCCCGACGCGGGCCTGAACGGGCGCAGCCTGCGCTACCCCCGCGGCAAGGTGCTGGGCGGGAGCTCGAGCATCAACGGGATGATCTACATGCGGGGCCAGACCCGCGACTACGACGGCTGGGCCGACGCGGCCGGCGACGAGGCGTGGCGCTGGGACGCGGTGCTGCCGTATTTCCGTGAGCATGAGGACCATTGGCGACTGGACGACGGCGCCGAACGTCCGCCCGGTTTCGACCCTGCCATGCATGGGCACGGCGGAGAGTGGCGGGTCGAGAAGCAGCGGCTGCGCTGGGCAGTGCTGGACGCCTTCGCGGCGGCGGCCCAGGAAGCCGGCATTCCCGCGACGCCGGACTTCAATCGCGGCAACAACGAGGGCGTCGGCTACTTCGAGGTCAACCAGCGCAACGGCTGGCGCTGGAACACGGCGAAGGCCTTCCTGCGGCCGGCCTGCTACCGGCGCCCCAACTTCGAGATGTGGACCGGCGCGCACGCGCAGCGGCTGCTGTTCGAGCAGGTCGACGGAGCGGTCCGGTGCGACGGGGTGCTCGTGCGCACGCCTCAGGGGCTGGAGACGGTCCGCTTGAACCCGGGCGGTGAAGTGCTGCTCGCGGCCGGGGCGATCGGTTCGCCGCAGCTGCTGCAGCTGTCGGGCCTCGGGCCGGCGGCGCTGCTGCAACAGCACGGCATCGAGGTCGTGAAGGACCTGCCCGGCGTCGGCGCCAACCTCCAGGACCACCTGCAGATCCGCGCGGTCTTCCAGGTCGACGGCGTCAGCACGCTCAACACCTTGGCGTCGAGCTGGTTCGGCAAGGCGCGCATCGGACTCGAGTACGCCTTGCGCCGCACCGGGCCCATGAGCATGGCGCCTTCGCAGCTCGGCGCGTTCGCGAAGAGCGGACCGGACAAGGACTGGCCCGATCTGCAGTACCACGTGCAACCGCTGTCGCTGGACGCCTTCGGCGAGCCGCTGCACGCGTTCAACGCGTTCACGGCCAGTGTCTGCAACCTGAATCCCACGAGCCGGGGCACGGTGGCGATCCGCAGCGCGGATGCGGCCGATGCGCCGCTGATCGCGCCCAATTACCTCAGCACCGCCGAGGATCGCGAGATTGCTGCGCGCAGTCTGCGACTGACGCGGCGCATCGTCGAGCAGCCGGCGCTGTCGCGTTACCGGCCGCGCGAGCACAAGCCGGGCGTGGAGTTCCAGACCGATGAGGAGTTGGCCCGCCTGGCCGGCGACATCGCGACGACGATCTTCCATCCGGTCGGCACCTGCCGCATGGGCCGGGCGGACGACGAGACTGCCGTCGTCGACAGCCGCCTGCGCGTGCGTGGGGTGGCCGGTCTGCGCGTCATTGACGCCAGCGTCATGCCGACGATCACCAGCGGGAACACGAATTCGCCCACGCTGATGATCGCGGAGCGCGCCGCCGCGTGGCTGCGCGCGGGGGAGTGATCAGGCGCTGAAACGTTCCTCGATGTAGGCCAGCAGCGTCCGGATCGTCTGGGCTTCGCCGCCGACCGGGCGACCCGGTCTCGCGATGTCGTTCCAGGCGAACAGGTCGATGTGCAGCCAGTCCTGTTCGGCGGGAATGAAGGCCTCGAGGAACAGGGCCGCGTTGATCGCGCCGCCCAGCGCGTTGCGGCCGGTGTTCACGATGTCGGCGATGCTGGAGGTGATGCCTTCCTTGTACGGCGCCCACAGCGGCATGTGCCACAGCGGGTCGTCCATCTTCAGGCCCAGGTCGACGAGATCGCGCGCCGTGTCCATGTGCTTGGAGAACAGCGCCGGCAGCTGCGCGCCCAGCGCGATGCGGGCCGCGCCGGTCAGCGTGGCCAGGTCGATGATCAGTTCGGGCCTGGACTCGGTGGCGTAGGCCAGCGCGTCGCACAGGATCACGCGGCCTTCGGCGTCGGTGTTGCCGATCTCGATGTGCAGGCCGGCGCGGGTCTTGATCACGTCGCCCGGACGGTAGGCGTTGCCGCTGATCGAGTTCTCCACCGCCGGGATCAGCACCTGCAGGCGCACCGGCAGCTTCAGCGCCATGATCAGCGTGGCCAGGCCCAGCGTGTTGGCCGCGCCGCCCATGTCCTTCTTCATCTGGCGCATGCCGTCGGCGGGCTTGATGTCCAGGCCGCCGGTGTCGAAGCACACACCCTTGCCGACGAGGGTCAGCCGGGGATGCTTGTCGCTGCCCCAGTTCAGCTCGATCAGGCGCGGCGCGCGGGTGCTCGCGCGGCCGACGGCGTGGATCGCCGGGAAGTTCTTCTTCAGCAGGTCGTCGCCGACGATCTCCTTGAACTTCGCGCCGTGCTGCTTGCCGACGACGGCCGCGGCCTTGGACAGCTCTTCCGGCCCCATGTGCTCGGCAGGCGTGTTGACCAGATCGCGCACCGCGGTCATCGCGGTGGCGATCGCCAGACCGCGCTGGCCGTCCGGGCTGCTCTTGATCAGCAACTGCGCCGGTTCGCGCTTGCGCGGCTTGTAGAGGTCGAACTGGTAGCAGCCCAGTTCCCAGGACAGGGCGGCGGCCTCGTCCTGCAGCGGCAGGCCGTCGGGCGAGAGCGTGTAGGCGCCTTCAGGCAGCGCGAGCGGCAGTGCCGACAGCGCGAACGGGTGGGCGGCGTGGGCCACGCCGGCGAAGACCTGCGCCAGCTTGCCGTCTTCGCCCGGCACCAGGGCGAAGGTGTCCGGCGCGGCGGAGAAGCCCAAGGTCGCCAGCCATTGCTGGGTGCGCTTGGGCAGCTTCGGGGCCAGGGCCTGGTAGGCGGCGCGATCTAGCGCCAGGATGGGCGTGGCGCGAGCCACCGAGTTCTTGAATTGGACGTTCATCGATGCACCGGCCTGCCGCGGGTCGCGCGGACAGCCGACCTTGGGGTTGGCGGTGAGTCATTCTCGCTCGGGCTGCCGCACTTCCGCCGCCGCTGGCCCTCACCCCACCCTCTCCCGCAGTGCGGGAGAGGGTGCCACCCCAGTGCTCCTGCTACGAATGGCTCGGTGCATTCTCACTCCCTCTCCCGCTTGCGGGAGAGGGTGGGGGTGAGGGGCGCGCGCAGCGCGCGGGGTCGGGGAACCGCTCAGCAGGACTGCCGCAGACGCGACAGCAGCGATTGCGCGGCCGCGGCTGTGCCGGCCGGCGCATTGGGACTGGCGGCGGACATCGCCGGGTTGTCCTGAGCGGCCTGGATCAAGCGCTGGGCCGCGGCCGGCCCGGGCAGCACCGGCCCGATGAAGCACACCCGCTCCCCCTGGCCGATCAGCAGCGTCGGAAACGTCTCGACCTCCAGATCGTCGACCAGTTCCGAATCGTCCTCGATGTCCACCCACAGGAACCGGGCGCCCGGATGCTGCTGGCGCAGCGTGGCGAAGTCGTCCCGATAGGTGTCGCAGGTCCGGCACCAGGCGGCGCACAGGCAGGCGACCAGCAGGTCGGACGACCCCTCGGAAGCGGGCGCCGGCACGGGCGAGGAAGAGGGAATGGCGGACATGGGCCCGGAGCTTAGCCGAGATGTCTTCGGCTCGAATCTGTTCGCAATACGTCCAAAGCACCGTTTTGGTGCCTGGCGCGTGCCGATGGCGCGAGCTTTGTTCAGATTTGTGAGGAGGCTGTCAACGACCTCCCGACGGCTTGCGTTAGCTGGCACAAAGCGGTCATTGCAAGCGGTCTTCCCCCGCCACGCCGCCTGAAAGCCAAGAAGGTCCCCGACCATGATGAAGTCCCAAACCCGCACCGAATCCCAGCCGCGCCGCCTGCCGATGCCGGAACTGGCGCAGCACGACAAGGGTCGCAAGCACGAAGCCTTCGAAGTCGCCAGCCTGGGCTGCGACCGCCGCAGCGTCGCGCGCGCCCTGCGCTTCGACCGCAAGCGCTGATTCCGGGAGCCGGGCCGCCCCAATTCCGGGCGGCGGCCCCGACCCCCTCACCGCGCTTGTCCCCTCGCGCCGTCAGTCCTCGTCGTCCGGAGACTGCAACGGCGCCAGCAGCCGGTCGATCTCGTCGGCGCTGAACTTCTCCAGACGTTCTCCCCCATCGCGGCCCAGCAGGCCGTCCGCCAGCGCCCGCTTGCGGGCCTGCAGTTCGAGCATCCGCTCCTCGATCGAGCCCTCGATCGCCAGCTGATGAACGAACACCGGACGGGTCTGGCCGATCCGGTGCGCCCGCGCGTGCGCCTGCGCGTCGACCGCCGGGTTCCACCAGGGGTCGACCTGGATGACGGTGTCCGCCGCCGTCAGCGTCAGACCGACACCCCCCGCCTTCAGGCTGACCAGCATCAGCGGCGCCTCGCCCGCCTGGAAGCGCCGGACCACCTCCCCCCGCCTGCCTTCCGGCGTCTCGCCGGTCAGCTTCATCAGCGGGATCCGCAGTTCGGCCATCGCGTCCTCGATCAGGGCCAGCATGCCGGTGAACTGGGAAAAGATCAGGATCGTCCGCCCCTGGGCGATCATCTCGGGCACCTTCTCCTGGATCCATGCCAGCTTGGCGGCTTCCATCCCCTGGGGGAGCGTGATGCCCGGCACCAGCCGCGGATCGCAGCAGACCTGGCGCAGCTTCAACATCGCGTCCAGCACCGACATCAGGCCGGTACCGAAGATCTCCGAATCCTTCAACAGCCGCCGCACGAGGTGGTCGGCGCCGATCCGGACGCTTTCGTACAGCTGGCGCTGACGTCCCTGCAAGGGGATGCGCTGGGTGAGGACGGTCATCGGCGGAAGGTCCTTGGCGACCTCCTCCTTCAGGCGCCGGAGGATGAAGGGCCGGACCCGGGAGGCCAGCTCCCGGGCGCGCCGCGCGTCGCCGGTCTGCTCGATCGGCTTGCGCCAGTGCCGCGCGAAGGAGCGCGCCTCGCCGAGGTAGCCCGGCATCAGGAAGTCGAACTGGGTCCAGAGCTCGCCGAGGTGGTTCTCCAGCGGCGTGCCGGTGAGCACCAGGCGCTGGTTCGCCTGGAGCCGGCGAAGCGCCCGCGCCGCCCGCGAGCGGGGGTTCTTCACCGCTTGCGCCTCGTCCAGCACCAGCACCGAAAACTTCGGCTTCGAGAGCGCGCGCACCTCGCGCCACGCGAGGCCGTAACTGCACAGCAGCAGGTCGATGTCGCCGAGACGCTTCATCACCTGCGCGCGCTCGGCCGGATCGGACAAGGTCGCCACCCGCAGATCGGGCGCGACCCGCACGGCTTCCTGCGTCCAGTTGAAGATCAGGGAGGTCGGCGCGACGACCAGCGCCGGCGCCGTCAGCCGCCCGGCCTGCTTCTCGACCATCAGATGGGCCAGCGCCTGCGCGGTCTTGCCCAGGCCCATGTCGTCGGCCAGGATGCCGCCGAGTTCCTGGCGCGCCAGATATTGGAGCCAGGCCAGACCCTGCAGTTGATAGGGGCGCAGCGTGATCCCCAAACCGTCCGGCGCGATCGATGCCGGCGGCGGACCCGCGTCCCGCAGGCGTTCCCACATCGTACGCAGCTCGTCGGCGCCGAAGACCTGCCAGCGGCTGTCCGGCACGTCGAGCGCCGCCAGCCGCGCCGCCTCCCACGAAGTGAGCTTCACCGGGCCGCGCCGTGAGCGTTGCGCGACTAGGACATCCAGCAGGTTGAGCATCAGGCGTTTCAGCGGCGCCGCCGTCGAATGCAGGCGTCGTCCGCCGGGCGCCTTCAAGCTGATGATGGCGTCGTCGGCTATGCCGGCGATTGCGTCGGCATAGAGCCAGCGGCGGTCCTTGCGCAACAGGTCCCAGATCATCGGCGCGAGGTCGACGCGCTGACCTTGGACCGTCACGCCCAGGCTCAGCATCCACGAGCCCTTGCGGCGCGAGAGCGCCAGGGTCGGCAGGCGGTCGCCCGCGCCAGGCGCGATGGCGGTCTGGACGTCGACCGGCTCCTGGTCCTCCGGCTGGATCTCCAGCGACCACGCGTCGATCGCGACGCTGTGGTGCGCGAAGCCGGGCAGGAAGTCGATCTCCCAGCCGAGCTTGCGCAACCGGGGCACCTCGTCGGCGGCGAAGTCGGGGAACAGGTCTTCCTGCTCCAGCGTCCAGCACGGGGTCAGGCCTCGCCCGAAGGAGGCGTCGCGCCATTGCAGCATCTCGACATCCACCGGGTGCAGCGGCAGCGCCTGCCACTGCTCCAGCGCCGCGGGATTCGAGGGCCAGCGTTCCAGCCGCAGCAGCGACACGCGATCGCCGCGTGGGCCCAGCTTGCCGTGCGGTCGCAGGCCGAGCAGGCCGTCGCCGCGGTTCAGCGTCTGCAGGATCAGTTTCGGAGGGAGCGGAGAGGGCGGCGCGGTCATCGAAGAGGCATTGTCGACGCGCCGCCGACCGGCGGACTCAACCCTCCTTGCTGTCCCTGCTCTCCTTGCCGTCCTTCGGCGTGCGCGCCTTCGGCAGGCCTGTCTTCGCGTAGTCCGCCGGCACGCGCATCAGCGTGGCCTCGGGTTCGGCGCGGCGGATGTTGCGCAACTGATAGTTCTGCTCCCCGCTGCGCGGATCCTTGGTCTGGACGCTGACGGTGACCTTGAGGTCCGGGGAGGTCCACACCTCGCGGGAGATCACGATCGGCTTCTCGTTGCCGATCTTGCCGGCGGGGATGGTGCGCGTCGTGCGTCCGCCGGTGACCTTGAGGCCGTCGATCTCCTTGGGCGGCAGGTTGTTCGGTGGCGTGTCCTGTCCGTTGAGGATCAGCGGCTCGATCCGCATCGCCACCCCCGGGGGCAGGGGCGACATCGGCGCCATCGGACCCAGGGAACCCGGCGGCGTCTCGACGCGGATGACGCGGACCTCCTGGCTGCTTTCACCCGGGGCGATCACGACCGGCGTCGCGATGCGCGTGTTGACGTGAACCGTGGGTGCCGCCGGCGCGGCCGGGGCGCTCGGGGGTTTCGGCGCCTCGGCGCGCTGCGCCGTCTCGCCATGGCCGAAGTTTTCGCGCGCCCAGTCGCGCATCCGTCGACCGTACTCGCGCATCTTGTCGTTGTAGTCCCGCATCTTGTCCTGGTACTCGCGCATGCGTTCGCCGTACTCGCGCTGGGCCTCGGCGTCCACGCGGCCGCCGCCGAGATAACGCGCGGTCTTGCGTTCGGGATCGAGCAGCCAGTTCTCACCGCTGACGGCGTCGCGGAGATAGACCACCTTGCGCCCCTGGCGTTCGACTTCCTGGCGCGTCCGGCCTTCGCCGTCGCGGCACAGCTGGCTGGTCTGCTGATGGACGATGCGATTGCCGTCGGCCAGCGGCTGGACGGTCTCATGCACGGCCTGGGCGCAGTACGGCGCGCCCTTGACGACGCGTTCCGCGCTGAGGATGTGCATCGCGACGCCGGATTCGGCGATCAGTTCGGCGACGTCGGGCACCGGCGGCGTCGGCGGAACGGGCGGCACGACGGCGGGCGGCGCGGGCGGCACGGGTCGGGCGTCCGGATCCGGCGACGCCTGTGCGGCGGGCTGGGCCTGGAC
>NZ_DASVNZ010000238.1:0-7758 GCF_036486225.1 Roseateles sp. | reverse complement strand
GCCCTGCGGATCGCCAGCGCAAGACCTGACCCGTCCGTCAGCAGGGTGTCGTTGGCGCAGCCGGCCAGGTCGGCGGTGAGGTGCAAACCGTTCATGGATACGGTCAGCCGGCCGGCTGCCCCGCCTCGGAGAGCAGTGCGTGGCAACGCTCCTCGTGCTGGGTGATCTCTTCGAGCGTGATCTCGATGTCGTTCAACTGCTGCTGCAACTGGCGGCGGTGCTGTTCCAGCACGCCCAGGAAGGCGCGCGCCTGCGGCACCGTGTCCGACTGGCTGTCGTACATGTCCACCAGCTGCTTGATCTCCTGCAGCGACAGACCCAGCCGCTTGCCGCGCAAGGTCAGCTTCAGCCGCGTGCGGTCACGCTGCGTGTACACGCGGTTGCGGCCGGCACGGGCGGGCGTCAGCAGGCCCATGTCCTCGTAGAAACGGATCGCGCGGGGGGTGATGTCGAACTCGGCGGCCAGCTCGGTGATCGTGAACAACGGTCCCGCGTTGTCACCGGCCTCGGGCAGCGCGTCCTCGGACAGGTCGTCGGCCGGGGTCGGGCGGGATGAGGGGCTCATGGCTACACTGGCAAATGACGTTGACGTAAACGTAAGTCTAAAGCCATGGCCAACCCTCGCGAATCGGAACTCTCCTACCCCCTGGGCGACACGCTGCCAGGCGCCGGCGAAGCGCTGGACCTGCTGCCCGGCGTGCGCTGGGTGCGGATGGGCCTGCCCTTCGCGCTGGACCACATCAACCTCTGGCTGCTGCGCGACACGCTCGACGGCTGCGAAGGCTGGACCATCGTCGATTGCGGCATCCACAACGACACCACGAAGGCGAACTGGGAACGCGTCTTCGCCGAGCGCCTGGACGGTCTGCCGGTGCTGCGCGTGATCGTCACGCACTTCCATCCCGACCACCTGGGGCTGGGCCACTGGCTGACCGAGAAGTGGCAATGCCGGCTGTGGATCAGCGCCACCGACTATCAACTGGCGCGGGTCGCGTCCTCGTCGACGGTCGGCCTGGGCGGTGAAGCGGCCGCGGCCTTCTTCGGCAGCCACGGGCTGAGCGACCCCGCCGCGCTGGACAAGATCCGCGGCCGCGCGAGCTACTACCCGAGCATGGTGCCGGCGATCCCGGCGGCGTTCCGCCGGCTGATGGACGGCATGACGGTGCGCATCGGCGACCACGACTGGCGCTGCCTCGTGGGCTACGGCCATGCGCCCGAACACATCAGCCTGTTCAGCGAGACGCAGGCGCAGGGGCGAGGCGTGATGATCTCCGGCGACATGATGCTGCCGCGGATCTCGACCAACATCTCCGTCCTCGATGTGGAACCCGAAGCGGACCCGCTGCAGCTCTACCTGGATTCGATCGCGCGGCTGACCGCGCTGCCGCCCGACACGCTGGTGCTGCCGGCGCACGGCAAGCCCTTCCGGGGTCTGCATTCGCGCATCGATCAGTTGGAAGAGCACCACCGCGAGCGTCTGGCGGAAGTGCTGGAAGCCTGCACCGCGAAGCCCTGCCACGCGGCGGAGTTGCTGCCGATGATGTTCCGCCGGCCGCTGGACCTGCACCAGACGACCTTCGCGATGGGCGAGGCGGTGGCCCACCTGAACCGGCTGTGGCTGGGCGGACAGTTGCGGCGCTCGTTGGACGAGGACGGCATCCACCGCTTCTCGGCCTGAAGCAGAAAAACGGTCCCCAGAAAGACAGTCGCCGCCGCCCCGATCACGGGACGGCGGCGCTGCGCCTTTTTGTGCATCAGCTTGTCGGCTCTGAGCGCGGGTTGTCCGGACACAGCCTGTTGGCTGGGGAACCCAAAGCGCCGCCGGGAGCGGAACGCGGGAGGAAGTTCTGACTCAGATGCGAGTGATGACAGCAATCCCCAGTGTGTCTCGACACTCAAACAGGCTACAAGCCCCCCTGAAGGGGGAACCCTCTGAAACGTAGCGGTACCACGCCCTTTTTCCACCGCCCTCTCCTGCCACCTCTCCCTCTTGCTCCCTCTCCCGCTTGCGGGAGAGGGCGGGGGTGAGGGCCAACGGCGGCGGCAGTACGAAAGCTTCCTACGCCTCGTCCATCAGCGGCAGCACCGCCTGCTTCAGACGATCGCGCGCCAGTTCGTATTCAGGGAACACGGACCGCACCACCGCCCAGAACCGCGGGCTGTGATTCATCTCCTTGAGATGCGCGAGTTCATGCGCGACGACGTAGTCGATCAGCGCCGGCGAGAAGTGGATCAGCCGCCAGTTGAGCCGGATCATGCCGTCGGCACTGGCGCTGCCCCAGCGCGTCTGCGCGGAGGACAGTCGCAGCCCCGTCATCGTGACGCCGAGCGGCCCCGCGAAGTGGCGGCACCGTTGCTCGAAGCGCTGCCGCGCCTGTCGCTGCAGCCAGGCCTGCACGGTGTCGCGGATCTGGTCGGGGGTCGCGTCTTGCGGCAGGCCGAGGTAGAGCATGCGACGCGGCACGGCGGCCAGCGTCGGCTGCGGATCGGCCTGGCCTTCGTCGAGTCGAGCGCCCGTCAGCGACGGGTCCAGCACCACGATCAGCGGCTCACCCAGGTAGGGCAGGCTGCAACCGTCGCCCCAGTGCACGCGGGCCGCCTGCGTGCGTCGCGCACGCTCGCGCTGCTCGACGAGCTTGCGCAGGATCCACTCGCCCTTCTGCTGCAGCGCCTTGTCGATGTCGCCCAGCGGCACCCACTTCGGCGCCGAGACGCGCAGGCCGTCCTCGCTCACGGTGAAACCGATGCTGCGACGTCGCGCGCGCTTGAGCTCGAACGGGATGGACTGCCCCTGGAGCAAGACCTGGCGCGTGGACGCGCCGGCGTCGCCGCGGGAGCGCGGCGTCGGCGCCAGAGGCTCCGGTGCGGGCAGCGGGGATGTCGGCGGGGGCTGGGGCTGAGGCTCGGTGTCGAACAGCGACAGCTGCGTGAAGCTGTTCAGCAGTGCGCCCAGTCCCCGCAGCTTGGAAGGCAGCATGGACTGCGAGTGTAATCAGGCCGCTGCCGGCGTGGGCGGCGGCGCGGGGGGAGCCGGCGGCGCGGGCGGTGCCTGGGGCACGTCGCCCGCCGCGGCGGCCGGGTAGGCGGCGGGATCGAGCACCCGCATCTCCGCCTCGATCCAGGCCTGCACTTCCTTCATCAGCTCGGCCGGCGCGCGACCGGTGCTGGGGATCATCGGACCGATGGAGACGTCGATGGTGCCAGGTCTCAACAGGAAGCTCTTGCGCGGCCAGCAGGTCGCCGAGTTCATCGCGATCGGCACCACAGGCACGCCGGTCTCGACCGCCAGGCGCGAGCCGCCGGTCTTGTAGTCGCCGGCCTTGCCGCGCGCCACGCGCGTGCCTTCCGGGAACATGATGATCCAGTTGCCCAGCGCCGCGATCCGCTTGCCCTGCGCGGCCACCTTGTTCCAGGCCTCGCTGCGCTTGCTGCGGTCGATGTGGATCATGTCCAGCCGCGCCATGGACCAGCCGAAGAACGGGATGTAGATCAGCTCGCGCTTGAACACGTAGGCCAGCGGCCGCGGCATCAGCATCGGGTAGGCGAAGGTCTCCCAGGTCGACTGGTGCTTGGACAGCAGGATGACCGACTGTTTCGGATCAGTGGGCAGGTGCTCCATGCCGCGCACGCGCCAGTGCACGCCGCAGATGAGCTTGGCGCCCCAGATCGCGACGCGCAGCCAGTTGGCGCACATCCAGTAGAGCTGTGTGCTGTTCAGGAACAGCGAGCACAGCACCACCGCGCTGCCCCAGGGGACGACCGTGACGATCAGGTAGACGACGAAGAGGATGGAACGCAACGCGATGAGCATCAGCTCAGATCTCCAGGGGCGGTATCGGGTTCGGCGGATTCGCCCCGTGACTCGGCGCGGGCGCGGCGTTCCGCGTGGATGAGGGTTTCGGCGAAGGCCGCCAGGTCCTGGTGCACACGCGAGCCGGGCACGAGCGCGATCTGCTCCTGCAATTGCGCCTCGTCGACGCCGGCCAGCCGGTCGCCGCGCACCAGGTGCGGCACGCAGCCGGCGTTGTGCGCTGTCTGCAGGTCGCGCACGCTGGCGCCGACCATGTGGACGTTCTTCAGATCGACGCCGAAGCGCTCGCCGATCTGTTCAATCAGGCCCGGCAGCGGCTTGCGGCAGTTGCAGTTGTCTTCCGGCGCGTGCGGGCAGAAGAAGGCGGCGTCGAGCCGCCCTCCCCGCTCCGCCAGCAGCTGGTTGAGCCGCAGGTGGACGGCGTTCAGCGAAGCCATGTCGATCAGCCCGCGGCCAATGCCGGGCTGGTTCGTGGCCATGACGGTGTGCCAGCCGGCGTGGTTCAGCCGCGCGACGGCCTCGAGCGCGCCGGGCAGCGGCTCGAGTTCCTCGGGCGACTTCACGTGGTCGTCGCGGTAGCGGTTGATCGTGCCGTCGCGGCCCAGGATCACCAGTTTCATGCCGTGCGGATGGTCGGACCGGTTAGGCATCGTGATCTCCAGTGAACTGCGCGGGGACGTCGATGAGGACCGGCCGTCAGACGGCCAGGCGCGAGAGGTCGGCCACGCGGTTCATCGCCTCGTGCAGCTGTTTGAGCAGCGCCTGGCGGTTGGCGCGCAGCGCGGGGTCCTCGGCGTTGACCATCACGTCGTCGAAGAAGGCGTCGACCGGCGCCTTCAGCGCGGCCAGCGCCTTCAGCGAACCGGCGTAGTCGTGTTGCTCGAACAGCGCGTCGGCCTGCGGCTTCACACCGGCCAGCGCGTCGGCCAGGGCCTTCTCGGCGGCCTCGGTCAGCAGCGCGGGCTTCACCTCGGTCGGCACCTCGCCCTCGACCTTCTTGAGGATGTTGCCCACGCGTTTGTTGGCCGCGGCCAGCGAGGCCGATTCCGGCAGCGCCGCGAAGGCGCGCACCGCGCCCAGGCGCTTGGGCACGTCGCCCAGGCGCGCCGGGTTCAGGGCCAGCACGGCGTCCACTTCCTGGGCGCTGTAGCCCTGGTCGCGCAGGCTGACCGCCAGGCGGTCAGCGAAGAAGCTCAGCAGCGGCTCGCTCGGATCCTGGATCAGCTCGCCGAACGCGGGCAGCGCGCCCTCGATCAGCTCCGGCAACGACAGGTGCATGTGGTTCTCGACCAGGATGCGGATCACGCCCAGCGCATGGCGGCGCAGCGCGAACGGATCCTTGTCGCCGGTGGGCAACTGGCCGATGCCGAACAGGCCCACCAGCGTCTCCAGCTTGTCTGCCAGCGCGACGACGGTGCCGGTGTGGTTGCGCGGCAGCGCATCGCCGGCGAAGCGCGGCTTGTAGTGGTCCTCGATGGCCTTGGCGACGCCGTCGCGCAGGCCTTCATGGCGCGCGTAGTAGCCGCCCATGATGCCCTGCAGCTCGGGGAACTCGCCGACCATGTCGGTCAGCAGATCGGTCTTGGCCAGCAGCGCGGCTTCCTTGACCTTGCTGTCGAGCATGTCGAACTCGTCCTTGGCTTCCGCCGTGTACGGGTGCTGGGCCATGCGCAGCTGGTTGACGATGGTGTGCGCGATCGTGCGGACGCGTTCGGCGCGGTCGCCCTGGCTGCCGAGCTTGCCGTGGTACACGACCTTGCCCAGGCCTTCGACGCGCGAGGCCAGCGTCTTCTTGCGGTCCTGGTCGAAGAAGAACTTCGCATCGGCGAGACGCGGACGCACGACACGCTCGTTGCCCTCGACGACCTTGGACGCATCGTCCGGATGCACGTTGCTGACCACCAGGAAACGGTGCGTCAGCCTGCCGTGGCTGTCCAGCAGCGGGAAGTACTTCTGGTTGGCCTTCATCGTGAGGATGAGGCACTCCTGCGGCACGGCCAGGAACTCGGGCTCGAACTGGCACGAGAGCACGTTGGGCAGCTCGACCAGCGCGGTCACTTCGTCCAGCAGCTCGGGGGCGTCGATGGGCGTCAGGCCCAGCGGCTCGGCCTGCGCCTGCAGCTGGCGCACGATGTCGTTGCGGCGCTGCTCGAAGGACGCGATCACGCGGCCTTCCTTGCGCAGCTGCTGCTCGTAGGTGTCGGCGCTCTTGATCGAGATCTCGGCGACCTGGGTCTCGAAGCGGTGACCGCGCGTCGTGCGGCCGGAACTCAGGCCCAGCGCGGCGACGTCGACCAGATCATCGCCATGCAACGCGATCAGGCCGTGGGCCGGGCGGACGAACTTGACGTCGCTCCAGCCGTCGGCCAGCTGGTAGGTCATGACCTTGGGGATCGGCAGCTTCGCGAGCGCCTCGTCCAGCGCCTTCTGCAGGCCGTCCTTCAGCGTGACGCCGGCGACGACGGTGTCCAGGAACAGCGCCTCGGCCTTGCCGTCCGGCGCGCGCTTCAGGCTGGGGACGACCGACGCGTCCGCACCGACCGAGGCCAGCTTCTTGAGCAGTGCGGGCGTCGCGTTGCCCGACGCGTCCAGCGCGACGGCGACTGGCATCAGTTTCTGCTGCACGGCGCGGTCCGCGGCCTTGGCGCCGACGCTGGTCAGGTGCACGGCCAGGCGGCGCGGCGTGGCAAACGCGGTCACCGCAGCACCGGCCTCGGCCAGGCCTTGCGCCTTCAGCGAGTCGGCCAACACGGACGAGAACGCCTCGCCCAGCTTCTTCAACGCCTTGGGCGGGAGTTCCTCGACAAACAGTTCGACGAGCAGGTTCTTCGTGGTCATGCTGGGGTGTTCCTCGTCGTCAGGCGGCGGTCTTCTTGTCGGCAGTCTTGTCCGACTTGTCAGCGGCCTTGTCGGCCTTGGCGGCCGCCTCGGCGCCCTTCTTCTCGATCTGCGCGATCACCTCGTCGGCCCAGTCCTTGGGCGCCATCGGGAAGCCCAGCCGCGCGCGGCTGTCCAGATAGCTCTGCGCCACGGCGCGCGCGAGGTTGCGGATGCGGCCGATGTAGGCGGCGCGCTCGGTCACGCTGATCGCGCCGCGCGCGTCCAGCAGGTTGAAGGTGTGGCCGGCCTTGAGCAGCTGCTCATACGCGGGCAGCGCCAGGTGCGCGTCCATCAGGTCCTTGGACTTGCGCTCGTAGGCGCCGAAGGCGTTCAGCAGGAAGTCGACGTCGCTGTGCTCGAAGTTGTAGGTCGACTGCTCGACCTCGTTCTGATGGAACACATCGCCGTAGGTCAGGCCGTCGGTGTAGACCAGGTCGTACACCGATTCCTTGCCTTGAAGGTACATCGCCAGGCGCTCGAGGCCGTAGGTGATCTCGCCGGTGATGGGCTTGCAGTCGATGCCGCCGACCTGCTGGAAGTAGGTGAACTGCGTCACCTCCATGCCGTTGAGCCAGACCTCCCAGCCCAGGCCCCAGCAGCCGAGGGTCGGGTTCTCCCAGTCGTCCTCGACGAAGCGGACGTCGTTCTTCTTCAGGTCGAAGCCGAGCGCCTCCAGCGAGCCGAGGTAGAGCTCCAGGATGTTGGCCGGCGCGGGCTTGAGCACGACCTGGAACTGGTAATAGTGCTGCAGGCGGTTCGGGTTCTCGCCGTAGCGGCCGTCCTTGGGGCGGCGGCTGGGCTGGACGTAGGCGGCCTTCCAGGGCTCGGGACCGAGCGCGCGCAGGAAGGTCGCGGTGTGGCTGGTGCCGGCGCCGACCTCCATGTCGTAGGGCTGCAGCAGGGCACAGCCTTGCTGGGACCAGTATTCCTGCAGGCGGAGGATCAGTTGCTGGAAAGTCAGCATAGGGACGTCGGGCCGTCGGCGGGCGCATTGGGGAAAACCGACCGATTCTATGTGCGCCCCGGGCGCGTCAGCGCCTGCTTCGCACCAGCACCGGCAGCACGCC
>NZ_DASVNZ010000234.1:0-1611 GCF_036486225.1 Roseateles sp. | reverse complement strand
GAAGTCCTGCCCCTTGCCGTCGCCGCCCAGGATCATCACCAGCTTGGCCGGCGCGCGGTCGGCGCCCAGGCCGGTCACGGCGGCGACGGTCGCGCCGACGTTGGTGCCCTTGGAATCGTCGTAGAAGTCGACGCCCTTGATCGAGGTGATGAACTCGACGCGGTGCGGTTCGCCGTTGTACTCGCGCAGGCCGTGCAGCATCGGCGCCAGCGGGCAGTCGATGGCCGTGGCCAGCGCCAGCGCCGCCAGCGCGTTCGCCGCGTTGTGGCGGCCGCGCACGCGCAACGCGTCGGCGGGCATCAGGCGCTGGATGATGAGGTCGTCCTCGTCGTCCTTGCGCCGCTTCAGGCCCTTCAGTTCTTCTTCCTGCTCGCGGGCGCGGACCAGCCAGGCCATGCCGTTCTCGACCACCAGGCCGAAGTCGCCGGGACGGCGCGGTGCGTCGAGTCCGAAGCGGACGACGTTGCGTTCCACGACCTTCGCCGGGCGGCCGCGGCCCTGCTTGACGGTGATCGGCGCGGGGATCAGCGCCTCGACCTCGGGGTCGTCGCGGTTGACCACCAGCACGCCGTGCTCGCCGAAGACGCGCCCCTTGGCGCGCGCGTAGGCCGGCATGTCGCCGTGCCAGTCCAGGTGGTCCTGCGTGATGTTGAGCACCGCGCCGGCGCTCGGCTCGAAACCCTTCACACCGTCGAGCTGGAAGCTCGACAGCTCCAGCACCCAGACCTGCGGCAGCACCTCGAATTCGGCCGGCTTGGGCGGCGGCGGCTTGATCGGCAGCGGCGGCTCGTCGAGCAGCTCGGCGACGGTCTCGAGCGCGGTGCGGTCGTCGACCGGCGCTTGCGCGGCAGCGGACTCCGCGACCGGCTCGACCGGCTCGACCGGCTCCACAGGTTCGACCGGCTCGATCTCGTTCGTATCGAACGACTCCAGCAGCACGTCGGCGTTCGGCACTTCGGGCACGTCGCCGACGTCCTCGATGGCCACGGTCTCTCCGGGCTCCGTCGACACCACGGATTCCACGGCGAGATCGACGACGGCTTCATCCGCAGCGTCAGCCGCGTCGGCCTCGGCGGCGACCTCGTCCGCCTTCGGCTGCGGCATCGGTTCCTTGTCGAGCGCGTCGCTCAAGGTCCCCAGCAGCGTCGGGCCGATGTTGCCCGCCATCGCGACGCGGCGGCCGGCGCGCTCGACCAGCAGCGCGGTCATGCTGGTGGTCGTCGTCTTGCCGTTGGTGCCGGTGATCGCGAGCACGCCGGGCTCGTAGCGATACAGGGTCTTCAGCTCCGCCAGCGCCTGCGCGAAGAGCTCCAGCTCGCCGCGCACGCGCAGGCCGATTTCCTCGGCGCGCTCGAACAGCGGCTTCAGCCGTGCGTCCAGCGGCGACAGGCCGGGGCTCTTCAGCAGCACCCAGCTGTGGTCGATCGTGGCCAGCAGTTCCGGCGTGAACCCGCCATGCGCGAACGCGGCGTCGGGCAGACGCTCGCGCAGCGCGGCCAGCTGCGGCGGCTGCTCGCGGCTGTCCCAGACCGTGACGCGCGCGCCCAGGCGCGCTGCCCAGGCCGCCATCGCGAGCCCGGAGTCGCCCAGGCCCAGCACGAGGGCGTGCCG
>NZ_DASVNZ010000204.1:0-3001 GCF_036486225.1 Roseateles sp. | reverse complement strand
ACGTCGCGCTGCAGGACAGCCGCAGCCTGATGCGCCTGCGCCTGGTGGCGCGCTGCACCGACGACGCGGCCCGCGTGCCGCCGCAGGACTTCCTGTTGCGCGCGACGCTGAGCGCCGAGGTGCTCGTCGTCACTCAGGGCGTGGCCAGCGGTCAGCCGGTCACCGAGGACCAGCTTCAGCTGCAGCGCCGCGACATCAGCCAGACGCCCGACGCCTTGTCCACACTTGATCCCGGCTTCGCCGCACGCACCACGCTGCGCCCGGGCCAGCTGCTGCAGAAACGTCTGCTGGCCGCGGCGATCGTGGTCAAGCGCGGCGACACCGTGCGCATCCGGGCCAGCCGCAGCGGCGTCAGCGTCGAAGGCGCCGGCGAGGCGCTCGACAGCGGCGCGCGCCAGGGCCTGATCCGCGTGCGCAACAACGCCAGCGGTCGTGTCATCCAGGCGCGCGTACTGGACGCCGGCCTGGTCGAGCCCGCCGAACTGCGCTGAAGCCTTCACGACGACAGCAATCGTCATTTCGAAGCTCCCGCCGCTCGGGTCGATGCACCTGTCGTGACCGACATCGGCGTGGTCGTCGGCACCGCGCCGGCCTGCGCCGTCACGCGCGCCGCGACCTGCGCGAGCTTCTGTGCATACGCCGGATCGGTGGCGTAGCCGCCGCGCTGCAGTGCCGCACCGTAGGCCTGCGCATCTGCGCCGGCATTGAGGGCGCCCTGATAACGCGAGCTGGTGCCGACCAGCCGGGCCAGATCGTCGAAGGACTGCGACGGGGACGCGTAAGCGCGGAACGCCTCGCTGCGCGCGACGGGCAGGCCGCCTTCGACCTCCGTCGTCATCGCCTGGGCGACGGCGCCCTGCCACCCCGTGGCCTTGATGCCGAAGTAGTTGTGGCTGCTCGAGCCGTCCGCCGCGCGGATGGGCGAGCGCCCCCAGCCCGTTTCCAGAGCGGCCTGCGCGGTCAGCACCTCGGGCGCGACGCCCAGCTTCGCGCCGGCGCCGCGTGCCAGCGGGAGCACCTCGTCGATGAAGGCCTGACGCTGCGCATCGCTGACGCCATCGTCCGCGGAACCGCCGGTGCCTGGCGCCGAGTCCATGCCCGCCACCGACAGCGACCTCGCGCGGCCCCAGGCCCCTTCAGGACTGAGACCGCCACTGGCGCTGCCACCAGCGCCACCGTCACCCTGCTCGATGTAACGCACGACATCACGGTGCAGCGCATTGAACAGCGCGTCGAAGCGCGGCGTGGCGAAGCCACCGGCGCCCGTGGCGTTGGCCGCGCGCATTGGCGCGATCGGCCCGGTCGCCAGCGACGGGAACTCACCCGCGCGCAGGTCAACGTTCCGCATAGATGTGCTCCTCGCGGCCCAGCAGCTGCTGCATCAACGCCTGCTGCTCGCCGATCAGTTGCGCATTGCGCAGGTTCATCGCCTTGCACTCGGCCAACGCGCGCTCGATCGCGCGGCGCGACGCGGCGATCGGCTCGGCCGTCGCGGCGGGCAGGCGCTCCAGCAGCGCGCGCAGGCTGGGCTGTGCGGCACGGCCCAGCAGCCCCACCAGCAGTTCGCGGCGACGCGTGCGTTGCGCTTCCATCGCCGCGGCCTGCGCGAGGATCTCGGCGGACAGCGCCGCCATCGCCTCGGCCTCGTGACGCAACGCGGCGTGGAACTGGCGGTCCAGCAGCTCGCGCAAGGCCTCGTAGCCGCGCAGGTCCTGCGAGAGGCCCTCGCCGAGCTGCTGCAGCATCACCGCGGCGGTGCTGTCGGCGCGGCGCGCCGTGCGGGTCAAGGTGGCGGTCACGCGCGGCCTCCGTGATAACGCTGGATCAGCTGCGACAGGCGGTTCGCGTCGAACTTGATCTCGCCCTTCGCCAGCGCGTCGCGCAGCGCGGCGACCTTCACCTCGTCGACCTCCGGCATCGCGGCCAGCGCGGCCTGCGCGGGCTTGAGAACCTCGCTCGCGAGCTCGCCGGCCAGCATTGCCGGGCCGGACGACGGCCCCGCACCGAGCGCGCCGAGTGCGCGGTCAGTCGAGTCGACGGACGTCGCCGACGTCGTGCCGGCGGCGGGGTTCAGCGGGTTGGTGCCAGTGATCTTCATTCGTTCACCCTTGGATCTGGTACGCATGGGGCCTCCGTCAACGGGAGGCCGCCGGGACGGCTTGCGCTGCGGGAGTCGTGGCCGGTGTCGCCGCATTCGCCGCTGTTGTCGCCGCTGTTGTCGCCGCGGTGGTCGGGCCAGTGGCTGGCGCCTTCGTCAGCGCGCCGCGCACCTGCTCGGCAGCGTCGATGTCGCGTCCCGGGTCGCGCAGCCCGGCCGGGCCGAACATCCCGGCGATCGCCTGCGCCTGCCTGGCGGTCAGCAGCATCAATTCGATGCGGCGGTTGGCCGCGGCGGTCGGTGCGAGCGGGTCCAGCGGCGCGGCATCGGCCATGCCGGTGACCTGCAGCACGCTGGACTCGGGCATGCCGCCGACCAGCAGTTCCTGGCGGGCCGCCATCGCGCGGTGGCTGGACAGCGCCCAGTTCGTGAAGGCGCCCGGGCCCTTGTCCTGGTAGGCCGTCGCATCGGTGTGGCCGACGATCAGCAGCTGGTTGCGGATCTCCGCCAGCATCGGTCCCAGCTTGCGCAGCAGCGCGCGCAGCGGCGCGGCCGGCTGCGCGCTGCCGCGCTCGAACATGCCGCTGGCCTCCGTGTCGTGCAGCTGCAGCCGCAGGCCCTGCGGCGTGACGGCGCTGCGCAGGTGGCCCTCCAGGCCCTCTTCCTTGGCCAGCGCGGCGATGCGGCGCGCCAGCGCCTGCAGCTGTTCCGGCGAATCCAGGCTGGGGCGGCCCATGCGCGCATCGGTCGAGCCGTGCTGCGGATCGCCGGGGCTGGGGTCCTCGCTGCGCGCGGGCACCGGGTGGCGCTCGATCATGCTGCCGCGCGAGCCGGCGGCCAGCGAGTTGGTCAGGCCCTGCCCGTCCTCGATCAGGTTGGCGCCCGCGTTCTGCAGCACGACCT
>NZ_DASVNZ010000197.1:0-15261 GCF_036486225.1 Roseateles sp. | reverse complement strand
GTCCAGGTCCGCGGCGGCGCCCAGGACGGCATACGGCGCGCAGGGCACCCCACTCGCATCGAAATGGGCCTTCTCGCGGGCGCGGTCCTGGCAGATCGCCACGGCCGCCGCGCCGGGCGCGACGACGCGCGCCCGCGCCAGATGCTCCAGCGCGCGGGCGGGCACGTTCTCGAATTCGGTGGTGATCGCCTCGCAGCGGCGCGCGAGGTCGTCGAGCGCCGCCGGATCCAGGTAGTCGGCCTTCAGGTGCTCCTGGGCGACGGCGCCGGCGGGGCTGGCCGCGTCCGGGTCCAGCACCACGCAGCGGTAACCCAGCGCCTGGGCGGCGTGGACGAACATGCGGCCGAGCTGGCCGCCTCCCAGCACGCCCAGCGTCGCGTCACCCGGCAGCAGCGGCATCAGCGCAGCTCCTCGGTCATCGCGGTGGCGGCGGCGGTCTGGCGCTTGCGGAAGGCGTCGAGCTTGGCGCGCAGGTCCGGGTTGTCGCGGGCCAGCACGGCCACGGCGAACAGCGCCGCGTTGCCCGCGCCGGCGTTGCCGATGGCGAAGGTCGCGACGGGGATGCCCTTGGGCATCTGCACGATCGAGTGCAGCGAATCCACGCCCTGCAGGTGGCGGCTGGCGACCGGCACGCCGAGCACCGGCACCAGGGTCTTGGCGGCCAGCATGCCCGGCAGGTGGGCGGCGCCGCCGGCGCCGGCGATGATGGCCCGCAGGCCGCGGCCTTCGGCCTGTTCGGCGTAGGCGAACATCTCGTCGGGCATGCGGTGGGCGGAAACGACCCGCGCCTCGAACGGCACGCCGAACTCGGTGAGAATGTCGGCGGCGTGCTTCATGGTCTCCCAGTCACTGCTGGAACCCATGACCACGCCGATGACGGGGGCGATGTCGGGAGTGGTGGCGCTGCTCACGGGTCGGTCCTCGATCTGTCAAATCGTGAAACCTTGAATTGTAGGCGGGCAGCCTCAGGTGCCGTTCTTGCCGTTCGAGTGGCCTGCTGCCACCGCCTGCCTGCTTCCGCCCTTGCCCCCACCATGACCGACATCACCCTCCAAAACTTCGAAGCGGACCTCCTGCAGGCCTCCATGCAGCAGCCGGTGCTGCTCGACATCTGGGCGCCGTGGTGCGGCCCCTGCCGCACGCTGGGTCCGATGCTGGAGAAGCTGGAGGTGGCGTATGCGGGTCGCTGGAAGCTGACCAAGCTCAACAGCGACGACCAGCCGGAGATCGCCACGCAACTGAGCCAGGCCTTCGGCGTGCGCTCGATCCCGTTCTGCGTGATGTTCGTCGGCGGACAGCCGGTGGACGGTTTCGTCGGCGCGATCCCCGAGGCGCAGATCCGCGAGTTCCTGGACCGTCACGTGCCCACGGGCGAGGCGCTCGAGGCCGAGGAGGACCTGGCCGAGGCGCAGGCGCTGCTCGAGGAAGGCGACGCCGACGGCGCGCTGGAGAAGCTGCAGGCGGCGGTGCAGGCCGATCCGAACAATGAGGCGGCGCGTTTCGACCTGATCCGCGCGCTGCTGGAAGACGATCAGCTGGAACACGCCAAGGCGGCGTTCGCGCCGGTGGCGCACCAGGCGGCGGACACGATCACGCCGCATGCGAGATTCCAGGCGCTGGCCGCCTGGATTGCGGCGGCGGACCGTGCCGAGCAAGGCCTGGATCCGGCCGCGCTGCAATCGGCGATCGCGAACAACAAGCGGGACTTCGACGCGCGCTTCGCGCTGGCGCAGGGCCTGTTCGCGGGCCGCGACTTCACCGGTGCGATGGAGGAGCTGCTCGAGATCATCATGCGGGACAAGACCTGGAACGAGCAACTCGCGCGCAAGACCTACGTCTCGATCCTGGAGATCATGACCAAGCCCGCGCAGGCGGCGCATGGTCACGGCGCGGCGGGAGCGCCCCAGGCAGGCGGCCTGCAGCTGTCCGGCCACAACACCGTGGCGCCGGCCGACCCGCTGGTCGACCAGTACCGCCGCAAACTCAGCATGGCGCTGTTCTGACCTGACCCCACGTCCTATGCCTGCCTAGACCCAGCGCGCTGCGCGCGCCCCTCACCCCCGCCCTCTCCCGCAAGCGGGAGAGGGAGTGAGAATGCACCGAGCCATTCGTAGCAGGATCACTGGGGTGGCCCCCTCTCCCGCTTGCGGGAGAGGGTGGGGGTGAGGGCCAGCGGCGGTGGAAAGTACTGAACCTCTCAGAACATCACCTGCGCCACCCCGGCGCGGGTGAGCCGATCCAGCTCTTGCGGATCCGCCTCGTTGTCGGTGACCAGCACGTCGATGTCGGCGCATTCGCAGACCTGCATCCGACTGCCTTGCCCGAGCTTGCTGGAATCAGCGAGCAGCACCCGCTGGCGCGCCCGCGCCAGCATCGCCTGCGCGACCGCCACTTCCGCCCACAGGTAGCTTGACGCGCCCTGCCGCACGTCGAGCGCGGTCGGCGAGATCAGCGCGATGTCCACGCGATGCCGCGCGATCTCCGCGACGGTGAACTCCCCGAAGGTGCCCGAGGTTTCCGGCACGTACGCGCCGCCGAGCATCAGCAGCTCGTGCCCCTGGCGCCCCGCCATCGCGTCGCACACCGCGACCGAGTTGGTGATCACCCGCAGCTCCTGCGCCTGGGCCAAGGCCTGCGCCAGCGCATGCGTCGTCGATCCCGCATCGATGAACAGGCTCATCCCCGGCTTCACCAGTGTCATCGCCTGCCGCGCGATCGCCTGCTTCTGCCGCCGGCGCGACTGCGCCCGCTCGGCATAACTGGCCTCGGCCGGCACCTCCGACTGCACCGCGCCGCCATGCACGCGGGCCAGCTTCCCGCCCTGCTCCAGCTCGATCAGATCGCGCCGCACCGTCTCGCGCGACACGCCGAGTTCGCGCGCCGCCTCATCGGTCGTGAGACGGTGCCGCTCCCGCAGCAGCAAGAGGATTTTGTCGTGTCGTTCCTGGGACCACATGGATCGCTCGTTCTCCCTGCCGGTGCCTGGCCCGCCGCATCCCTGTCGATGGGTTCGGCCGTCACCGGACTTCGCATTCACCCAAATCCACGCAGCGCCTTCATGACAGTTTGAGGATTTATTTGTGATGTTGTGGATATCCAGCACCTGACGCGAAGTCGGCTGTGGTTTTTCGTGTTTGTCGTTGTGTTGTCGTGGACGGTTGTGACAGTGCGGGTCGTTCGTTAGTCAAACCGGCTTCTTTTCCGAGGCCTCTTCAGACGTCTCCTCCGACACCTCAACGCACCGAGTCCCCACCATGAAGCACCCGATGCCCACCGCCCTGGTCCTGGCCCTCAGCCTGGCCTACCTGACCCCCGCTGCCGCCCAATCGACCGACGCCCCGAAGTCCGCCGACACGACGGCCGCCTCGTCCTCCGAGCGTTCCGAGCTCGAGCGCGTGACCGTCTCCGTCGGCCGCGGCCAGCTGCGCTCCGTGCAGAGCCTGAGCCAGACCGAGTTCGACAACGCGCTGGCCGGCAGCAGCCCGCTGGCGACCGTCGCCCGCCTGCCCGGCGTGAACTTCCAGTCCGCCGACGGCCTGGGCAACTACGAGTGGTCGACCCGCTTCACCGTGCGCGGCTTCTCGCAGAACCAGATCGGCTTCACGCTCGACGACGTGCCGCTGGGCGACATGTCCTACGGCAACTTCAACGGCCTGCACATCAGCCGCGCGATCTCCAGCGAGAACGTCGGCCGCGCTTCGCTGTCGCAGGGCGCCGGCGCCCTGGAAGCGGCCTCGTCCAGCAACCTGGGCGGCACGCTGCAGTTCTACTCGAGCGACCCGCTGCAGAAGTTCGGCTTCCGCGCTTCGCAGACCATCGGCAGCGATTCCGCCGCCCGCACCTTCGTGCGCGTGGACAGCGGCCGCTCGGACCTGGGCGAGTTCTACCTCAGCTACACCAACCAGGACGCCGACAAGTGGAAGGGCGACGGCAAGCAGAAGCAGGAGCAGTGGAACCTGAAGTGGAGCAAGGCGATCGGTGAGAGCCGCGTGTCGGCCTTCATCAACACCTCGCGCCGCAAGGAAGTCGACTACCAGGATCTGTCGCTGGACCTGATCAAGCGCAAGGGCGACACGCTCGACAACTTCTACCCGAACTGGAACGCCGCGATCAACGCCGCCAACACGCTGTGCGGCAACAACGGCAGCACCTACGTGGCCGCCTGCGACGACCAGTACTACGCCGGCGCCGGCCTGCGCAACGACGAGCTCTACGGCGTCTCCGCCGACCTGCGCCTGGCGCAGAACATCACCTGGAAGACGACCGCCTACTACCACCACAACAAGGGCATGGGCCTGTGGTTCACGCCGTACCAGGCCTCGCCGGACGGCACGCCGATCTCGGTGCGCACGACCGAGTACGGCATCAAGCGCGGCGGCGTGGTCTCCAACGCCGAGTTCGACCTCGGCGACCACCTGATCAAGGCCGGCGTCTGGTTCGAGGACAACGACTTCGACCAGGCCCGCCGCTTCTACGCCGCCTCGGCCAACACCAGCGTCTACCAGTTCCCGAGCAACCCCTTCCTGACGCAGTGGCAGTACGCGTTCAACACGAAGACCTCGCAGTTCTCGCTGTCCGACACCTGGTCGGTGACCCAGGACCTGACCGTCGGCGCCGGCTTCAAGGCGCTGAAGGTCAAGATCGACGGCCAGCTGGAAAAGGGCACCGGCATGCCGTCGGGCTCGATCAGCGCGGAGAAGGGCTTCCTGCCGCAGCTGGGCATCAACTACCGCCTGTCGGCCAACAACGAGCTCTACGGCACGCTGGCCCGCAACATGCGCGCCTACCAGGGCGCGGCCACCGGCACCTCGCCGTTCGCCACGACCACCGCCGGCTTCGACGCGATCAAGGGCAGCCTGAAGCCTGAGACCTCGGACACGGTCGAAGCCGGCTGGCGTACCAGCGGCCGCGGCTACGAAGGCTCGGTCAGCGCCTACCTGGTCAACTTCAAGGACCGTCTGCTGAGCGTGCAGCAAGGCTCCGGCATCCAGGGCAACCCGGTGGTGCTGTCCAACGTCGGCGACGTGCGCGCCACCGGCGTGGAAGCGGCGCTGTCCTTCCGCCTGGCCTCGGCGATCAGCTGGTACAACAGCGTGAGCCTGTCCAAGTCGACCTACCGCGACAACGTGGTCAGCGGCACCGACACGATCGCCATCCGCGGCAAGCGCGTGGCCGACGCGCCGGACACGATGATCAAGTCGCAGCTCAGCTATGACGACGGCGCGCTGTTCGGCAACATCGGCGTGGACTACATGTCCAAGCGCTACTACTCGTACACCAACGACGCCTCGGTCCCGGACCGCACGCTGGTGAACGTCAGCGCCGGCTACAAGCTGAAGAACGTCTCGATGCTGCGCGAGCTGAGCCTGCAGGGCAGCGTGACCAACCTGTTCGACAAGCACTACATCTCGACGATCGGCTCGAACGGCTTCACCAACAGCGACCCGACGGGCACCTACGCCACGCTGCTGCCGGGCGCCCCCCGCCAGTTCTTCGTGACGCTGACCGGGAAGTTCTGAGCCTCATGACGCGCGCCTCCCGCCTGACGCGCCGCCAGCTGCTGCTGGCGGGATCGCTGGCCACGCCGCTGGCGGTTCCGCTCGCGGGCTGCGCGACGCCATCGCCCGCGGACACCCCGGTGTCTTCGGCGAAGGACGCGGAGGCGCCCCGGCGTTTCCGCGTCGCCTTCGGTTCCTGCGCGAAGCAGTCCAAGCCGCAGCCGATCTGGCGCGCGATCGGGGCGGCCAAGCCGGACCTGTTCGTCTTCCTCGGCGACAACCTGTATGCCGACGCCCGCGACGAGGCCACGCTGCGCCAGCGTTACGCCGAGTTCATGGCGGTCGAGCCGCTGCAGGCCTTCCGGCGCTCGACGCGCCACGTCGCGATCTGGGACGACCACGACTTCGGCGACGACGACGAAGGCGCGGACTACCCGCTCAAGCAGCTCTCGCAGCAGCTGTTCTGCGATGCGTGGAACGAGCCGGCGGACTCGCCGCGCCGGCGCGCGGACGGCATCTACCAGAGCTATGTCTTCGAAGCGCTCGGCAAGCGCATCCAGGTGATCCTGCCGGACCTGCGCTTCAACCGCACGATGCTGACGGCGGACCCATCGCTGAAGTCGAGCTACGCGGCGATGGTGCTGCGGGCCAAGCTCAGCGGACAGCCGATGACGGGCTGGTACGTGCCCGACAACCGGCCCGAAGCGACGCTGCTCGGCGAAGCGCAATGGACCTGGCTCGAAGCGCAGCTGCGCGTGCCCGCGGACGTGCGCCTGATCGGTTCCAGCGTGCAGTTCGCGGCGGACGGCAGCGGCTGGGAAGGCTGGGCCAACTTCCCGCGCGAGCGCGACCGGCTGGTCGAGCTGATCCGCACGACGCACGCCGAAGGCGTCGTGTTCCTCAGCGGCGACATGCACTACGCGGAGATGTCCAGCGTGGACGTCGCCGGCGGTTATCCGCTGTGGGACGCGACCTCCAGCGGCCTGACCGAGGTCTGGGACATCCCCACGCCCAACCGCAACCGGCGCTCGGCGGTGATGGCGGAACTCAACTTCGGCATGCTCGATGTCGAGCCTGTCACCGAAGGGGAGGATGATCTTCGCCTGCGCTTCGCGCTGTGCGACGTGAATGGAAAGGCCAAGGTGACGAAGGAACTGACGCTGTCGGGCCTGCGTTTCCCGGCCAAGGAGAAGACCGCATGACCTTGTCCCGACGCTCACTGCTCCGGACCCTGCCCGCCCTGTGCGGGCCTTTTGCCTTGAACGCCCTGGCCCAGGGCGGCCAGCCGGCCTCGGCGGCGCTGGACGCGCTGATGACTGCCGCGCGCAAGGAAGGCCGCGTGAACAGCCTGGGCATGCCCGACGACTGGGCCAACTGGCGCGCGACCTGGGCCGATCTGCAGCGGCTCTACGGCCTGGTCCATGTCGACACCGACATGAGCAGCGCCGAGGAGATCGCCAAGATCGAGGCCGAAAAATCCAACGCGAGCGCGGACCTCGGCGACGTCGGTTTCGAGTTCGGCGCGATCGCGAAGGCGCGCGGCATCACGCAGCCGTACAAGCCGACGACCTGGGCGCAGGTGCCGGACTGGGCCAAGGATGCCGAGGGGCACTGGGCGCTCGCGTACACGGGCACGATCGCGTTCGCGGTCAACCGCAAGCGGCTGAAGGACGTGCCGCGCAGCTGGCAGGCGCTGTTCGCGTCCAAGGCGCGCGTGATGATCGGCGAGGTCGGCCGCGCGGCCCAATCCAACGCGGCCGTGCTGGCCGCGGCGGTGGCGCTGGGCGGCGACGAAACGAAGCTGCAGCCGGCGCTGGCCGCGTTCGCGCAGATCGCCAGGGACAAGCGGCTGATCGGCACCAACGCGACGCCCGCGCTGATGGAGCGCGCCGAGGCCGACGTCTTCCTGCTGTGGGACTTCAACGCGCTGTCCTACCGCGCGAAGCTGCCCAACGCGGCGGATTACGAGGTGCTGATCCCGTCCGACGGATCGGTCACCAGCGGCTACACGACCATCCTCAACCGCTGGGCGCCGCATCCGAACGCGGCGATGCTGGCGCGCGAGTACATCTTCAGCGATGCCGGCCAGATGAACCTGGCGCGCGGTCATGCGCGGCCGATCCGGATCGCACAGCTGCCGCTGCCGGCCGACCTGAAGGCGCTGCTGGTGCCTGAAGCGCAGTACGCCAAGGCGCGGGCGCTGAAGCCGGCCCTCTGGACGGAAGAGGTCAAGAAACTCCCTCGCGCGTGGCAGCGCGAAGTGCTGGGAGCGGCACGATGAACCCGAGCGGCAATCCCACTTCCGGTGTCGCAACGACGGTCGACGCGATCTCGGGCGCAGCGCAGGCCGGAACGTCGTCCACGTCCGGATCGTCGATCGATGCCGCCGCCGAGGCAGCGGCCGCGATCGCTCAAGCGGCGGATCCCGCGCGCAAGCTCGTCGTGCTGCTGGCCGACGGCCTGCGCGCCGATACCGCGCGCGACTACATGGGCTACCTGCAGGCGCTCAACGAGGCGGGTCGCGCGCAGTGGCGCTCGTTGCGTTGCGAGCTTCCGAGCCTCTCGCGCCCGCTGTACGCGACGGTGATCAACGGCGAGCCGCCGTTGACGCACGGCATCCTCGGCAACGGCCAGGCCGGACAGGCGCTCTCGCACCATCTCTTCCAGCAGCTGGACGCGCAAGGCGTTCCGGCCGCGATCGCCGCGTACCACTGGTTCTACGAGCTGCTGGCCGGCGAGATCTTCGATCCGCTGCAGCATCGCGACGCGGTGCCTGCGGGCTGCGGCCTCCAGGCCGCGCGCTGGTACTGGGAAGACGACTACCCCGACAGCCACCTGCTCGCCGACGCTGAATCACTGCGTCGCGCGCACCTGCCGGTGCAAGGTCCGTCGCTGCTGTTCATCCATCCGATGGGGCCTGACCTCGCCGGCCACGTGCACGGCGGCGAATCGACGCAGTACGCAATGAGCGCCCGCAAGCTCGACATGCTGCTCGCGCAGCTGCTGCCGCGCTGGCATGCCGAAGGCTTCGACCTGCTGGTGACCAGCGACCACGGCATGAACGCGGACCGCATGCACGGCGGCCCGCTGCCGGTCGAGCGCGAGGTGCCGCTGGTCTGGGTACCGCACGACGGCGCAGTCGGCCTGTCGCTGCCGGAGCGGCAGAGGGACATCGCCGGCTGGATCCTGGAGCGGCTGGGCATCGCCGCCGCCCCGGGGAGCGCGACGGCATGAGCCTGACTGCGCGGACCGCCACGCGGCTCGCCGGCCCGCTGCTCCTGCTGACGGCGGCGGCCCTGCTGCTGCCTTTCGGCTGGCGCGCGATCGCGCTGCTCGTCGACTGCGTCGGCCAGGGCAACGGCTGCGCGATCGGCGAGCTGACCGCCGACAGCTACTACTTCGAAGCGGCCTGGAACACGCTGTGGCTGAGCACGCTGTCGGCGCTGATCGGCCTCGCCCTCGGGCTCGGCGCGGCGATCGCACTGCTGCGCGTCCCTCGCCTCGAATCCCCGGTGACGCTGCTCGCGAGCCTGGGCGCCAACTTCTCCGGCGTGCCGCTCGCGGTGGCGTTGCTGCTGCTCTTCGGCGCGCAAGGCGTCGTGACCGCGACGATGCAGGCCGCGGGGCTCGCGCCTTGGATCGACCTCCAAGGGCTGGACGGCCTGCTGCTGGCGTATGTCTGCTTCCAGGCGCCGCTGGCGACGCTCCTCCTCATCGCGCCGGTGAAGATGCTGGACGGCTCGCTCCAGGACGCGGCGGCCACGCTCGGCGCGGGACCGGTGCTGTACTGGCGGCGCGTCGGGCTGCCGTTGATGCTGCCCAGCCTGGTGGAGGTCTTCGGCCTGCTCTTCGCCAACGCGGCGGCGGCCTTCGCCACGCCGTTCGCGCTGAGCGGCACCGCGGCCCATGTGCTGGCGGTGCGCATCGCGTCGCTGGTCAGCGGCGACATCTTTGCGCAGCCCGAACTGTCGGCGCTGCTGGCGCTGGTGCTGTTCGTCATGCTCGCGCTGGTGATCGGCCTGACGCGCTGGTTGGCCGCGCGGCTTCGGAAGGGTCGCGCATGAGCGCCGCGTCGACTGCCACCACCCACCGTCCCCTCATTTCGTCGTTCGCGCTGGCGGCGCTGCTGGTCGTGGTGCTCGTGCCGATGGCGGCCTTGCTGGTCTACGGCCTCACCGGACGTTGGGATCGCCACTGGTGGCCGGAAGATCCGACGCTGCGCTGGATCGTCGATGCCGTCGTCGATCCGCGCGTGCAGGGCGCGGTGGTGCGCACGGCGCTGCTCGCCTTGGCGAGCGCCACCCTGGCGCTGGTCTGCGGCGCGCTGGCGACCATCCCCGCGGCGCTCGCGGTTCAGCTCGACGACGGCCCTGGCGCGCGTCGACTGCAGCGTACGCTGGACCTCGTCGCGCTGCTGCCGTTCGCGATCGCGCCGGTGGTGATCGCGATCAGCGCGCTGGAGCTGTTCGTCGGCCGCTGGGGCGGCTGGTTGCCGCTGCCGCTGGTCTATGTCGCGGTGGTCGCGCCGACGCTCTTCCCCCTGATCCACAAGACGCTGCAATCGGCCCTCGCGCAGCTGAACGCTGCCTCGCTGATCGAGGCCGGCCGGACGCTCGGCGCCAGCGATGGCCACACGGTCAGGCGCGTGCTGCTGCAGATGCTGGCGCCGGCGCTGCTCGCCGCCTTCCTGCTCGCGTGGGTCACGGCGGCGATGGAATTCGCGATCGCGAACCTGCTGCTGGGCGGCCAGCTGGAGCTGCTGCAACCCTTGATGAACAGCCTGCGCAACGCCAACGGCCACCAGGCGGCGGCGCTGATGGTGCTGGCCTTCGCCGGCGTCGGCGCGATCGTCGCGGCGGTGGCCGCGCTGACCCGGCGCTGGACCGCGGGCGCATCGCCCCGATGAACGCGGATCAGACCATGACCCCGCGTGTCTGCCTCAATTCAACGATCTCCGTGCGATGACCTCGACCGCTCCTTCGACTTCTCCCGACGCCGACCCGCCGGCGCAACTCGCGGTCCGCGGCGCCGAGCTGGCGCTGGGCGGGCGACCGGTCCTGCGCGGCATCGACCTGACGCTGGCGCGCGGTGAGGTGGTGGCGCTGCTGGGCGCATCGGGCTGCGGCAAGACGACGCTGCTGCGGTCGATCGCGGGCCTGCAGCGCCTGGACCGGGGGACGATCTCGATGTCCGGTCAGCAGGTGCAGACGCTCCCGCCGCAGTTGCGCGACATCGGCATGGTGTTCCAGCACTACGCGCTGTTCCCCAACCTGTCGGTGCGCGAGAACATCCGCTTCGGCCCGCTCGCGCGGGGCGAGGAAGCCGCGCTGGTCGACACGCGGGCGGACGAGTTGCTCGATCTCATCGACCTGCGCGCGCTCGCGGACCGGCTGCCGCAGGCGTTGTCGGGCGGGCAGAGGCAGCGCGTGGCGCTCGCACGGGCGCTGGCGACGCGGCCGATGCTGCTGCTGATGGACGAGCCGTTCTCCGCGCTCGACGAGCATTTCCGCCTGCCGTTGCGGCGCCAGTTCCGGCAGCTGCAGCGCGAGCTCGGGCAGAGCTGCGTGATCGTCACGCACGACCGCGAGGAAGCCTTCGAGATCGCCGACCGCGTGGCGGTCATGTTCGACGGCGTCATCGCGCAATGCGCGTCGCCGCGAGAACTGCGGCGCGCGCCGGCGAACCGGCGGGTGGCGGACTTCCTGGGGATCTTCAACCGGCTGGACGCGAAGACGCTGGACGGCGCGTGGCGTCGCGACGCGGGTCACTGGATTGCACCGACGGAGGCGTTGGTGCTCGCCGACGGACAGGCCGGTGACGAGACATCGTGCGAGGCGCTGCGATTCACGGCGACGCTGCGGGCGAGTTATCCGGGTCAGCAGCGGGTCGCCTGCGAGCTGGAGGGGCCGGGAGGCCAGACACTGACGATGTGGCGTCGGCATGAGGATGCCGAGCTCGCGCCCGGCAGCGCCTTGCAGGTCGCGATCGCGGAGCCGGCGATGCGGTGGATCGAAGAATAGCCTCGACGCCCGACCGCGCCTGAAAGCGTCCGACCGCGTCAGACGTCCTCAGGCCGGTATTCCGCCGGCAACGCTTCCCGATACGGATAGAACTTGAAGAACGGCCTGGCCTCGTCGAGCGTGCGCACGACCGAGGGGCGCTGCATCAGCCGCGCATAGTAGGCCGCGAGCCGCTGCTGCGATGACGCGAACGGCACCAGCGTCGTCGCGTAGAACAGCGAGGGCGCCGCCGCGCAGTCGGCCATGCTGAAGTGCTCGCCCGCGGCCCACGTACGATCGGCAAGGCGCTCGTCGAGCATCCCGTAGGCCATCGCCAGGGTGTCGCGCGCCTTGCCCACCGCGATCGGATCGCGGTCCGCCTCCGCGCGCAGCCGGTCCCCGACGATCGCCTGCATCGGCAGCATCACGTAGAGGTCCAGCAGCCGGTCCATCAAGCGGACCTCGAGCGCCGCGTCGCCGTCCGCCGGCACCAGGTGCTGATCCGGCCGCGCGTGGTGGCGGGCAAGGTATTCGATGATCACGCTGGTCTCCGGAACGACCCGGTCCCCGTCGATCAGCAGCGGCATCTTGCCGGTCGGCCAATGTGCGAGAAACTCGGCCCGCTCGACCGGGTCGCCGAGATTGAGGAAGCGGCGCTCGACCTCGACGTCCAGTTCGTTCAGGGCGATCAAGGCCTTGTGACAGAACGACGACAGCGGATGGAAGTGGAGGCTCAACGCCATGTCATTCACCTGGAGGAGATTGCTGTGACAGACAGGTTATCGCAAAGCCCGCGCGGTCCCGCCGCGGTGTTCGCCGCGCTCATCGCCTGTGCCGCGATGGGGTTGGTCGTATTGCTGGGCGGCTGCGCGCGATCCCCGGTCGCCTCGACGTCGCCGGACGTCGACGGCGCGGAGTCATTGATCCGGGCGGCTGTTTCCTCGGGCGACGTGAAGGGCCTGGCCCTCGCCGTGATCGAGGACGGGAAGATCCGCACGGTGCGCAGCTACGGCCATCGCAACGCCGAGGGGCAGGCGCTGCAGACTGGCACCGTGATGTACGGCGCCTCGCTGACCAAGGCGGTCTTCGCCTACACGGTCATGCAGCTCGTCGACGAAGGGAAGGTTGACCTGGACGCGTCGATCGCGACCTTGCTGGACCGACCGCTGCCGGACTACCCGAAGGACTCCCGCTACGGTCCGTGGCAGGACCTGCGCGGCGACGAACGATGGCGCGCGCTGACGCCGCGCCTGCTGCTCTCGCATCGCAGCGGATTCGGCAACTTCGCGTTCCTGGAACCGGACGGGAAGCTGCGCTTCCACTTTGACCCGGGGAGCCGCTACGGCTACTCCGGTGAGGGGCTGATCCTGCTGCAGTTCGTGCTCGAACAGGGGCGCCTGAAGCTGGACCTCGGGCAAGAGATGCAGCGCCGCGTCTTCGACCGCTTCGATATGACGATGACGGCCATGAAGTGGCGCGCGGACTTCGCGCTGAACTTGGCCGACGGCGTGACGGAAGCGCGTCGCTGGGTCCCGCACGATCCGCGCAGCCGCGTGCGCGCGGCGGGCTCGATGGACACGACGATCGACGACTTCGCGCGCTTCGCGGCGGGGCTCGCGCGCGGTGACGGACTCTCGTCGAAGAGCCGGACGGAGATGACGCGCCCGCAGGCGCCGATCACGATCGCCTCGCAGTTCCCGACGCTGCAGCCGGAGCTGCCAGTGGCGCAGCGCCGGGCAGACCTCGCCACGGGGATCGGCGTCGTGGTTTTCGATGGCCCGCAAGGACGCGGCTACTTCAAGGGCGGCCACGACGACCAGACCGGCAACACGATGGTGTGCGTCGAACGACGCCGCGCCTGCGTTGTGCTGCTGTCCAACGACGTGATGGCCGAGCGGCTCTATCCGGCGATCGTGCGGCGCGTGCTCGGTGAGACGGGCGTGCCGTTCACGTGGGAGTACGGGCCCAAGGCGGCGGAGTGGCCTCGTTGAACCGGGCGAATCCGAGCTTCGCCATATCCAGCGATATATTTCGCCATCGACGCGCAGCCCGCGCGTCGGGATCAGGAGCGTCGATGTCGATCCGTCTTTTCACCCGTCGCGCCGCGCTGGCGGCCGGCGTGGCCGTCACGCTGATGTCCTCGATGGTATCGGCGGTCTGGGCCGCCGGCCCCGTGACCGAGAAGATCCAGGTCAGCGGCGCCGTGCGCGCGCCGCTGACGCTCTCCGTCGACGACTTGCGTGCCTTCCCCGCCGACCAGATCGGAACCTTCACGCTCAAGAAGGAGGTCGAGGGTCGTGAGCAATCCACCACCGTGCGCGGCGTGCGGCTCGCCGCCGTGCTGGAACGGGCCGGCATCGTCAGCAAGGATCGCCACGAATGGAAGTACATGGCCGTGCTCGCCACCGCGAGCGACGGCTACAAGGTCGCGTTCTCCTGGCCGGAACTGACCAACACCGACGTCGGCGCCGGCGTGCTGGTGATCTTCGAACGCGACGGACAGGCGCTCGATGACGGCGAAGGCCGCATCGCGCTGGTCTCCGGTCGCGATCTGCGCAGCGGACCCCGTCACGTCAAATGGCTGAGCAGGATCGAGATCAAGCCGCTCTGACGCGGCTCCTGGCCGAGGCGCCTCGTCAGTGGGACGAGGCCGACCGGCTGCTGTTCGCGACCGTCGGCCGCCATGTGCAGTCGCGCACCGACGCAGGCGACTTCCCGCCGAACGCGCCCGATCCCGCCGGACTCACCGGGCCGCTCTACCGCTTCCTGCTCGCGCATCGCGCCGCCAAGGATTCGCCGCATGCGCGCCTGTCGGGATGGCTCGCCTGCGCCTGCATGGGCAGCCGTCACCTCTGGCAGGACCTCGGGCTCGAGGAACGCCCCCAGGTCTCGCGCCTGATGCGCCTCGCCTTCCCCGTGCTGCACGACGGCAACGTGAGGAACCTGCGCTGGAAACGCCACCTGTTCCTCAGCCTCGGCGACGCGCTCGGCCGCCCGGGGCTGCGGCCGCCCAAGTGCGATGATTGCAGCGACTTCGCCGTCTGCATCGGCGCCGATCCGGCGCCGGCGCAGACGTCCGTCGTCATCCACCCGCTCATCGCCCAGGGAGATTGATCGCATGAAAGCCAGCGCCCGCAACTTCTTCGAAGGCACCGTCGCCGCGGTGCGCGACGGCAGCATCAACGACGAGATCGAGATCGAGACCGCCGCCGGTCTTCGCGTCGTCGCGACAGTCACGCGCGAAAGCCGCAACGAGCTCGGACTGAAGGTCGGTCGTCAGGCCTTCGCGTTGGTCAAGGCGCCGTCGGTCGTGCTGCTGACCGATGTCGGCAATGCCCGCTTCTCGGCACGCAACCAGTTCCAGGGCCGCGTGCAGTCCGTGACGACCGGCGCGGTCAACAGCGAGGTCGTCCTCGAGCTGTCCGGGGGGGCTTTGCTCGTGGCCGTCGTCACCAACGACAGCGCCACCGGGCTGGCCCTCGCCGCCGGTGTCGCGGCGACCGCGATCTTCAAGGCCTCGAGCGTGATCGTCGGCGTCAACGACTGACCCCGATCTGGCCGGCGATCGATACATCGCCACGCCACCAACGACAGAGCCGCCCGAGGGCGGCCCTTGTCATTCGGTCACGCCGCGCGACTCGGCACGCGGCGGCGCATCACGAGATCACGGGAACACCGCCAGGAACAGGAACACCACGAACACCACCATGTGCACCGCGCCCTGCAGCACCGTCGCGCGGCCGCCGCCGAGCGTCAGGCCGCCG
>NZ_DASVNZ010000188.1:0-2336 GCF_036486225.1 Roseateles sp. | reverse complement strand
ACGTCGCGTTGCTCGCGCAGTTGAGCGAGTTTGCTCATGGTGAGTCCTTTCGATGAGGCATGAAAAAGGCCGCCCGGAGGCGGCCTGACTTCGTCGTGCGCGAGAGCGCTAAACGATGGGGGTCAGCTTCAGCGCGCGCAGGCGCTGCTGCTGGCGATTGCGATGGATGTCCTCCTGCGGCGGATCGGTAGCCACCGGCGGCGCAGCCTGTGCAGACGTCTGCACAGCAGCGGCCCGGGTGGCACGCGCCAGAAAGGCGCTCAGGTTCCAGGTCGCCTGGTTCTCAGGGGCGCCGTCCTTTTCCTTCTCACCGGCGAGACGATCGACGAAGCCGTGTTCGACCGCCTCCTCCCCCGTGAACCACGTTTCGGCGGACATCCATTCCAGGATCTGGGCCTTGTCCTGCCCGGATCGCGCGGCGTAGGTGTCGCCCAGCGTGTCGTCCACCTTCTGCAGGAGAGCGACGGTCTTGGCGAGGTCGTCGGCATTACCCCAGGTCAGCGTCCACGCCTTGTGGATCATGAACATCGCGCCCGGGCTGATCACGATCTCGTCGCCCGCCATGGCGATGAAGGTAGCCGCGGAAGCGGCCAGTCCGTCGATGTGCACGATGAGGTGCGCCTTGTGCTCGCGCAGGGCCGTCTCGATGGCCCTCGCGCCGAACACGTCCCCTCCGGGGCTGTTGATGCGCAGATGAATGGTCGACGCGGTGATGCCGCGCAGCGCCTTCACGAAGGCATTCGGCGACACGCCGCCCCACCACTCCGCCTCCAGATCGGACGAGACGATGGGCTCGTAGATGAAGATCTCGACTTCATCGGCGTTGCCGTCGACGGCCTTGACTTCGAACCGCCGGCCTTGCGCCTGGCGGTTGTCGGCGAGCAGCTGCGCCAGACGGTTATTCGGCAGAGGGCTTCGCATTCTGTTCTCCAGGGTTGGTCGTGTCGTCGTCAGCCGTAGGGCCATCGTTCGTCTTGGAGTCGCCAGTCGCATTGCCAGCCGCGGCCAGCGGCTCAAGCGAATCGCCGCCCGGCGCCGGCGGCAGGTTCTCTGCACGACGCACCTCGTTCGTCGTCATGATGGGCCGCTCGCCGGCACGCCCCAGCGCCGTGCGATAGCCCTCCATCCGACTCTTGAAGTCACCGCGCTCCAGCTCGGCCGTGACGTGCTGGACGAAGTACCGCTGCCGTGTCGGCCAGAGCTTGTGGTTGAGCTCCTGTGCGATCTGCACCAGGTGCTTCAGCAGCGTGTACCGCTTGAAGTTCGCGCCCTGAGACTCCATGCCGGTACCCCAGCTGGAGTTCTTTTCGGTATGCCCGACCAGGTAGGGCGGCACACCGAAGATCCGGCAGATTTCCTCGACGCTGAACAGGCGGGTCCCGAGGATCTCCGCATCCTTCGGATTGATAGTCAGCTGGGCCGGCTTGAGCCCGCCGGCGAGGATCAGCGGCGCGCGAGATCCGGAGACCCGCGACAGCAACTGCTCCCGCAGGTCCTTCACCTGCTCGCCATTCATCCCCTGGTCCGTCTGCAAGGCGTAGTCGAAGACTGCGCCCTCGCTGAAGAACCGGCCCGCGAAGTCCTGCTGAGCCAAGGCGGTGCCGATCGCCTCGCGCGCCGCGTAGGTGATCGGGCTCGGACTCGTGAGCCCGTCGTATCCCAGGCTTGTGAGCTGGACCATGTCGGCCTGGTCGAGCACGTATGCCGGGCCACCCGTGTCGGGCAGCACGCGGAAGTACTTGCGCTTGGACTTGTGGTCGCGGAACGGCGTCACCCGGCTCCAGTGGTGAGGCTTCCACCCGATGACCCGCGCGCTCGACATCGACGGCCGCAGGAGCTCGGCGTAGCCGTCGCCACCGAAAAGCTTGTTGGCGACCAGCTGGCTCCAGGCATCCGCCGCGGACATGTCTTCGTTGGCGCGCTCGTTGAGCATCCAGTGGTAGTCGTGCTCGACCGGCTTGCGCGCCTCTCCGGCGCGCTCGTAGATGCCGAGCGGAAGCGTCGCGATGGCGCCCACGATACGGTCGACGCAGGCGTACACCGCCGACACGCGCATCGCGGTCTCTTCCGTGACCGGCACGCCGGCCTTCGACATCCCGTAGGAACCCAACAGCTTCGTCAGGTCGTCCAGCGACAGGTTGCTGGCAACGGAGTTCTCGCGCAGCGCCTTCACGCCCGCGCGCTGCGCCGCGCCGGGCCGCCCGGCCAGGAACTGGCTGAGCACGCGCGAGGGCATCTCGCGCTGCTGGAGGTTGAACGCGTGCGCCATCGTCAGAAGCCCAGGTTGATCACTTGAGGAAGCACCGGCGCCTCGAGCTCGGCGCCGACCATCGCGC
>NZ_DASVNZ010000151.1:0-11270 GCF_036486225.1 Roseateles sp. | reverse complement strand
TACTCGCCGGGCTCTCGGTCCGAGAAGTTGCGCACCACGGCGACCATGTCCGCCTTGCCGCAGCGCGCGCACTGGACGACGTTGACACCTTCGGTGAAGCGCGCGTCGACCAGTTTCTGGAAGTCGCGCATCGCTGGGTCGAACCACGCTGTCGCCTGCGCGTCGGTCTGGTAGCGCAGGCCGACCGTGCGCCCCGCGTCCCGGATCACCGCGCTCTGCGCGTCGAACCCCGGGGCACTGAGCAGGGCGCGAGGTTCCGGCTTGCCGGTCTGGAAATCGAAACGGGTGAGCACCTCATAGCGTTGCGCGCCTTCGAGCCGTTTCACGAAGAGGCGGCCGGTGTCGTCCACCGCGACGGGCACGAAGGGCAGACCCAGCAGGTCGCCGCGCGTGAGTTCGGTCCAGGTCTTCTCGCCCGGTCCGCGCCAGTGGGCGACCTGCACGTTTTCCTGTTCGGTGATCACGAGGCGGGCCTCGCCATGGCTGTCGAAGAGGAAGCGCACGGCGCCTCGCGGTTCGTCGAAGGTCGCCGGCAGCGCGCGGCCGGTGTCGACGTTCAGCCAGAACGGGGTGTAGGCGCTGCGGTTGTTGGAGCGGTTGAGGCCGAACTTGCCGACGAGCACCCGATTGCCCGGTTCGCCCTCATGGGGGAAGGGCACGGTGAGGAGCCGATGATTCCAGGTCATCGCGCCGCCGAAGGCCTTGCGCTCGCCTTCGGTCTCGTGCTCGCGCTGGACCAGTTGCCGGACGCCGGAGCCATCCGCGGCGACCGAGAACAATCCGCTGGCTTGGTAGTGCGTCCCGGAGGCAATGCGCCTATCGGTAGCGGAGAAGACGATCTTGTCGTCATTGACCCAGTAGAAGTCGCCGACATCGTCGTTGGCGAACTGCACCACGCGGCGGGCCTCGATCCTGGCGCCCAGTTCGAACACGTACAACCCGACGCGCAAGCCGGGGCCGCCCGGCGCCGCGACGGCCAGGCGCCTGCCGTTCGGCGAGAGCTTGGCTTCATTGAGCTCGGCGTTCTTGAAGAACACCTCGGGCGGCACGGAGGCCGGCGCAGGCGCCGGCTGGGCGTGCGTGATGCCATGCAGTGCGGCCAGCGCGAGGGCGAGCGACAGCGCGCAGCGGCGCGCAAGGGAAATCGGTGTCATCGGTGGCTCCCTGTTCCGCCAAACCGCGCAGGCGGCCTGGGATGGTCTTTTCTTGGCGGGGGATGCTAGCTGCGCCCCAAGGGGCGATGTCTGGGGGATGTCCCGGAGCGGACAGCCCCCTTCTGGAGGACCGATCTCCCTTCGCTTCCGTCGCAATACCTGCGAAAGGTGGGCACTCGGCACCATTGATTTTTCTCAAGGACGCAGGTCTGTCTACCCCGGCAGGATCAGTGATTCGACGAATGAAAATCTCCCACAGATCATGAATCCAGATAAATTTCTTCCCTTCGAGGAAGAAAAAATGATCGGCAACGACGTCGGATACGGTTTTCTGATCGCCAGGTTGAACCTGGCGACGGTCCCTTTGGACCGACCGGCCCGCGTCGCGCGAGTCAAGGTCATCACGCGGCAATTGCAGCAGCTGGGAATTCCTGCATCCGTGGCTCCGCGCACCGAAGAGCCCATCGAGCACCTGCTCTTCGCGCTCCGGCACGAAGGCGTGAAACTGCATGTGGCGATGCCCGCGCTGCGTCGCATCACGGCCGAAGCCGTCGGCGACACATTCGTGAAAGCACCGACCAGCCGATTCGCGCGCCTGGCCTGCTATCTCTGGGAGATCGCCAACGAGCAGCAGTTGGGCGGCTTGCCGCCGGCCAGCGGCAAGTTCGAGAAGGTCTTCGACGAGACCGAACACCTGACCGATCGGCGACAACGCAACCTGCGTTGGCGGATCGACTTCAACGGCATCGGTTCGCCGCGTTATTGCGTGAGCGTCCGCCGCAGTCCGATCATCCAGTCGCTGCTGCAGGAAGACCTGCTGGCCCAGGTGGCGGCGTTCACGTCCTCACTCGATCAAGACCTGTTGAGCCGCGCGCTCCACTGGGCCTATCTCAGCGAGACCGACAGCTCCTACGCGATCGAGCGGGAGCACCCGACCCAGGAGCGCTCGGAGTTCTTCGTCAAGTTGCTGTCGCGTGCCCATGATCGAGAAGACATCTCGGAAGACTATCTGGTCTCGCTGCAGAACTTGATGGTCACCAACCCGCTCAACAGGGCCTTCGGATTCCGGGCGACACAGAATCGATTGAGGAACGACTCGCGAGGCGCGCTCGGTGTCACCTACTTGCCACCGCCGCCCGACGGATTGCCCGCCATCATGGAGTCCGTCATGGCGATCGGCAATGAGATCGACGGACCTTTGGATCCGCTGGTCCGCGCGAGCATCGTGAAGTTCGCCTTTGTCTTTGCGCATCCGTTCCTGGACGGCAATGGGCGCGTCTCGCGTTTCCTGTTCCACAAGGTCGCCTGCTCGGATCCGCGCCTCACCAACGGCTTTGTGTTTCCCGTCTCCACGGCGATGTCGCGCAACGAAGCGGACTACCTCCGGGCGCTTCATTCGTTCGCCCGGCTGCTGCGCCAGTTGTGGGACGTGAAGATGATCGGCGAGAACGACTTCGACGAGCGGTTCAAGGGTGAGTCGGACGCGTATCGATACTGGGATGCCACCGCCTGCGTGGAGTTCTGTCTGCGCATGGCGCAGGAGGCACTGCACAAGGACCTCTACGAGGAAAGCGAATTCCTCAAGCGCTTCGACGCGATCTATCGCGCCGTCAATCGCGAGGTCGACTTGAGCAACAACGACATGGTGCTGCTCGTCCGATCGATCGCGACGCACGGATCCTTGTCCCGCAACCGCTATCGACAACTGGTGGCGAAAGGAAACCCACCTGCCCTGATCGACGCCGCCGTGCAGGTGGCCGCGGAGGCCATGGGCACAATCCAGTGATGAACTCCTCCGCCCTTGCGTCGATCGATCTGCGTCCCCCAATCAGCTCTCTCGTGATCGGCGCGCTCAGCGCGGCGTTCTTCTTCTGGCTCGCCGCGGTGTCTTTCACAACCGGCAAGCACCCGGCGGCGACGCTCGGCACCACGCTGTGCTTCGTCGCGCTCGGGCTGATGGCGCTGCCCATGGTCGCCGACTACTTCTTCGCCCGGCATCGGCTGTCCGACGACGCGATCGACTTCGGCCGCCGCTTCGGCGGGCGCGGCACGATGCGCTGGGCCGATGTGCGGCTGGTCCGCTTCTCGCCGACGATGAAGTGGTTCGTGCTCGAGGATCAGGCGCGGACGCGGGCCCGCGTGTCGACGGCCCTCGCCGGTCTGCCGGAGTTCGCGAGACTCGTGCTCGCCCACGTGCCACCCGAAGCCATCGACAAGAAGACGCACAAGCTGCTCGTCGATGCCAGCCTCGGCCGGCGACCGCGTGTGTGGCTCTGAGCGGCCGGCTCAATCCGCCGTGATCCCCCGCTCCTTCACCAGCTTGGCCCACTGCGGCAGTTCCTTCTCCAGCCGCGCGCGCGCCTGCGCCGCGGTCGACGGCGTGGCCTCGAAGCCCTCCTTCGCCATCCGGTCCTTGACCGCCTGCGCGCTGAGCACCGCGTGCAGCGTGGCGTTCAGCTTGTCGATGACGGGCCGCGGCGTCGCGGCCGGCGCGAAGACCATGAACCAGGTCTCGAAGGAATAACCGGGGACGCCGGCCTCGGCGATCGTCGGCACATCGGGCATCAGCGGCGAACGCTTCGGGCCGGTCACGCCCAGCGCGCGCAGCTTGCCCGATTGCACATGCCCCTGCGCCGCCGACAGCACCGGGAAGGACATCTCCACCTGGCCGCCGATCGTGTCGCTCAGGGCGGGACCGCCGCCGCGATACGGGATGTGGACGATGCTCACGCCCGCCACCGCCTTGAACAGCTCCGCCGACATGTGGAAGGTGCTGCCCGTGCCGGCCGAGGCGTAGGAGAGCTTGCCGGGACGGCTCCTGGCCAGCGCGATCAGTTCCTTGACCGTCTTCGCCGGCACCTGCTCGTTGACGACGAGCACGTGCTGCGAGCTCGCGACCATGCCGATGGGCGCCAGGTCCTTGAGCGTGTCGTAGGGCATCTTCGGCGTGAGCGCCGGGTTGATCGCGAGCGAGACCGTCTGCAGGCCGATGGTGTAGCCGTCGCCGGCGGCCTTCGCGACCTCGGCCACGCCGACGTTGCCGCCCGCGCCCGCCTTGTTCTCGACCACCAGCGGCTTGCCGAGGGCCTTGCCCCATTCGTCCGAGATCAGCCGCGCGACGATGTCGGCGCTGCCGCCGGGCGCGTAGGGCACGATCAGGCGCACGGGCCGGTCCGGGTAGGTCTGCGCGAATGCGGCGACCGGCAGCAGCGTCGCGGCCAGCGCCGCCGCGCCTGCCACGCCTGAGGCGATCAGGGATCTGCGAATCATCTTGTCTCCTGTGAAGCCCCGGTCGTCCGCCGGGGTCGCTCCATGCTAGGCGCGAGTCCGGCTTCCGGAATGTCGACCCGGATCATTCTTTCGTTCCTGGAGGTTATGAAACGCGCCCTTTCCCGAAGCTCTTCCCGAAGCTCTTTCGATAGGCGCTCGGACTGACGCCGGCAATCCGCTGGAACTGGCCGCGGAAGTTCGCCGCCGATCCGAGGCCGACGGCCTCGACGATCTGCTCGATGCTCGAGGAGCCGGTCTCGAGCAGCTCCTGCGCGCGACGCACCCGCGCGTGGATCAGCCACTGCACCGGCGCGAGGCCGAACTGCGCCTGGAATCGACGATGCAGCGTGCGCGGGCTGACGCAGCCCTGGCTCGCGAGTTCATCCATCGAGATCGGGCGGTGCAACTGCCGCAGCGCCCAGGCGATGACGGGCTGCAGGTCGCGGTCAGGCGGCAGGTCGGCGGGCTGGATGAACTGCGCCTGCCCGCCCTCGCGCTGCAGCGGAACGACCGACAGGCGCGCCATGCGGGCCGCGACGGCCGTGCCGTGGTCCTGACGCACCATGTGCAGGCAGAGGTCGATGCCGGCCGCCGCGCCGGCGGAGGTGAGGATCTGCCCGTTGTCGACGAAAAGCACCGAGGGGTCGAGGTCGACGTCAGGGTGGAGCTGAGCCATCAGCGGCGCGGCCGCCCAGTGCGTCGTGGCGCGTTGGCCGTCGAGCAGCCCGGCCTGCGCGAGCACGAACGCGCCTGTGCAGATCGACGCGATCCGGGCGCCGCGTTCATGCGCCGCGAGCAGCGCGCGTTTGACGGCCGGGCTGATCGGCGCCTCCGGCGATTCGATGCCGGGCACGACGATGGTGTGTGCGTTCTTCAGTGTCGCGAGGCGGCGCTTCACGCCGATGGTGAAGCCGCCGGTGTCGATCTCGTCCTGCTCGGCGCAGACGGTGACCGTGTAGCCCTTGCGTCCGTCGTCGAGCACGGTGCGGCCGAACACCTCGCCGGCAATCGTCAGGTCGAAGGGCACCACGCCGGGCAGAACGAGCACGGCCACCTGGCGTTGGCCCTCACCCCCCGCCCTCTCCCGCGCCGCGGGAGAGGGAGTTCGGAGCGACGGGCGAGCAGATCGGGAGGCGGGCATGGGGAGGAACTCCGGACGCGGGGCATGGCGTTTCCGCATTCTGCCGCGCTTGGCTGGAAACAGTCGAATGAAGTCGATTCAGCCACTTTCCGCAAAGGCAGCGGATCGGAAGAATCCACCGGGCTTGCCCTCATTCCCTCGCGTTCCCTTGCCTTCCCGCGCGTTCTCTCGCGTTCCCTTTCGTTCCCACGGAGTTCACGTTGCCTCATCCATCGCCCCCGCCCCCTTCCCTTCAACCTTCCCTGCCCCCTCGCCGCCCTCGCCTCCTGATGCTCAGCCGCCTGTGCTTGCTGGAGGCATTCACACTGCTGGCGCTCGTGCTGATCGCGGTGCCGCTGAAGCACTTGGCGGGTCTCCCGATCGTGGTGTCGGTGATGGGCCCGGTGCACGGCATGGCCTTCCTGCTCTTCTGCTGGCAGCTCGCGCAGGCCGCGGCGGAGCGCGCCGTCGACGGATCGACTGCGTGGCGGCTGCTGCTGGCCGCGTTCATTCCGCTGGGCGGCTTCTACAGCTGGCGCATGCTGCGTCGTGGAGCGGCGACGTGATGTATCTCTGGCTCAAGGGGCTGCACCTCGCGGTCGTGCTGACCTGGGTGGGCGGGCTGGTGCTGCTCGGCGTGACGGCAGCTGCGTTGCGCCCCGCGAAGGAAGCAGTCCTGCTCCCGCACGAGAAGCGTCTCGCGACGGCCATCCTGCGCTGGGATCGCCGCGTCACCACGCCGGCGATGCTGGCCGCCTGGGCCCTGGGCATCGGGCTCGCGAGCTGGGGCGGATGGTTCGGCGCGCTCTGGCTGAGCGCGAAACTGCCGATCGTCGTGGCACTGTCGGGCCTGCACGGCGTGCTGTCGGCGACGCTGCGCCGCCACGTCGAGCAGAGCGAGCGCCCAGCTCCGGCCTGGATCCGGCATGCGCCGGGCATCGCGCTCGGGGGTATCGGCGTCATCGCGCTCCTCGCAACGATCAAACCCTGAGACGGTCGTCGGCGGGCGAAGACAATACCCGCCTCGGGCACCTCCGCCCGAGGGACTTCAGGGGCTACGCATGGCGCAACGGGAGCGCTGGGAAATCATCGAACGATGGGTCTTCGTCACGCTGGGCATCGCGATGGCGTGCGCTTCGCTGTGGCTGCTGGTCGAGCATCGCTCGCAGCCGGGACGGATCGCCGGCGCAATCCTGCTCATCCCCTGCACGTTCTGGGTGTTCTGGCAGCTGTTCCACGAAGACAAGCTCGGCAGCCAGGCGCACGTCGGCGGCGCGGAACGTGCCATGTACCGTGGCTGGCTGTGGGTGCGGCGTGTGGTTCTCGGCGCGGTCTCGCTCGTTCTCGCGGCCGGTGCGATCGCAACGGCGCTCCTCGATGGTCCGCTGGCCGCCTCTGCGGTGCTGGCCGTGTTCGCCGTGGTCGCCGGATGGGTCGCAGCGTACGGCGGCGGACGCGTTCAATCGTTCGGCGATGACGTCGCCGTACATCGCGAACGCGCCAGACGCTACGACAGATAGGTGACTGTCGGGCGCTACCGCCTCACACGTCGAACCCCGGGCACTGCCGGCTTGCCTGCCGCAACAGCGTCGGCCACACGAAGGCGCCGCCCAGACCGCCGGTCTGCACGCGCATCGACTCGGCGGTGCCGCGGATGATCTCGTCGTGCACGGGCGTCAGCTCGACGCCGCCGGCCTGCGCGGCGATCTGGATCTGGCAGGCGCTCTCGAAGGTGTACATCGACAGGAAGGCGTCCCCGATCGTCTTGCCGACGGTCAGCAGCCCGTGGTTGCGCAGGCAGTAGAAGATCTTGTCGCCGAGGTCGTTCTGCAGGCGAGGCTGCTCGTCAGGACGGATCGCGACGCCCTCGTAGTCGTGGTACGCAAGCGAGGCCAGCACGAAGGTCGACTGCTGCGAGATCGGCAGCACCCCGCCCTTCTGCGCCGACACCGCCACGCCGGCGCGCGTGTGGGTGTGCAGCACGCAGCCGACGTCGGGCCGCGCCGCGTGGATCGCGGAATGGATGATGAAGCCGGCCTGGTTGACGGGGAACGGCGTCTCCTGCAGCTTGTTGCCGGATGCGTCGACCTTGATCAGGCTGGAGGCCGTGATCTCGTCGAACATCAGGCCGTAGGGATTGATCAGGAACTCATGCGCGTCGCCGGGCAGCCGCGCGCTGATGTGCGTGAAGATCAGGTCGCTCCAGCCGTAGCGCGCGACCAGGCGGTAGCACGCGGCGAGGTCCACGCGCAGCTGCCATTCGGCGTCGCTGACCTGGCCCTTGAGCGAGGGGATGCGGGCGGTGATGTCGTCCATGGGCGTCTCCAGATCGCGCCGGACCATCGAACGGGCCCAGTCTGCGGCGGATCGTGCTACCGGGCATGCGGTATCGCTGTCGCGTTCAGGACAGCGCAACGGATGCTCAAGCGATGACATTGGCTTTCGCCAACCACCGCTCGTAGGCATTGTTTGCGGCCTTCACGTCCTCCGCCGAATCCGCACTCTCGCCCAATGACATCCATGATCTAGCGAATCTGAGTTCTATCCAGTCGACAACCTTTTTCTCAGAATGGCCCGCGATGTCGCCCCAAGTCGGGGGACCCATGAGCCGTCGAAAAGGCGTCATGGCGCGCGTTCACTTGCAAGACCGCAAGTAACCACCGGCCGAGTGCCTTCGGCCAATCGAGAGAAAGAATCCATGACTGAATTCGAAGGTTTGATCGAACTGAGCAATGAGGAGATCGCTCAAGTCTCGGGCGGCTTCTGGGCGGGCGTCGCCGCCGCGGCGGCCTGGGACGCCATCAAGGGGTTCGGCTCCTGGGCAGGCGACAAGGCCCCGGGCGGCGCTGACGAAGGGACCTGGGAGCGGATCGGCCAATCGCAGATGACCGCATGATGTGAACGGCGCGCCAGCAAGATCACCGACCGCTTGCTGGCGCCTCCCTCGAGGGTCGACAAGTCGTGAGCCTCAACCCCATGAGTACCGATCGAAAGATGAGATCCATCAGGAAACTCGATGTGCAACGCGTCGCTCCGGCCGTCACCGATCCGCTGCTCGTCTACTGCCTGAAGATCACCGCCTTGTCGCTGCTGACAGCAGCAAGCCTTCTGACCATCGCGACGGTCGTCGCGCACATCGCCGGCATTCAGACGTCGCCCGTGCCGCGCATCGGCGTCGAGTTCCGCGATTCGCTGGGCGCGGCTCTTCTGTCGCCGCTGCTGGAATCCCCCCTCGTCTGGGCCACCGGATCGCTGGCCCGCAGCATGACGCAGGCGGTATGGGCTCCCAGTCTGGTGATCGGCCTGATCGCTGGTGTCGCACACGGCGCGATCCATCCAATGTGGTTCTTCGGGCCGGCCGCATCATTCACTGTCTTCGCGTGGGCATGGTTCCGATGGCGAGACGCGGGGCGCTCAAGGCATTTCCTGATCCTTCTCATCCCCCACATGCTCCAGAACATCGCCGTCGTGTCCCTGCAGATCCTCGTCGACCACCTCTGAGCAGGATCCCTGCACGACAATCCCCGCATGGATCAACTGCACTCGATGCGCGTCTTCGTCGCGGTGGCGGAGGTCGGCGGATTTGCCGGCGCGGCGCGCAAGCTCAATCTCTCGCCGGCCACGGTCACGCGCGCGGTCCTCGACCTGGAGGAGCACCTGGGCGCATCGCTCTTCACCCGCACGACCCGGGTGGTGCGACTGACGGATGCGGGCGCCGGCTACCTCGAGGATTGCAAGCAGCTGCTGGGCGACCTCGAGGAGGCGGACGGCGCCGTCGCCAGCGTGCACGGCACGCCGCGCGGCCGCGTCACCATCACCGCGCCGGCGATGTTCGGCAACCTCTACATCGCGCCGGTGGTGACCGACTACCTCAGCCGATTCCCCGAGACCCAGGCGGTGTGCCTGTTCGTCGACCGGGTCGTCAACATGGACGACGAAGCGGTCGACGTGGCCGTGCGGCTCGGCGAGCTGCCCGACTCCTCACTGCAGGCCGTACGCGTCGGCACCATCAGGCGCATCCTGTGCGCCTCGCCAGACTACCTGGAACGACGCGGCACGCCGCAGCATCCCGAGGAACTGGCGCAGCACACCATCATTTCCGCGACCGGCCTGACCCCCACCACGCGCTGGCATTTCGCCGAGCAGGATGAAGCCCGCGTCTACGAGCTTCGCCCCACCATGATGACGACCACCAACGACGCCGCCATCACCGCGGCGGTCAGCGGCCTCGGCATCACGCGCCTGATGTCCTACCAGGTGCGCGAGCCGCTGCGCGACGGTCGCTTGCAGACCATCCTGTCGGCCTACGAATCCGGCCCCGTGCCCATCCACGTGCTGCATCGGCAGGGTCGGCGCCCGACCGCGAAGGTGCGCGCGCGGCTCGCCCTGCTGATCGAGCAGCTGCGCGCCGACCCCTCGCTCACTTGAGCTTGCGCGCCAGGAAGTCGCGCATCAGCGCGCCAATGGTGGCGCCGTCCTCCTCCAGCGCGAAGTGCCCCGTGTCCAGCAGGTGCAGCTCCGCCTTGGGCAGGTCGCGCAGGTAGGGATGCGCGCCGGCGGCCGGGAAGATCTTGTCGTTCTTGCCCCAGACGATCAGCATCGGCGGCTGGTGCTTGCGGAAGTAAGCCTGCCAGCCCGGGTACAGCGACGGGTTGGTGCCGTAGCTGTAGAACAGCTCCAGCTGGATGTCCTTGTTGCCCGGACGGTCCATGTAGGCCTGATCGACGGTCCACGCATCAGGGCTGATGTGGCGCACGTCGCGCACGCCTTCGGTGTACTGCCACTTCGTCGCGGCCAGCTCGAAGGTCGGGCGCAGCTTCTCGCCGTTGGCCGTCGACTTGTCGGCCCAGTAACGCTTCAGCGGCGCCCAGAAGTCGTTGTCGATCCCTTCGTCATAGGCGTTGCCGTTCTGCACGACGATCGCGGTGACGCGCTCTGGATGCGCCGAGGCGATGCGGAAGCCGATCGGCGCGCCGTAGTCCTGCACGTACAGCGCGTACTTCGAGGCGCCCACGGCGACGGTGAACTTGTCCACCACCTTGGCCAGGTTGTCGAAGCTGTACTGGAACTTGTCCATGGCCGGCATGTCGCTCTGCCCGTAGCCCGGATAGTCCGGCGCGATCACGCGGTAGCGGTCCGCCAGTTGCGGGATCAGGTTGCGGAACATCTGCGAGGAGGTCGGGAAGCCGTGCAGGAGCAGCAGCACGGGCGCGTCCTTCGGACCGGCCTCGCGATAGAAGACCTTCACGCCGTCGATGACGACGGTGCGGTACTGGATGTCGACGCCGGCGGGCGCGCGGACAGCGCTTTCGGTGGCGGCAGGCGCCGCGACGGCGACCTGTGCGGGGAATTGCGCCGCAACGGACACGGCGAAGGCGGCGCCAATGGCGCGGATGAGGCGGGAGGTGTTCATGGTGAGGGTCTCAGCGGTGGGTGGAAGGAGCGCCGTCGTTGCGGTCGGCACGGGAATCGAAGGCACGGCGATTCGCCTGCATGTACTCATCCGTCAGCCGCGCGACGTCGTCGAGCCGCGTGTCCATGACGAAGTGGCCGCCGTCGAGGATCTCGACGCGCGCCTGCGGCAGGTCGCGCTTGAACGCCTGGGCGCCGGGCACGGTGAAGGCGGTGTCGTACCTGCCCCAGACCACCAGCGTCGGCGGCTGGTGGGCACGCAGCCACTGCTGCCATTCGGTGTAGCTCGCGAGGTTGGTCCGGTAGTCGTAGAT
>NZ_DASVNZ010000129.1:0-3550 GCF_036486225.1 Roseateles sp. | reverse complement strand
CCAGGCCCTGGCGGTCGGAGCTGCCGGACTCGATCTCGACCAGCTGCTGCAGCGTCTTCATCAGCGCGGGCTGTTCCTTCGCGGCCAGCGCGTGGAGCTCGGGCACCGTCTGCGCCTGGGCGCCGAGCGCGGTCATCGCGGCCAGGGCCAGCGCCGCGCGGCGCAGTCGGGGGAAGGAGGAGGAGGCAGGCATCGGGGCGGTCATCTTCGGAGTCTCCAGGCGTTCTTGTGGGGGAGCGACGGGCCATCCTAGCCATCAAGGCAGTCCGCTTGAAGGCTCGAAAGCGATGGGGCAAGCTCCCGGCCATGCGACGACCGCCGCCAATCGCCCATCGCCTGTGCGTCTGCGCACGGATCGCGCTGATCCTGCACGCGGTGCTGCCCACGACCGCCGCCGCGGAGGAGGCGCGGCGCAACGTCTTTGACGATCCCTTCGTGCAGCTGAGCTCGGCGATCTCGACGTCCGAGTGTCCGGCCCCGCCCGGACCGCTGATGAGCGAGGCGGAAGCCAGGGCACAGGCGCATGGCCGCATCGAGCGCGGCACCAGCTGCTTCCAGAGCGGCCGCTGCCGGCTGCCCAACGCCTATCTCTACGACAAGGAGATCATGCCGCGCGTGCAGAAGGCCGTCGCCGCCGACGGCCGGTTCGATGCGACGACCAGCGTCTGGGCGCTCGGCCAGCGGCGCTGGATCTGGCTGCAGGGCTGCGTGCGCAGCGCCGATGAGGCGTCCGCACTCGAGGCGTTGGTGAAGCAGATCGACGACGTGGAGTTTGTCGTCAACGAGTTGAAGCTCGTCCCCGGCGCGTCGGCAAGTCCGGCGTCGGGGGCCTCACGCTGAGCGGGCGTGGCCGGCGTCCAGCCACTCGATCCACCGTCCGTGCGGATGCGACCAGGCCAGCACGTCGGTGCGGACCTCTCCGCCGTCGCGCCATTGCAGCGTCCACAGCGTGCCGCTGCCGGGCGATTCGCCGGCCGGGCAGTCCGGCGGCGAGGCCATCGGCGCCAGCTTGCCGACCTCGCCGCTGATCCAGACCAGCCCGCGATCACGCACCAACCGACCGATGCGCTCGACATGCGCCTGGAACGACGCGGCGTCGAAGTAGGCCAGCACCCAGACGTTGAAGATGACCGGCGTGACGCCGGCAGGCAGCTCGTCCATCCAGCGCTCGAGGTCCGCCAGCCCGTCCTCCGTCCGCAGCAGCGGCACCGGATGCCGCCGGGCGTCGTCCAATGCCCGGTCCAGCCGCTTCCGGCGCGCGGCATCGCCCGGCCAGAGGCAGGCGCGCAACCAGCGGGCGGCCACGTCATCGGCAGGCGCGATGGGCTGCAGATCGACGCCCATGCGCCGGCCTGCCCGCCAGCGCGGCGCACCGAGCAGCGCGGCCGGACGCTCGCCGCGCCAGGTGGTGGAGATCAATGGCGCATCCGGGCGCTCACCGTGCGTTGTCTCGACGCCATCGTCGTAGGCGTAGCGATCGACGCCCAGGATCAGGCCCGCACTGCAGCCGAACTCGAACAGGGCCAGTTCGACCGGCTGGGCGTCGGTGCCGCCGAGACGCGCCGCGAGCGCCTGCAACGCGGGTCGGAGCACCGCGCACCGGCCGGTCTCATTGGTCTGCGTCGTGCGCGTGCGGATCAGCGCGCGCAGCGCCGCGTCCTCCCGGCGGACAAAGTCCCGGAGCTGCTCGCCCAGCTCGCCGTCCGGCGCCCGCTGCCCGCCCACGCTCGCGTAGTACGCGGCGAGTGGGTGCGCCTCGCCGGCCAGGATCCGGTCGTGCAGCGCGGCCAGCAGCAGCACCGGCTTGCGTTGCGTCGGCGGTGCCTCGAGCAGCAAGGCCATGAGCGCCGGATCGGCGGCGATGACCGTGGCCAGCGCCTGGTACAGGGCGTCGTCCGCGCCGTCGGTCTCGGCAAACCGGGTGAAGTGGTGGGCGATGCGCCCGAGTGCGTCTTCCATGAATGGAGACTCTAGGCCCGCCGGTCCCGCCAGAATGTCGGGTATCCGACAAATCCCTCCAGCGCGTCGTGCCGCCTCCGTCCTCGTCCTCGTCCTCGTCCTCGTCCTCATCGCCGCTGACCGCCGTCCAGGGCCTCTGCGCGAGCTTTCCCGGCCTGGCGCTGCCGTCCGCGCCTGGGCTGCGCGTGGAGGCGCTGATGCCCGCGCGCCGGCTCCCGGCGGGCCGGGTGCTCTTCGCCCAGGGCCAGACGCCGACGGCCTTCTACATGGTCGAGGACGGCGAGATCGAGGCCCGTTTCGCCGCGCTCGACGGCCGGATGTCGGTGCTGGAGCACGTGCGGGCGCCGCGTCTGTTCGGGCTCGCGGCCTTCATCACCGGCAAGCCCTCGCGTTACGAGGCGGCGGCCGTGTCGGACAGCCGCGTGCGGGTCATCGGCGAGCCGGCCTACCGCGTCCTGATGGACGACTGGCCGGGTTTCGCCCGGGCCTTGATGCGGGAGTTCGCCGAGCGCTTCGAAGGCAACCTGCGCCTGCTGGAGGCCGCGCGGCACCTGGGCGCGGAAGAGCGCTTCGGGGTGGCCTTGCGTCAACTCGCCGAGGAACGGGCCGCGCCACCGGACGCCGAGGGCTGGCGGTCCCTGCGGGCGACGCAGGCGGAACTGGCGCAGCTCGCCCACCTGTCGCGGCAGACCGTCAATCAGCTGCTGCGCGCCGCGCAGGCCGAGGGCCGGCTGCGTCTGCGCTACGGTCGGATCGATGTCCGGCCGTGAGCGTCACTCCGCCAGCGCCGCCTCGATCTCGCCGCGGATCGAGGCCGGGGCGTCGTTCGGGGCGAAACGCTTCAGCACCTGGCCGTCTCGGCCGACCAGGAACTTGGTGAAGTTCCACTTGATCGCCTGCGTGCCCAGGATGCCGGGCTTCTCACCCTTGAGCCATTGCCACAGCGGGTGCGCTTCCCCGCCGTTGACCTTGACCTTGGCCATCATCGGGAAGCTCACGCCGTAGTTCAGCTGGCAGAACGACGAGATCTCCTCATTGCTGCCGGGGTCCTGGCCGCCGAATTCGTTGCTCGGGAAACCGACGATCACCAGCCCGCGCGCCTGAAAGTCGCGCCACAGGTCCTCGAGACCCTTGAATTGCGGCGTGAAGCCGCACTCGCTGGCGGTGTTGACGATCAGCAGCACGCGGCCGCGGTACTCCGACAGCGCGACCGGCTCGCCGGCGATGCTGACGGCGTCGAAGTCGAAGGCAGTCTTGCCATTGGTGCTCATGGGGGACCTCCTCGTAAGCCTCGTGACGACCCGGGTGGGCCGGCGTGCATCCTAGCGCGACGCCAGGGTTCAGGCGCGACGCCGCTCCAGCGCCGCCAGCATCGCCGCGGCCAGGATGGCCGCCCCGCCGGCGGCGGTTTTTCCGTCCAGCGTGCCGCCGCCCAGAAGCAGCGCCGAGATCGCCGCCACCGGCACCTCCGTCAGCATGACCACGGCCGTGACGTTGGCCGGCAACCGCGCCGCCCCGTATTGCAGCGACAGGTTGGAGATGAAGAACAGCAGCGCCATCCCCGCCAGCGGCAGCAGCCAGGCCGCGCCCG
>NZ_DASVNZ010000115.1:0-35265 GCF_036486225.1 Roseateles sp. | reverse complement strand
GTGCCGACCTTGCTCAGGCTCTGGATCACCTTGCCCGGCATGGAGCCGATGTAGGTGCGGCGGTGGCCACGGATCTCAGCCTCGTCCCGCACGCCGCCCAGCGCCATGCGGACGAACTTGCGGCCCGTGGCGCGCGCCACCCACTGCCCCAGCGAGGGCTTGCCCACGCCCGGAGGTCCGACCAGGCACAGGATGGGCGCCTTGACCTTGTCCACGCGCTGCTGCACCGCGAGGTACTCGAGGATGCGTTCCTTGACCTTGTCGAGGCCGTAGTGGTCCTCGTTCAGCACCGCCTCGGCGTTGGCCAGGTCGTGCTTGATCTTGGTCTTCTTCGCCCACGGCAGGTTGACCAGCGTGTCGATGTAGTTGCGCACGACGGTCGCTTCCGCGGACATCGGCGACATCAGCTTGAGCTTCTTGAGTTCGGACTCGGCCTTCTTGCGCGCTTCCTTCGGCATGCGAGCAGCCTGGATCTTCTTCTCCAGCTCCTCCATGTCGGCGCCTTCCTCGCCGTCGCCCAGCTCCTTCTGGATGGCCTTGACCTGCTCGTTCAGGTAGTACTCGCGCTGGGACTTCTCCATCTGGCGCTTGACGCGACCACGGATGCGCTTTTCCACCTGCAGGATGTCGACCTCGTGCTCCAGCAGGTCCAGCAGCTTCTCCAGCCGCTTGCCCACTTCGGACAGGTCCAGCACCGACTGCTTCGCGTCGAGCTTGAGCGGCAGGTGCGCGGCGATCGTGTCGGCCAGCCGGCCGGCGTCGTCGATGCCGGCGATGGACGTCAGGATCTCCGGCGGGATCTTCTTGTTCAGCTTGACGTACTGGTCGAACTGCTGCGTCACGGCGCGGCGCAGGGCTTCGACCTCGGGCTGGTCGTCGGCTTCCGGCGGAATGGGCACGACCTCGGCGGTGAAGTGCTCTTCACCGTCCTCGATCTTGCTCGTCGTCGCGCGTTGCAGGCCCTCGACCAGCACCTTCACCGTGCCGTCGGGCAGCTTCAGCATCTGCAGGATGCTGGAGACGCAACCCATCTCGAACATGTCGTCGGGTTTGGGTTCGTCCTTGCCGGCCGCCTTCTGCGCGACCAGCATGATCTGGCGCCCTGCTTCCATCGCCGCTTCCAAGGCCTTGATGGACTTGGGACGACCCACGAAGAGCGGGATCACCATGTGCGGGAACACGACCACGTCGCGCAGCGGGAGCAGCGGCAGCGTGATGGGTTCCGCGGGGAGGATCGGATGACCGGACATGAAAACCTCTCTTTCTCAAGCCCATCTAGGGCCCGAGCTACCAATTACAAGGTGCCGTTCAATAGCCTTTGAGCGATTGCTTTCCACGTGAAGTGATGGCAAGCGAATCGCCCGGGGTGTCTTCGCGACCTCAGGCGCTGGCCTTGGTTTCGCGATAGACCAGCAACGGCTTGGTGTCCTCGTCGATGTTGTGTTCGTCCAGCACGACCTTGGCGACGCTCTCCAGCGACGGCAACTCGAACATGGTGTCGATCAGCGCGTGCTCGACGATCGAGCGCAGGCCGCGGGCCCCGGTCTTGCGAGCCAGCGCCTTGCGCGCGACGGCGCTCAGCGCCGACGGACGCACTTCCAGTTCGACGCCGTCCATCGAGAACAGCTGCTGGTACTGCTTGACCAGCGCGTTGCGCGGCTCGGTCAGGATCTGCACCAGCGCGTCCTCGGTCAGCTCGCCCAGCGTGGCGATCACCGGCAGACGGCCGACCAGTTCCGGGATCAGGCCGAACTTGATCAGGTCGCCGGGTTCGACTTCGCGGAACAGCTCGCCGACCTTCTTGTCGCTCTTGCTCTTGACGTCGGCGCTGAAGCCGATGCCCGAGCGCTCGGAGCGGTTCTGGATCAGCTTCTCCAGGCCGTCGAAAGCGCCGCCGCAGATGAACAGGATGTTGGTCGTGTCGATCTGCAGGAAGTCCTGGTTCGGATGCTTGCGGCCGCCCTGCGGGGGGACCGACGCCATCGTGCCTTCGACCAGCTTCAGCAGCGCCTGCTGGACGCCCTCGCCCGACACGTCGCGCGTGATCGAGGGGTTGTCCGCCTTGCGGCTGATCTTGTCGATCTCGTCGATGTAGACGATGCCGCGCTGCGCGCGCTCGACGTCGTAATTGCAGTTCTGGAGCAGCTTCTGGATGATGTTCTCGACGTCCTCGCCGACATAGCCGGCTTCGGTCAGCGTCGTCGCATCGGCGATCACGAACGGGACGTTCAGGACGCGCGCCAGCGTCTGCGCGAGCAGCGTCTTGCCCGACCCGGTCGGGCCGATCAGCAGGATGTTGCTCTTGGACAGCTCGACGCCGTCCTTGGTGTCGGCCGCGTGGCGCAGCCGCTTGTAGTGGTTGTAGACCGCGACGGACAGCGTGCGCTTGGCCACGTCCTGGCCGATCACGTACTGGTCGAGCGTCGTCTTGATCTCGCTGGGGACGGGCAGGTCCGATTTGCTGGCACGTCCGCCGGTCGCCGCCTCGGCGGGGACCTCGTCGCGGATGATGTCGTTGCACAGCTCGATGCACTCGTCGCAGATGAACACCGACGGGCCCGCGATCAGCTTCTTGACCTCATGCTGGCTCTTGCCGCAGAAGGAGCAATACAAGACTTTTTCGCTGGAGTTGCCTTTTTTCTCGGCCATGGGAGTGCTGCTGGGGCTGCTGAAGGGCTGCGGGTAATACAGGCAAGTGCCTGCATTGATGATAGTTCAATTGCCGGCACCACCCTTGGGGGGATAAAAGCCCCTAAGAGTGGTCAGTTGGTGCGGTCAACGGGCGGTCAGTTGGCGTGCGGTGCCGGCAGTTCGATCCGCGCCGGCCGGATGACTCTCAAGCTTGAGATTTCTCCGGCTCAGGATCGGCGGGGCCGGGAGAAGACAAGCGGCGCCCCACAGGGGCGCCGCAGCAAACACCGGATTCCCGAACCGGGATCAGCGCTTCTCGATGACCTTGTCGATCAGGCCGTAGGTCGCCGACTCGGCCGCGGACATGAAGTAGTCGCGCTCGGTGTCGGCCTGGATCTTCTCCAGGCTCTGCCCGGTGCGCTCGGCCAGGATGCGGTTGAGCTGCTCGCGGGTCTTGAGGATCTCGCGGGCGTGGATCTCGATGTCCGTGGCCTGACCCTGGGCGCCGCCCAGCGGCTGGTGGATCATGATCTTGGAGTTCGGCAGCGCGAAGCGCTTGCCCTTCTCGCCTGCGGCCAGCAGGAAGGCGCCCATGGACGCGGCCATGCCCATGCACAGCGTCGACACCGACGGCTTGATGAACTGCATGGTGTCGTAGATCGACATGCCGGCCGAGACACTGCCGCCCGGCGAATTGATGTACAGCGAGATCTCCTTCTCGGGGTTCTCGCTCTCCAGGAACAGCAGCTGCGCGACGACCAAGTTGGCGACGGCATCGTTCACCGGGCCGACCAGGAAGACGATGCGCTCGCGCAGCAGGCGGCTGTAGATGTCGTAGGCGCGCTCGCCGCGGCCCGACTGTTCGATGACGATGGGCACCATGCCCAGGTTGCTGGTTTCAAGCGCGCTCATGAAATCCTCTGATGTGGTTCGAGATCACGACAAACCATTATGTCGTGCGCTCCATCCCCTGACCGTCCGAGGGTGGCCCCTTCGGGGGAGCCTTCGCGACGGTAGCGCCGGGGAAAGAAAAAGGCGCCGGCCTCGCGGCCTGGCGCCTTACTTGGCGATGGGTTTGCGGCGAATCAAGAGCAACGCCGAAAAACCCTGCGCCAGGACCGCGTGTCCGACGATCAGGCCGTGGCCATCAGCTCGTCGAACGGCAGCTGCTTGTCGGTGATCTTGGCCTTGCCCAGGATGAAGTCGGTGACGTTGTTCTCGATCACGACGGCTTCCACTTCGGCCATGCGCTCACGGTCCGACAGGTACCAGCGCACGACTTCCGCCGGCTTCTCGTAGCTCTGCGAGATCTCTTCGATGTGGGCCTGCAGTTGCTCGGGCTTGGCTTGCAGGTTCTGCGAACGGACCAGTTCGGCGACCACCAGGCCCAGGCGCACGCGCTTCTCGGCCTGGTCGTTGAACAGCTCGGCGGGGATCGGGGCCTTGTCGGCGTCCTTGATGCCGCGCTACTTCAGGTCTTCGCGGGCGTTGGCGACCATGCGCTCGGCTTCGCCGGCGATCAGCGACTTGGGCACGTCCAGTTCGGCCTTGCCGACCAGCGCGTCCATCGCGGCGCCCTTGTTCTTGGCCAGCACGCGGAACTTCACTTCGCGCTCGAGGTTCTTCTTGATGTCGGCGCGCAGGGCCTCGACCGTGCCTTCCTTGATGCCCAGGGCCTTGGCGAACGATTCGTTCACGTCGGGCAGGTGCTGGGCCTCGATCTTCTTGACCGTGACCAGGAAGTCGGCTTCCTTGCCGGCGACATCCTTGCCGTGGTAGTCCTCGGGGAAGGCCAGCGGGAAGGTCTTCGACTCGCCGGCCTTCATGCCGCGCACGGCCTTCTCGAAGGCTTCGAGCATCTGGCCTTCGCCCAGCAGGAACTGGAAGCCGTCGGCCTTGCCGCCGGCGAAGGGTTCGCCGTCGATCTTGCCTTCGAAGTCGATGCTGACGCGATCGCCGTCGGCGGCCACGTCCGCCGCGCCGCGCTGGGCGAACGAACGGCGCTGCTTGCGCAGGATCTCGACGGTCTTGTCGATGGCTTCATCGGTCACGTCGGCGGAGACGCGCTCGATCTCGGCGTCGGCCAGGTCGGCGATCTTCACTTCGGGATAGATCTCGAAGGTCGCGTCGAAGGCCAGTTCGCCTTCAGCCGCTTCGTCCTTCTGGGCGATGCTGGGCATACCGGCGACGCGCAGCTTGGCTTCGTTGGCGGCGACGCTGAAGGCCTCGCCCAGCTTGTCGTTGACGACTTCGTACTGGACCTGCGCGCCGTAGCGCTGGGCCACGAAGGACATCGGCACCTTGCCGGGACGGAAGCCGTCGGCCTTGACCGTGCGGGCCAGCTTCTTCAGGCGGGACTCGACTTCGGAGTTGATGACAGTGGCCGCCAGCGTGAGCGTGATGCGGCGTTCGAGCTTTTCGAGAGTTTCGACGGTGACAGCCATAGTGGACTCGGAATCAGTTGAGAGTGTGGTGCGCGGGGCCGGACTCGAACCGGCACGCCCGTGAAGGCGTCAGGACCTAAACCTGGTGCGTCTACCAATTTCGCCACCCGCGCCGGGTGAACTGAGGTCGTTGCGTTCGCTGCGCGCTGTCTGCGCGCAGTCTGCACGACGGCCCCCTGGTAATTCATGACGCGAAGGGAGAGCCCAGGCCCCTGCCCTCCGCGATCCGGAAAACCGGCGATTGTAATCAAGGAATCGACGCTTTCCGACGCCCCCCCGCCCGTCCCGGGCGGGGGAAACCCCTGCGGGGCTTGTGCGTCGTCAGCGGGCGATCAGTGCGTGGACGGCGCGATGCCCGCGTCCTTGTCCCGTTCGACGCGGAACCAGGCTGCATACATCGCCGGCAACGCCAGCAGTGTCAGCACCGTGGCCACGATCAGGCCGCCCATGATGGCCACCGCCATCGGCCCCCAGAACACGCTGCGCGACAGCGGCACCATCGCCAGCACGGCGGCCGCGGCGGTCAACGCGATCGGGCGCAGGCGACGCACGGCGGACTCGACGATGGCCTGCGCCGGCGGCACGCCGCGGCTGCGGTCCTGCTCGATCTGGTCGATCAGGATGACAGAGTTCCGCTGGATCATGCCCATCAGCGCGATGACGCCCAGCAGCGCGACGAAGCCGAACGGCCGGTTCAGCAGCAGTAGCGCCGCGGACACGCCGGCGATGCCGAGGAAGCCGGTCAGGAAGGCCAGCATGGCGCGCGAGAAGCTGTGCAGCTGCAGCATCAGCAGCGTGAAGGTGATGAACAGCATGATGGGCACGCCGGCCGCGATCGAGCCGGTGCCCTTGCTGCTCTCCTCCACCGCGCCGGCGATCGAGATCGAGTAGCCGGGCGGCATGTCCTTGCGCATCGCGTCGAGCGCGGGCCAGAGCTGGTTCGTCACGGTCGCGCCCTGCAGGCCCTCGATGACGTCGCCCTGCACGGTGATCGCGAACTGGCGGCTCTCGCGGTGCATCACGCCGGGCTCCCAGGTGAACTGGGGCTTGGCGATCTGCGTCAGTGGCACCGAGCGGCCGGAGGACGTCGTCACATAGGCGTTGGCGAGTTCGGACAGCGTGTCGCGCTCCTGCACCGGCTGGCGCAGGACGATATCGATCAACCGGTCGGCCTCGCGGTACTGCGCCACCGTCGTGCCGGTCACGAGGATGCGCGCGGCCTGCGCGATGCTCTGGCTGGTCACGCCCAGCGCGCGCGCCTTGTCCTGGTCGACCTGCAGGCGCAAGACCTTGATGGCCTCGTTCCAGTCGTCGTTGACGCCGACCATGTTGGGGTTGGCGCGCATCTGCTCCTTGGCGCGGTCGGCGTAGATCCGCAGTTGCGCGGGATCGTCGCCGGCGATGCGGAACTGCACCGGGTACGGCACCGGCGGCCCGTTGGGCAGCAGCTTCACCCGGCCGCGCACCTCGGAGAACTCCTGGGCCAGGATCTGCGGCAGCTTGTGGCGCAAGGTCTCGCGATCGGCCGGCGTCTTGGGCTGGATGATGGCCTGGCTCACATTGGTGTTGGGCAGGATCTGGTCCAGCGGCAGGTAGAAGCGCGGCACGCCCGAGCCCACCCAGGTCGCGATGCTGCCCACCAGCGGCTCCTTGGCCATTCGGGCCTCGAAGCGCTTGGCGACGACGTTGCTCTCCTCGATCGTGGCGCCCTCGGGCAGCCACAGGTCGACGAGGATCTCCGGCCGGCTCGAGTCCGGGAAGAACTGCTGCTGCACCTTGCCCATGCCGGCCAGGCCGAGCACGAACACCAGGATCGTGATGCCGATCGTCTTCCAGCGGTGGAACACGCACCACGCCACCCAGCGGCGGAAACGGTTGTAGAACGGCGTGTCGAAGACCTCGTGCGCCTCGCCCTCGTTGCCGGCGCGCGTCTTCAGCAGCAGCGCGCCCAGGTAGGGCACGAAGTACACGGACACGAGCCACGAGATCACCAGCGCCGCCGCGGTCACCGCGAAGATGGCGTAGGTGTACTCGCCGACGGTGGACTTCGCCAGGCCGATCGGCAGGAAGCCGACCGCGGTGATCAGGGTGCCGGTCAGCATCGGCTTGGCGGTGGCGTCGTAGGCGTACGTCGCCGCGTGCATCTTGTCGTAGCCCTCCTCGAGCTTGCGCACCATCATCTCGACGGCAATGATGGCGTCGTCGACGAGCAGGCCGAGCGCGATGATCAGCGACCCCAGCGAGATCTTGTGCAGCCCCACGCCGGCGTAGAGCATCACGACGAAGGTGATCGCCAGCACCAGCGGGATCGTGATGCCCACCACCAGGCCCGGCCACACGTCGATGCGCAGCGGCTTGGTGTGCAGGCCCAGCGCGATGAAGCTCACGCCCAGCACGACGACGACGGCCTCGATCAGCACATGCACGAACTCGCCCACCGAGCTCTTCACGGCCGTGGGCTGGTCCTGGATCTGCTGCAGCGAGATGCCCGCCGGCAGTTGCTGCTGCAGCCGCTTGACGCTGGCCTGCAGCGCCTTGCCCAGCGCGATGATGTCGCCACCCTTGCCCATCGACACGCCCAGCGCGACGACCTGCTTGCCGTTGAAACGCACCATCGTCGTGGCCGGATCGACGTAGCCGCGACGCACCTTGGCGATGTCGCCCAGGCGGATGCTGCTGGCCGCGCCGGTCTGCGTGTTGGTGCCGCGGATCGGGAAGTCGCTCAGCGCCTGGACGGAGTTGAGCTGGCCCTCGATACGGATCTGGACGTTGGCGCTGCCGGCGTCCATCGTGCCGGCGCTCTCGACCGCGTTCTGGGCGTTGAGCTGCGACACGACCTGGTTGAAGTCCAGGCCCAGTTCGGCCAGGCGCTTCTGCGAGATCTCGATGAACAGCTTCTCGGCCTGGACGCCGAACAGGTCGACCTTGGCCACGTCCTGCACGCGCAACAGCTCTGAGCGGATGGCCTCGGCCTGCTGGCGCAGTTCCTCGATCGAGAAGCCGCCGTCGGACGACAGCGCGAAGATCGAGCCGTAGACATCGCCGAATTCGTCGTTGAAGAACGGACCCAGCACGCCCTGCGGCAGCGTGGCGCGAAGGTCGCCGATCTTCTTGCGGACCGTGTACCAGAGTTGCGGCACCTCGCCCGGCGAGGTGTTGTCCTTCACCTGGAAGATGGTGAGCGACTCCCCCGGCTTGGTGTAGCTGCGGATCTTGTCGGCGTGCGGCACCTCCTGCAGGGTGCGTTCGATCTTGTCGGTGACCTGCTCGGCCATCTGCTGCGGGGTCGCGCCGGGCCAGTAGGCCTGCACGACCATCGCGCGGAAGGTGAACGGCGGGTCTTCGTCCTGGCCCAGCTGGAAGTAGGCGGCGAAGCCCAGCACCATCAGCACCACCATCAGGTAGCGCGTCAGCGGGGCATGCTCCAGCGCCCAGCGCGAGAGGTTGAAACCGGCGCGGCTCGGGTTGCTCATTCAGGGCTCCCGAGGCTCAGCGCGAAGCGGTGGGAGCCGGCGCGGGCGCGGCGCCCTCGACCGGCGTGCCCGGCGGGACGAAGCGCCTGACCTTCTGCCCGGGCGTGAGCACGTGGCCGCCGGCGGTCACGACTTCCATGCCGGGTGACAGGCCCTGCACGACCAGTTCGTTGCCTTCGGCGCCGACGACGGTCACCGCCTTCGGGCTCACCGCCATCGTCTTGGGATCGAGCAGCAGCACGGCGCTCTTCCCCTGCGATTCCATCACCGCGCTCAGCGGCAACTTGATCGCGTTGTCCGACGGCGTCCCCGTCAACACGACCGTCGCGGTCTGTCCGAGGTGCACGTTCTGGTTGTTCAGCTCGGCCTTGACCAGGAAGGTCCGCGTCACCGGATCGGCGGCGGCGGCCAGTTCGCGCAGCTTGATGGGCTGCGCGTCGGCCTTGGTGTCGGTCCAGAGGCGGACCTTCAAACCGTCCGGGCGCGCCGCGGCGGCGCGCACCAGCGCGACCTGGTCTTCGGACACCGAGAACACGATGTCCCGCGGCCCGTCGTTGGCCACGCGCACGACCGGCGTGCCGGCGGCCACGACCATGCCGGGTTCCGCGTCGATGCCGGTCACGACACCGGCCGCGTCGGCGATCAGGCTCGAGTACTGCGCCTGGTTGCGCTGCACGTCGGACTGGGCGCGCGCCGATTCGAACTGCGCCTGCGCGGCCTTGAACGCGGCGTCGCGGCGATCGAGTTCCGCCGCACTGATGAAGCCCTGGCGATGCAGATCGATGTAGCGCCTGTAATCGGCGCCGAGCTGGTCGCGATTGACACGCGCCGCCAGCACGGTGGACTTGGCGGCCTCCTGTGCGAGCACCAGATCCGAACTGTCGATCCGAGCCAGCACCTGGCCCGGCTTGACCACCGATCCGAGGTCCACCTTGCGCTCCAGGATCTTGCCGGGGACGCGGAAGGACAGCCGCGACTCCAGGCGGGCCCGCACTTCGGCGGCGAACTCGCGTTGCAGGCCGGCCGATTGCGGCGTCAGCACCAGGGTGCGCACATAACGCTCCGGCTCGGGCGGCGGCGCCTGCTTGCCGCAGGCGGCCAGCACGACCGCCGCGACCACGGCGGCAGTCGCCGCGAACCACTTCGACACGCGCCCCCTGGAACCGGCGAAGGCAGGTTCGGACACGGCGCCGGACGCGCCGGCGGGCAGGGACACTAGAGACCGTTGGGGCATGAACACCTCGACAAAGCCACGACGCCCGATCTTGGGCATCGGAGTAACTGACTGACCGGTCAGTAATGTATTCAGCGTGTCCGAACGTGTCAAACCGACGGCGTACGGTTCACCGGGGTACTGCTCGTGGTTTGCGGAGATTGACGCCTGTCACGACACCGCAGGGGGTTCAGGACGCCAGGTTGACGCAAACGGCATCGCTCGCTCAGCGGAGAATGCCGGCCGTGAGCATAGAGCACTACGAAAACTTTCCTGTCGCTTCCTGGCTGTCCCCGCCGGCGCTGCGTCCCGCGATCATGGCGATCTACCGGTTCGCGCGGACTGCCGACGACCTGGCCGACGAAGGCGACGCAACGCCCGCGCAGCGGCTGCGCGAGTTGGCCGACTACCGGGCCGATTTGCGCGCCGTCGCCGCGGGCCAGACGCCCTCGCCGCGCTGGGCGGCGCGCGTGTTTGCGCCGCTGGGTCGCATCCTCGTCGAGTACCGGCTGCCGGTCCCGCTGCTGGAAGATCTCCTCGATGCCTTCGAGCAGGACCTGGTGAAGACCGACTACGCGACCCGCGTCGAGCTGCTCGATTACTGCCGCCGCTCGGCCAATCCCGTCGGCCGTTTGCTGCTGCATCTCTATGGCATCGCCGACGCCGAGTCGCTGCGGCGCTCGGACGCCATCTGCTCGGCGCTGCAATTGATCAACTTCTGGCAGGACTTCACCGTCGACGGGCCGCGCGGCCGGATCTACGCGCCGCTGGAGGACCGCCGGCGTCACGGCGTCGAGGGACAGGACCTGCTGTCGCTGCGCGACAGTCCGGACGCCCGCGCGCTGATCGCGGAACTCTGCGGCTGGGCCCGCGACTTGATGGGCGAAGGCGCGCCGCTGGCCCGCCGGATTCCGGGCCGGGCCGGTTGGGAGCTGCGCTTGGTGGTACAAGGCGGCCTCCGCATCCTCGACAAGCTGGCATCGAACCGTTTCGATGCCCTGCTGAGACGGCCGAAGATCGGCGCCTCCGACGCGCCGCTCCTGCTGTGGCGCGCCTTGACGATGCCGGCGGACCGTACGAACCCACGCCGCGAAGGGACGGCGCGATGAGCACCAACACTGACAAGACTGCCGACAAGGCCTCCGACAAGACGACCGCCGCCGGCGCCTCCACGCCCGAGCAGTACGTCCAGCAGAAAGCCGCCGCGAGTGGCTCGAGCTTCTATTACGCCTTCCTCTTCCTGCCGCCGCCGCGTCGCGCGGCGATCACCGCCTTCTATGCGTTTTGCAGAGAGGTGGACGATGTCGTCGACGAGGTCTCCGATCCGGGCGTCGCCGCGACCAAGCTGGCCTGGTGGCGCAAGGAAGCGATGAGCGCGTTCAACGGCCAGCCCTCGCATCCCGCGATGAAGGCGCTGATGCCGCACGTCAAGGACTACGACATCCGCGTCGAGCACCTGCTGGCCGTCATCGACGGCTGCCAGATGGACCTGGAGCAGACGCGCTACCTCGACTACCCCGGGCTGCAGCGCTATTGCCACCTCGTGGCCGGCGTGGTGGGCGAGGTGGCTTCGGGCATCTTCGGCCGCTCGGATCCGCAGACCATCGCCTACGCGCACAAGCTGGGCCAAGCGATGCAGCTCACCAACATCATCCGTGACGTCGGCGACGACGCGCGACGCGGCCGCATCTACCTGCCGGTCAGCGAGCTGCAGCAGTTCGACGTGAAGGCGCACGAGATCCTCAAGCGCGACGCGCCGTGGGGCTACAGCGACCGTTTCACCGCGTTGATGAAGTTCCAGGCGGAGCGCGCGCACGCGCTGTACGACGAGGCGGTCGCGCTGCTGTCCGACACCGACCGCAAGGCGCAGAAGCCGGGGCTCATGATGGCCAACATCTACCGCACGCTGCTGCGCGAGATCGAGGCGGAGAACTTCCAGGTCCTGCATCAGCGCATCGCGTTGACGCCGCTGCGCAAGCTGTGGATCGCGATGAAGACGAACTGGCGCGGGCGCTGAGGTGAGGCGATTGGCCGTCATCGGCGGCGGCTGGGCGGGGCTGGCCGCGGCCGTCGAGGCCGTGTCGCTCGGCGCCGCGGTCACGCTGTTCGAGATGGCGCCATCGCTCGGCGGAAGGGCGCGCAGCCTCGAAGGCATCGCGCCTGCGCTCGACAACGGCCAGCACATCCTGATCGGCGCCTACACGGACACGCTCGCGTTGATGCGGCGTGTCGGCGGCGATCCGGAGTCCGACCTGCTCCGCATGCCGCTGCGGCTGCGCTATCCCGATCGCGAGACCCTGCGACTGCCGTCGGGGCCGCCCACCCTCGCCTTCCTGCGCGGCGTACTGGCCTGTACGGCATGGTCGTGGCGGGACCGCCTGCAATTCCTGGCCACGAGCAGTCTGTGGACGATGCGCGGCTTCCGTTGCGATCCGGCGCTGACGGTCGCCCAGCTCTGCGCCGGACTCCCTCGCGCGGTGCGCGACGACCTGATCGATCCGCTGTGCGTCGCCGCCCTGAACACGCCGTCCACGCAGGCCAGCGCGCAGGTCTTCCTGCGGGTGCTCAAGGACGCGCTGTTCAGCGGTCCGGGCAGCGCGGACCTGCTGCTGCCGCGACGCGGGCTGAGCGCGTTGCTCCCGACGCCGGCGCGCGCGTGGCTGCTGTCGCGCGGCGCGGAACTCCGCACGCAACGCGTGCAGCACGTGCAGGCGAAGGGACAACAGTGGACCGTCGACGGCGATGTGTTCGATGCCATCGTCGTGGCCTGCACGTCGGTCGAAGCTTCCCGGCTCACGCGAGATCTGGCGCCGCACTGGAGCGCGGCCGCCGGTGCGTTCGAATTCCAGCCGATCGTCACCATCTATCTGGAGAGCGCCGGTTCGGCGTTGCCGACCCCGATGGTCGCCTTGCGCGAATCGACGGACGAGCCGGCGCAGTTCGCCTTCGATCTGGGCCAGCTCGGCCAGCACCCGGGTTTGTTCAGTCTGGTCGTCAGCGGCGCCGCGTCCTGGGTCGCCCAAGGGCTGGAGGCCACCGGCATCGCCGCGCTGGCGCAGGCCCAGCGGCATTTCCAATGGGCAACACCGCCGAAGATCGTCCGCGTCCTGAGCGAGAAGCGCGCAACGTTCGCCTGCACACCCGGGCTGATCCGCCCCGAAGCCTCGATCAGACCGGGCGTCTGGGCCGCCGGCGACTACCTCGCCGGGCCTTACCCCGCCACGCTTGAAGGCGCCGTGCAGAGTGGCCTGTCCGCCGCCCGTTCCGCCATGCGGCAATCCAACGGTTAAGCGTCCTCCTGGCGCCCCTTACCGCCCGACCCGCGCACCGCTGACGGGCAAAAACGACGGATTGCGCCCGCTAGGGGCCGCTCTCGGTTTCGCCATGCAAAACCCGTGAGAAATCCTTCACAATCGTCCGCCATGAAGTCCAAGGAGCTGCAGTCCCCCGCCATCCAGGTCCTCGAGCGCACGTTCGCGCTGCTGGATGTCCTGGCCCAGCATCAGGACCCCGTCTCGCTGAAGCTCATCAGCGAAACCACGGGCCTGCATCCGTCGACCGCCCACCGCATCCTGAACGACCTGACCCTGGGACGTTTTGTGGATCGACCAGAGGCGGGCAGTTACCGGCTGGGCATGCGCCTGCTGGAGTTGGGCAACCTCGTGAAGGCCCGCCTGGACGTCCGCGAAGCCGCGATCGGCCCGATGCGGGAGCTCCACAAGCTGACCCACCAGCCAGTCAACCTGTCGGTCCGTCAGGGCGACGAGATCGTCTACATCGAGCGCACCTACTCCGAGCGCAGCGGCATGCAGGTCGTGCGCGCGGTCGGCGGGCGGGCGCCGCTGCACCTGACGTCGGTCGGCAAGCTCTTCCTGGCCAGCGACGATCCGCAGCGCGTGCGCGCATATGCGACGCGCACCGGCCTGTCCGGCCACACCCGCAACAGCCTCACCGAGATCAACCTGCTCGAACGCGAGATGGCGCTGGTCCGCCAGCGCGGCGTCGCGCGCGACGATGAGGAACTCGAGCTGGGCGTGCGCTGCATGGCCGCCGGCATCTACGACGACCAGGGCAAGCTGGTGGCCGGGCTGTCGATCTCGGCGCCTGCGGATCGGCTGGAAGAAGGCTGGCTGCCTCGCCTGAAGGAAACGGCGACGCGGATCTCGGCGTCGCTCGGCTTCCGAGGCTGAGCACCCGGCTGCCCGGTCCGGGAACACGGGCGGGAAATGCAGGCTGGAAATGACGAAGCGGGCACCAGGCCCGCTTCTTTCCTTCCGGAGTTCCCGTGCTTACTTGGCCGAGATCACCGGCGTCAGGGCCGTCGCGCTGACCGTGGCCGGGGTGGCGACGGCGGCCAACGGCGACGCGGCGCCGGTCAGCCACTTGCGCACGCGTTCGGCATCGCCGATGCGCGAGTACTTCCCGGCTGAATCCAGGAACACCATGATCAACTTGCGACCGGCGAGCTGCGCCTGCATCACCAGGCACTGACCGGCCTCGTTGATGAAGCCGGTCTTCTGCAGACCGATGTCCCAGTCGCCCTTGCGCACCAGGCCGTTGGTCGTGCCGAAACGGACCTGCTTGCGGCCCAGCGCGACGGTGTATTCGGACGAGGTCGACAGCTCGCGCATCAGCGGGAACGAGTGAGCCACCTTGACCAGCTTGGCCAGGTCGGCGGCGCTCGACTGGTTGCGGCTGGACAGGCCGGTCGGCTCGACGTAATGCGTGTCCATCATGCCCAGCATGTGGGCCTTGGCATTCATCGCCGCGACGAAGGTTTCCAGGCCGCCGGGATAGTTGCGGCCGAGCGCATGCGCCGCGCGGTTCTCCGAGGACATCAGCGCCAGGTGCAGCAGTTCGCCGCGGGTCAGGGTCGTGCCGACGGCCAGACGGGAGCCGGTGAACTTCTCGGTGTCCTTGTCGTCGTCGGTGATCTCGATCTTGTCGTCCAGCGACTGGTTCGCCTCGACGACCAGCAGCGCGGTCATCAGCTTGGTGATGGACGCGATCGGCAGGACCGCCGACGGATTCTTCGAGAACAGGACCTCGTTGGTGTCCTGGTCGACGACGTAGGCGACGCTGGATTTGAGGTCGAGGGGATCTTCGGTGTCGTGCAGGCCGTACATCGTCCCGAAGGACGGTTTGGACGGGACGACTTCCCGGACCGGGGCCGCCGCGCGGGCAGCCACCTTGCGGGGAGAGCGCGGGGCCGGCTTGGCCTGACGCACGCTCTTCACCTTGGCTTTGGAGGACGACGAGGTCGCCGCCTGCACCGATTGGATCGGCACAAGACTGGCGGTCAAGCCCGTCAGCAACATGACGCCGCTGAGCGCGGCACCAGACAGCAATGTCGCAATGGTCTTCAATCCAGTCCCCAGGTCAGTGGGCGCGAGTTTAGGGGATCGCTGAAAGACCGGCAAGATCAATGACTTAACGCAGGCTCTTAAAGTGCCTGAATCCGTGCCATCCGACGCGTGGAGAGCCCCCGCGCGTGCTGTCCTGTCAACCTTGGGCGGCGACCCGCTCCGTCTTGCTCTGCAACTTGTTGAGAGCGCTCAAATATGCTTTGGCCGAGGCAACCACGATATCGGGATCTGCCCCCACGCCGTTCACCACGCGCCCCGCATGTTGCAGGCGCACCGTGACTTCGCCTTGCGATTCTGTGCTGCCGCTGGTGATCGCACTGACGGAATACAACAGCATTTCCGCCCCACTTTGGACCTTGCTCTCGATCGCCTTGAGCACCGCGTCCACCGGACCGTTGCCATCGCTCTCGGTGCGATGTTCCGTCTCACCCTCGGCGAAGACCACCTGGGCCTGGGGCCGCTCGCCGGTTTCGGAGCGCTGCGCGAGCGCGACCAGCCGGAAATGCTCCTGGACCTGGGTGACCGATTCGTCCATCACCAGCGCGATGATGTCCTCGTCGAAGATCTCGGACTTGCGGTCGGCCAGGTCCTTGAACCGGACGAAGGCCGCGTTGATCTCGGCCTCCGATTCCAGGACGACGCCCAGTTCCTGCAGCCGCTGCTTGAAGGCGTTGCGCCCCGACAGCTTGCCCAGCACGATCTTGTTGGCGCTCCAGCCGACGTCCTCGGCGCGCATGATCTCGTAGGTGTCGCGGGCCTTCAGCACACCGTCCTGATGGATGCCGGAAGCATGCGCGAAGGCATTGGCACCCACCACAGCCTTGTTCGGCTGGATCACGAAACCGGTGGTCTGCGACACCAGCTTGGACGCCGGGACGATCTGGGACGGATCCACCCGCACATCCAGCCCGAAGTAGTCGCGGCGGGTCTTCACCGCCATCACGACTTCTTCCAGCGAACAGTTGCCGGCGCGTTCGCCCAGACCGTTGATGGTGCACTCGACCTGCCGGGCACCGCCGATCTTCACGCCGGCCAGCGAATTCGCCACCGCCATGCCGAGGTCGTTGTGGCAGTGGACACTCCAGATCGCCTGGTCGGAGTTCGGGACGCGCTCGCGCAGCGTCTTGATGAACTCGCCGTAGAGCTCCGGGATCGCGTAGCCGACCGTGTCGGGGATGTTGATCGTGCGCGCGCCCTCGCGGATCACCGCCTCGACGACCCGGGCCAGGAATTCCGGGTCGGAGCGGTAGCCGTCTTCCGGCGAGAACTCGATGTCGTCGGTCAGGTTGCGGCCGAAGCGCACGGCCTGGATCGCCTGCTCCAGCACCTGCTCGCGGGTCATGCGCAGCTTCTTCTCCATGTGGAGTTCGCTGGTCGCGATGAAGGTGTGGATGCGGGCGCGCGCCGCACCCTTGAGCGCCTCGGCGGCACGGCCGATGTCGCGATCGTTCGCTCGGGCCAGCGAGCAGACCGTGCTGTCGCGGATCGCGTCGGCGATCGCCTTGACCGCTTCGAAATCGCCCTGGCTCGCGGCCGCGAAACCCGCTTCGATCACGTCCACCTTCAAGCGCTCCAGCTGCCGCGCGATGCGCAGCTTCTCATCCTTGGTCATGGACGCGCCAGGCGATTGCTCACCATCGCGCAGGGTGGTGTCGAAGATGATCAGGTGGTCGGACATGTCGGGGCTTCCTTGCGGTGGCGGAGTGAGTTTAGGCGGCGATGCGGTCGGCCAGCTTCAGCACGCCGCGCTGCGACGCACGACGCAGGCCGGAGACGATCGCCTTCAGCGAGGCCGACGCGATGTTGCCGTCCATGCCGACGCCGAACATCGTGGCCTCGCCCACCCGCAGCTCCAGATAGGCCACCGCCTGCGCGTCGGCGCCGCTGCCCATCGCGTGCTCGTGGTAGTCCAGCACCCGCACCTGGGTCTTCAGCAGCTTGTTCAGGCCCTCGACGAAGGCGTCGATCGGCCCCTTGCCCTGCCCGTCGATCTTGACCATGCGCACGCACAGGTCGGCCTGCGCCTGGACGCGGGTCTGGCCGTCCTCGGCGGTGTCGATCTGCGGATGCAGCGACGGCGCCTGCTTCACGCCGTACTCGCGGTCGAAGATCCGCCACAGGTCGGCCGCGCCCAGTTCCTTGCCGTTGGTGTCCATCACGCCCTGGACGATCTGGCTGAACTCGATCTGCAGGCGACGCGGCAGTTCGATGCCGTATTCAGCCTCGAGCAGATACGAGATGCCGCCCTTGCCCGACTGGCTGTTCACGCGGATCACCGCTTCATAGCTGCGGCCCAGGTCCTTCGGATCGACCGGCAGGTACGGGATCTCCCAGATGTCGCCGTCCTTGCGCGCGGCGAAGGCCTTCTTGATCGCGTCCTGGTGCGAGCCCGAGAACGAGGTGTAGACCAGTTCTCCGACGTACGGATGGCGAGGATGCACCGGCAGCTGGTTGCAGTGCTCGACGCAACGGCGGATCTCGTCGATGTCGGAGAAGTCCAGTTCCGGATGCACGCCCTGCGTGTACAGGTTGAGCGCGACGTTCACCAGGTCCAGGTTGCCGGTGCGCTCGCCGTTGCCGAAGAGGCAGCCCTCCAGACGGTCCGCGCCGGCCATGATCGACAGCTCGGCGGCGGCCGTACCGGTCCCCCGGTCGTTGTGCGGATGCACCGACAGCACGATGCAGTCGCGCTGTGCGACGTTGCGTCCCATCCACTCGATCATGTCGGCGAAGAGGTTTGGCGTGGAATGCTCGACCGTCGACGGCAGGTTGATGATGATCTTGCGCTCGGGGGTCGCGCCCCAGGCCTCAGTCACCGCGTCGACGACGCGCTTGGAGAAGTTCAGCTCGGCGCTGGAGAACATCTCCGGCGAATACTCGAAGCGGAAGTCCGTCTCCGGCTGCTTCTCGGCGAACTCGCGGATCATCCGCGTGTGGGTGACGGCCAGGCCGACGATCTCGTCCTCGCTCATGCCCAGCACGACGCGACGCATCACCGGCGCGACGGCGTTGTACAGATGGACGACCGCGCGCTTGGCGCCGACCAGCGATTCGAAGGTGCGCTCGATCAGCGGTTGACGCGCCTGCGCCAGGACCTGGATCGTCACGTCGTCGGGGATGTGACCTTGCTCGATCAGCAGCCGCACGAAGTCGAAGTCGGTCTGGGACGCCGACGGGAAACCGACCTCGATCTCCTTGAAGCCGATCTTCACCAGCATCTGGAACATGCGCAGCTTGCGCTCGGGGTCCATCGGCTCGATCAGGGCCTGGTTGCCGTCACGCAGGTCGGTGCTCAGCCACAGCGGCGCCTTCGTGATCTGCACGTCGGGCCAGCGGCGGTCCGGGAGGGCGATGGGCGCGAAGGCGCGGTACTTGGTCTGCGGTTGCTTGAGCATGAGAGCGTTCCTGTGGGTTCAGGGGCGCAACTCGCAGACTCTCCAGAAACAGGAACGGCCCGTTGCGAGTTGCATTCGGGCCGTTGATCTGGGATGAGCGTCTGGATGGACGGACGTGCGCGATCTAGCGAACCCGAAGGTCACCTAGTAGTAGCAGCGCAATTCGGGCCGGGGACGTCATAGCTGTTGAATATAGGGGTGCGGCGCGGGCAACGTCAACGCCAGTGCGCGACTGACCGTGCCCCGAGCATTCGCTATCGGTGAAGGCCCGCTTCATCGGGCTCGTCGGTGGACATCGCGATGACGCTCGCCGGCTTGCCCTTGGCGCGCCGGACCGCATAGACGATGTAACCCGAGATGCCATACGCGCAGAAAACGCCGAACAGCACCCGCGGCGGGTCGATGTTGATGGCCGCGATGGCCAGCATGATCACGACCAGCACGATGAAGGGCACCGAGCGCTTGAAGGTGATGTCCTTGAAGCTGTAGAACGGCGCGTTGGTCACCATCGTCAGGCCCGCGTAGAGCGTGAAGCCGAAGGCCAGCCAGGCCAGCGTGGGATCGCGGTGGATGTCCTTGTAGCCGGAGCTGTCGAGCGCCCAGATCAGGCTCATCACCAGCGCCGCCGCGGCCGGGCTGGGCACCCCCTGGAAGAAGCGCCGGTCCACGACCGCGATGTTGGTGTTGAAGCGGGCCAGACGCAGCGCGGCGCCGGCGATGTAGACGAAGGCCGCGAACCAGCCCCACTTGCCCAGGCCCTGCAGCGCCCAGGAATACATGATCAGCGCCGGCGCGGCGCCGAAGGAGACCATGTCGGACAGCGAGTCCATCTGCTCGCCGAAGGTGCTCTGCGTGTTGGTCATGCGCGCGACGCGCCCGTCCAGGCTGTCGAGCACCATCGCCGCGAAAATGCCATAGACGGACTGCTCGAAGCGGCCGCCGATGCCCATCACGATCGCGTAGAAGCCACTGAACAGCGCCGCCAGCGTGAAGAGGTTGGGCAGGAGATAGATGCCCTTGTGGCGCGGGCGCTGCGGGGCGTCGAGGCTGTCCGCTTCGTCCTCGTCGAGCAGGTCCACGTTCTTGTTCTGACTTGGATTCATGGGGCGGGAGGATAACCCAGTGCACCAATGGAAAAGGCCGCGCGGTGCGACCCGCGCGGCCTTCTGGACTGATCTGACGCGATCTGCGTGGATCAGTTCTTGGACTTGTCGACCAGCTTGTTGGCCTTGATCCACGGCATCATCGCGCGCAGCTGCTCGCCGACCTGCTCGATCGGATGCTCGGCGGTCAGGCGACGGCGGCTGATCAGCGTCGGGGCGCCGGCCTTGTTCTCCAGGATGAAGGACTTGGCGTATTCGCCGGTCTGGATGTCCTTCAGGCACTGGCGCATCGCGTCCTTGGTCGCGGCGGTCACCACGCGCGGGCCGGTCACGTACTCGCCGTACTCCGCGTTGTTGGAGATCGAGTAGTTCATGTTGGCGATGCCGCCTTCATAGATCAGGTCGACGATCAGCTTGAGCTCGTGCAGGCACTCGAAGTAGGCCATTTCGGGCGCATAACCGGCTTCGGTCAGCGTCTCGAAGCCCGCCTTGATCAGCTCGACGGCGCCACCGCACAGCACGGCCTGCTCGCCGAACAGGTCGGTCTCGGTCTCTTCGCGGAACGAGGTCTGGATGATGCCGGCCTTGCCGCCGCCGTTCGCGGCCGCGTAGCTCAGGGCTAGGTCACGCGCCTTGCCGGTCTTGTCGGCATAGACGGCGATCAGGTGCGGCACGCCGCCGCCCTGCTTGTAGGTGTTGCGCACCGTGTGGCCCGGGGCCTTCGGGGCGACCATCCACACGTCCAGGTCCTCGCGCGGCTGCACCTGGCCGTAGTGGACGTTGAAGCCGTGGGCGAAGGCCAGCGACGCGCCCTGCTTGATGTTGGGCTCGACTTCCTTCTTGTAGACGTCGGCGATCTGCTCGTCGGGCAGCAGGATCATGACCACGTCGGCGGCCTTCACCGCGTCGGCGATTTCAGCGACCTTCAGGCCGGCGCCTTCGGCCTTGGCCCAGGACGCGCCGGCGCGGCGCAGACCCACGGTGACCTTCACGCCGCTCTCGTTCAGGTTCTGGGCATGGGCGTGGCCTTGTGAGCCGTAGCCGATGATGGTGACGTTCTTGCCCTTGATCAGGCTGAGGTCGGCGTCCTTGTCGTAATACACGTTCATGGTGGTCTCTCCGGGGAAAACAGGTCAGGGGTTGTTCGGTGAAGGGTGTTCAGTGGCCGTGGCGCTCAGACGCGCAGGATGCGTTCGCCGCGGCCGATGCCGCTGGTGCCGGTGCGCACCGTCTCAAGGATCGCGCTGCGGTCGATCGCGTCGATGAAGGCGTCGAGCTTGCCGGCGTCGCCGGTCAGCTCGATCGTGTAGGTCTTCTCGGTGACGTCGATGACGTGGCCGCGGAAGATGTCGGAGGTGCGCTTGAGCTCCTCGCGCTCCTTGCCGACGGCGCGCACCTTGATCAGCATGAGCTCGCGCTCGATGTAGCGGCCCTCGGTCAGGTCGACGACCTTGACGACCTCGATCAGCCGGTTCAGGTGCTTGGTGATCTGCTCGATCACGTCGTCGCTGCCGCTGGTGACGATGGTCATCCGGGACAGCGACGGGTCCTCCGTCGGCGCCACGGTCAGGCTCTCGATGTTGTAGCCCCGGGCGGAGAACAGCGCGACGACGCGCGACAGCGCCCCCGGCTCGTTCTCGATGAGCAAAGCAATGATGTGTTTCATGGAATCTCGTCCTTCGCGCTCTTCAGACCGCCGGCGGTAACCGGTCGGCCCTTGGCCACGCTCTTCGATCTAGGAATCAGGTCGGTTCGCCCTGAGCGACTCGGGCCGTCCGCCGCCGGTCGCGATGCGCGCGGTAACGCGCATCCCGCCGGACGGCTTCAGGCCGTCAACGGTCTCAGAGGTCCTCGGACCCCAGCAGCATCTCGGAGATGCCCTTGCCCGCCTGCACCATCGGCCAGACGTTCTCGGTCGGGTCGGTGCGCACGTCGATGAAGACGGTGCGGTCCTTCAACCGCATCGCCTCCCGCAGCGCGGGCTCGACGTCCGAGGGCTTCTCCACCAGCAGCCCGACGTGCCCGTAGGCCTCGGCCAGCTTGACGAAGTCGGGCAGCGCATCCATGTAGCTGTGCGAGTAGCGCTTGCCGTAGTCCAGCTCCTGCCACTGCCGCACCATGCCCAGGTAGCGGTTGTTCAGCGAGACCACCTTCACAGGCGTCTTGTACTGCTGGCAGGTGGACAGCTCCTGGATGTTCATCTGGATGCTGCCTTCGCCGGTGATGCAGAACACGTCCGACTCCGGCTTCGCCAGCTTGATGCCCATCGCGTATGGCAGGCCCACGCCCATCGTGCCCAGGCCGCCGGAGTTGATCCAGCGACGCGGCTCGTTGAAGCGCAGGAACTGCGCGGCCCACATCTGATGCTGGCCGACGTCCGAGGTGAAGTAGGCGTCGCGGTCGCGGGTCAGGTTCCACAGCGTCTCGAGGACGTACTGCGGCTTGATGACCTCGTTCGACTGCTTGTAGGCCAGGCAGTCGCGCTTGCGCCAGTCGTTGATCTGGCTCCACCAGGCGTTGATCGCGTCGGCGTCAGGTCTTGCCTGCGCCTCCTTGATCTGGGCGATCAGTTCCTGCAGCACATCCTTGACGTCGCCGACGATCGGGATGTCCACGCGCACGCGCTTGGAGATCGACGACGGATCGATGTCGACGTGGATGATCTTGCGATCGACCGACGAGAAGTGCTTCGGGTTGCCGATCACACGGTCGTCGAAGCGCGCACCGACGGCCAGCAGCACGTCGCAGTGCTGCATCGTCATGTTGGCTTCGTAGGTCCCGTGCATGCCGAGCATGCCCAGGAAACGCGGATCGCTGCCAGGCATCGCACCCAGGCCCATCAGCGTGTTCGTGCAGGGGTAGCCCAGCAGTTCGACCAGTTGGCGCAGTTCCGCCGTGGCCTCCCCCAGGATCACGCCGCCGCCGGTGTAGATGTAAGGCCGCTTGGCCCCCATCAGCAGCTGGACCGCCTTGCGGATCTGCCCGCTGTGGCCCTTCTTCACCGGGTTGTAGGAGCGCATCTCGACGCGTTCCGGGTAATGGAACGCGGTGCGGTTGAGCGAGACATCTTTCGGGATGTCCACCACGACCGGGCCGGGACGGCCGGTGCGCGCGATGTGGAACGCCTTCTTCAGCGTCGTCGCGAGGTCGCGAACGTCCTTGACCAGGAAGTTGTGCTTGACGATCGGGCGCGTGATGCCGACGGTGTCGCATTCCTGGAAGGCGTCGAGTCCGATGGCGGGCGTCGGGACCTGACCGGTGATGATCACCATCGGGATCGAGTCCATGTACGCCGTCGCGATGCCGGTGATCGCGTTCGTGACGCCGGGACCGGAGGTCACCAGCGCGACGCCGACTTCGCCGGTCGCACGGGCGTAGCCGTCGGCGGCGTGCACGGCGGCCTGCTCATGACGGACCAGCACGTGCTGGATGGCGTCCTGCTTGTAGAGCGCGTCGTAGATGTAGAGGACGGCGCCGCCTGGATAGCCCCAGAGGAACTTCACGCCTTCGGCCTGAAGACTCTGAACCAGGATTTCGGAGCCATTCAGTTCCTGACCGGAACTGACGGAATGGGGGTGCGGTTGTGAGCGAGCTTCCGTGATCGCTGCACGTTTGATGTCCGCGGCAGACATGTCCATATGTCGAACCTCTGAGTTTTTTCTCTGACGAAAAACCATCGGTGTCTCTCCTCTCGCTCTTGTGAAGCGGACTTGAAACGTCGCGTCAAAAACAGGGGCGCCCCGGTTGGGCGGCCTACTTGAGACAGAAAATGCGGTGTGCGAGTCATCGATTATGCACGCAAACCCGCAGGCGTCCGGAATCGATGGCGGTTTGTAGCGCTGATGAGATAATTCGCGCCGTTTTGCCAGCTCGACCGCCCCTGAGTCGCGCGAGACCCGCCCCAGACCCGCCCTCCGACGGCGCCAGCCCTTGGCCACAGACAAAGAACTCAACGACTTTCTCAAGACCGCCGACCGACGCGCCTTCAAGCGCACGGTCTACATGGTTCGAGACGAGGACGCCGCGCTGGACATCGTCCAGGACGCCATGATCCGGTTGGCCGAGAAGTATTTCGACCGGCCGGCGGCGGAGCTGCCGCTGCTGTTCCAGCGCATCCTGTCCAACGCGACGATGGACTGGTTCCGGCGGCAGAAGGTGCGCAACGCGCTGTTCAGCAACCTGTCGGACTTCGAAGGCGCCGATCCCGGCGACGACTTCGACCTGCTGGAATCGCTGGAGACGCGGGAAGGTTCGATGGGGGCGCTGTCGGCCGCGGACGAGGTGTCGCGCGTTCAGGTGCTGGCCGCGATCGAACAAGAAGTTGCTGCTTTGCCGGCACGTCAACGGGAAGCCTTCCTGCTGCGTTACTGGGAGGAACTCGACGTCGCCGAAACGGCAGCGGTCATGGGTTGCTCGGAGGGCAGCGTGAAGACACACTGCTCCCGCGCCGTGCATGCGCTGGCCAAAACGCTGAAAGCCAAGGGAATCTCGCTATGAAGAAGAACACGCCAGGAACGCCGCTGCCGCTGGAAGCGGACGCGCGCGTGACCCGTTTCGGCCTTCGGGTGGCCGCGGGACTGACCGAGCAGAGCGAGACCCTGTCCGGCGACATCCAGGAACGGCTACGCTTCGCGCGTGAGCAGGCGCTCGCCAAGGCGATGGCGGCACGTGCCGCGGCGCCCGCGCAGACGGCGTCCGACGTCCGCCAGGTGGGCGGCGGCACGCTGGCCCTGGGCGGCGGCGAGAAGACGCCGCGCTGGAGAAAGGCCGCGACGCTGCTGCCGCTGGCCCTGCTGCTGGGCGGCCTGCTGCTGATCCAGCACAGCCAGTGGTACGAGCAGATCCGCAGCGCGGCCGAACTCGACACCGAGATGCTCTCCAAGCCGCTGCCGCCGGCGGCGTACAGCGATCCGGGTTTCCGCGAATACCTGAACGAGAACCAGACCGACCCCAACAACCCGAACGGCGCAGCCGACGGCGAGAAGTCCGACGAAGCCAAATCGTCGCAGTGAGGCGGTGCGTGGTCAGTTCCTTCCGACTTTCCCCGCTCGCGGCGGGCCATTTCGGCGTTTTCCCTGATCTTTGCGCCTTGCGCCGCTGGGCACGTCGCCTGAGTCTGGTCGTCGCCTGTGGCGTGTTCGCGTCCGGCGCCACGACAGCCTCGGCCCAGGACAGCGCCGCGTCCGCGCCTATCGATGGCGGTGCGAAGATCAGCGCGCCGCGCGCCTCGGCGCCGGCGAGATCCGTCGCGCCGACCACCCCGTCCGGCACCTTGATCAGCAGCCAGAACTGGGCTTCGCTGAGCGCGTCGCAGAAGGAAGCCCTGGCGCCGCTGTCCAAGGAATGGGACCAGCTCGACGGCGCCCGCAAGGGCAAGTGGCTGGAAATCGCCGCCCGTTATCCGACGCTGCCGGCCGAGCACCAGCAACGCCTGCGCGAACGCATGGTCGAGTGGACACGCATGTCGCCGTCCGAACGGCAGCGCGCCCGCATCGGTTATCAGCACGCCAGCGAGCTTCGCGTGCCCGAGCAGGAATCGAAGATGCGCGAGAAGTGGGACGCCTACCAGGCGCTCCCCCCGGAAAAGCGCCAACGCCTGGTGGAACGTGCCGCCGAGAAGGCCTCCGCCGCCGGCCGCGATGCCCCTCCGCTCCCCACGCGGGCGAAGGCGCCGATCCAGCGCACCCCGCTGACCGCTTCGACCGGTCCGACGATCGTCCAGGCCCTGCCCGGCGCGACGACGGTGCTGATGACGCAGCGCGCCGAGCCGCCGCTGCCCGGCGCCAGCGCGGCACCCGGCCGGCCGATCCGCTCGCCGCGCGACGCCAAGCTCGACCCGGAGACGCTGCTCCCCCGACGCGACCCGGCCAGCCGGTAAACTGGCCGGATGACCTCCGCACCCGTTGCCGGCGACCTCCAACCGCCAGGCTTGATGCGCCGCCTCGCCGCCTTCATTTATGAAGGCGTCGTCTTGTTCGGCGTCGTGTTCATCGCCGGCTGGCTGTACTCGACACTGACCCAGCAACGCAATGCGCTGATCGGACAGAGTGGCCTGCAGGCCTTCCTGTTCCTGGTGCTGGGCATCTACTTCATCTGGTTCTGGTCGCGCGGCGGCCAGACCGTGGCCATGCGGGCCTGGCATCTGCGCGTGGTCGACGCGAACGGCCGTCCGCTCACGCAGGCACGCGCGACCGCCCGCTACCTCGCTGCCTGGCTCTGGTTCCTGCCCGCACTGGCCAGCGTGCACCTGTTGGGCCTGGACGGAAGCACCGGTGCGATCTTCGGCGCGATGTTCGCCGGCATCGCCGCTTACCTGCTGCTGGCCCGACTGCATCCGCAACGGCAGTTCCTGCACGACGTGATCTGCGGCACCCGCCTGATCACGCAATTGCCGCCGCCCCGCCCGAAGAAGTCTGCCGCGCTGCCGGCCGACTCCTGACCCCCCCGACTTGCCACCCCGACGATGAGCAACCCCCACAAGGGCCGCACCGGCCTGGATCGCATCCTGCACGCTGCCGGTTATTCCTGGGACGGCCTGCGCGCCGCCTACCGCGGCGAGAGCGCCTTCCGCCAGGAGACCTGGTTGACGATCATCGGCGTTCCGCTGGCCTTCTGGGTCGGACGGGACTGGGTGCAGGTCGCGCTGCTGGCCGGCTCGCTGATCCTGGTGCTGATCGTTGAGCTGCTGAATTCGGCGGTCGAAGCGGTCGTCGACCGCGTGTCCTTCGAACTGCACGACCTCAGCAAGCGCGCCAAGGACATCGCCAGCGCCGCCGTGCTGCTGTCGCTGGTGCTGGCCGGCGGCATCTGGTTGGCCGCCATCTGGCAGCACCTGCGCTGACGCGACTGCGAGCCGGAAGGACGCCGGAAAGACAAAGGGCGGACGCCAACCGGCGCCCGCCCTTCCTTGTTTCTGGACCCGTCAGGTCCGTGCGGTCAGACCGCAGCTTCGTCCTGTTCGCCGGTGCGGATGCGGATGACCTGCTCCACGGCGGTGACGAAGATCTTGCCATCGCCGATCTTGCCGGTCTTGGCCGCCTTCAGGATGGCGTCGATGGAGCGCTCCACCTCGTCGTCCTTCACGACGACCTCGACCTTCACCTTCGGCAGGAAGTCGACGACGTACTCGGCGCCGCGGTACAGCTCGGTGTGGCCCTTCTGGCGGCCGAAGCCCTTCACTTCCGTGACGGTCAGGCCGGACGCGCCGACCTCGGCCAGGGCTTCTCGGACTTCGTCGAGCTTGAACGGTTTGATGATGGCGGTGATCTGTTTCATCACGAGGCTCCGAAAGGGGGATTGGCGGGCAAGACTGACAGTGATTTAAGCACGGATCGTTTCAGATGGACGCCTTCCATTGGAGAAGGGAGTCATCGCGGCCACCCGTCCTCTCAATCCGGAATGCGGTCGAGCTCGGCAAGCCACACGGTCGGCTCGGAATCGCTGGGCGCGCGCCAATCGCCACGCGGCGAGAGCGATCCGCCGCTGCCCACCTTCGGCCCATTCGGCACGCAACTGCGCTTGAACTGGCTGCCCCGGAAGAAGCGGCTCACGAAGATCCGGAGCACGCGCTTGATCTCGGCGAGCGGGTACTCGTTGCGCTGGACGTGCTCGCCGTCGGGCCATTCGCCGCAGGCCTTGTCGCCCCAGGCGTGGCGCGCCAGGAACGCGATCTTGGCCGGCGAATAGCCATGACGGATCGTGTAGAACAGGTTGAAGTCCTGCAGCTCGTAGCGGCCGATCTTGTCCTCGGTGCTCTGGAGCCCAGAGCCCTCCACGCGCGCATCCTGCGGCACGAGTTCGGGGCTGATCTCCGTGTTCAGGATGTCGAACAGCACCTCCTGTCCTGACGCCCCGAGCTGCTTCGTCTCCGCGACCCAGCGCACCAGGTACTGGATCAAGGTCTTGGGCACCGACGCGTTCACGTTGTAGTGCGACATGTGGTCGCCGACGCCGTAGGTGCACCAGCCGAGCGCGAGTTCGCTCAGGTCGCCCGTGCCGAGCACCAGCGCGCCGGTGTGATTGGCCAGACGGAACAGGTGGCTGGTGCGCTCGCCGGCCTGGACGTTCTCGAAGGTCACGTCGTAGACCGGCTCGCCGGCGGCGTACGGATGTCCGAGGTCCTTGAGCATCTGCTCGCAGCTCGGCCGGATGTCGATCTCACGGGCCTCGCAGCCGATCTCGCGCATCAGCCGCAGGGCCTGGTCGCGTGTGCGCGTGCCGGTGGCGAAGCCCGGCATGGTGACGCCGAGGATGTTCGTCCGCGGCCAGCCCATCTGGTCCATCGCGCGCGCGGCGACGAGCAGGGCATGCGTCGAGTCCAGTCCGCCCGAGATGCCGAGCACCAGCTTGTGGATGCCGCTGGACACGAGCCGCTGCACCAGCGCCTGGACCTGGATCTGGAAGACTTCGTTGCAGCGCTCGTCGCGGCGCTGACGGTCCGACGGCACATACGGGAAACGCTCGATGCGGCGGCGCAGCGGCAACGCCTGCGTGAGATCCAGGCCGAGCTCGAACTCGACCGTACGGAAGGTCTTCAGCAACGGCGCGTGATGCCGGACGGAATCGCCGAAGCTCGTCTGCCGCATCCGCTCGCGCGACAGCCGCTCGAGGTCCACGTCGGCCGACACGAGCTGCGAGCGGCGCTGGAATCGCTCGCTCTCGGCGAGGAAGCTGCCGTTCTCGTAGACCAGCGCTTGGCCGTCCCAGGCGAGGTCGGTGCTGGACTCGCCGGCGCCGGCCGAGGTGTAGACATAGGCCGCCAGGCAGCGCGCGGACTGCTGACCGACCAGTTGATGGCGATACCCCGACTTGCCGACCGTGATGTTGGAGGCCGACAGGTTCACGAGCACGGTCGCGCCGGCCAGCGCGGCGTACGACGAGGGCGGGATGGGGGTCCAGACGTCCTCGCAGATCTCGACATGAAGACGCAGCAGCGGCTGGTCGCTGGCCGCGACGACGAGCCGCGTGCCGAAGGCCACGCGCTGGCCGAGCAGCGTGATCTCCTCGGAGATCGCCTCGTCGGCGGCGTTGAACTGACGGGCCTCGTAGAACTCGCCGTAGTTCGGGAGATAGGTCTTGGGCAGGACGGCCAGCAGACGACCGCGCTGGAACACGACGGCGCAGTTGAACAGCCGGTGCTCGATGCGCAGCGGCAGGCCGACGATCGCGACGGTGGGCAGGTCGCGGGAGACCGCCAGCAGTTGCGCCAGCGCCGCTTCGCAACCATCGAGCAGCGGACGCTGATGGAAGAGGTCGTCGCTCGTGTACGCAGCCAGACCGAGCTCGGGGAACGCCGCGACCGCGGCACCGTCCGCTGCGGCCTCGCGCAGCAGCTGCGCGGTCTGCTCGCCGTTGAAGGCCGGATCGGCCACGCGGCACAGCGGGATGCCGACGGCGATGCGGGCGAAATCGTGGGCGTAGAGGTTGTCGAAGGACAGACCGGCCGGAGAAGAGGTCGCCGAGCGGGTCGCAGAGCCGGTTGCAGAGCCGGCCGGGGAGGAAGTCGTCGTCGCTTGCATGGGGAGCATCCTGCCATCAAAGCGAAGGGATTGAGCTTGCGCCTAAGATTTGCAGCGCATGACTGCCCCGCCCTCGCCTTCCTCCGCCGCCACCGCGTCCGACACCGACGCCTCCCAGCCGCTCATCCGCGTCGACGACGACCCCGCCGCGCTGCCGCGCGATCAATGGAACGCGTTGCTGGCCGCTTCCCCGCTGCCGTCGCCGTTCATGAAGCTCGAGTACCTGGCGGCGATGCACGCGTCCGGATCGGCGGTGCCGAAGAAGGGCTGGCAGGCGCAGTTCCTCAGCGTGTGGGACGGCGACGAACTGATCGCCGCCTGCCCGGCCTATCTGAAGGGCCACTCGTACGGGGAGTACGTGTTCGACTGGGCGTGGGCCGATGCCTACCAGCGGCATGGACTCTCGTATTACCCGAAGCTGCTGGTCGCCGTGCCGTTCACGCCGGTGCCCGGCAGCCGACTCTTGGCGAAGGACGACGCCGCACGCGAATGGCTGGTGAAGGCGCTGCGGGCCTTGACGGCCCGCTCGGAGCTGTCGTCGGTGCACGTGCTGTTCGGCGACGACCAGGACCAGCGCGCGCTCACCGGCCAGGACTGGCTCGCGCGGCAGCAGGTGCAGTTCCACTGGACCGGCGACGGGGAGCCGCGTCCGTTCGCGGCCTACCTCGCGACGCTGCAACGTGAGAAGCGCAAGAAGATCCAGCAGGAGCAGCGCAAGGTCGTCGAGGCCGGCATCCGCTTCGAGCCCCTGCGTGGCGCCGCGATCTCGTCAGAAGACTGGGACTTCTTCTACGAGTGCTACACGCTGACCTACCTCGCGCACCGCAACAAGCCTTACCTGACGCGCGACTTCTTCGCGCGGATGGCGTCGGACATGCCGGAGCATTGGTTGATGTTCGTCGCGCGGGATGCCGAAGGACAACGCGTGGCCGCCTCGCTGGTGGCGATCGACGAATCACAGCGCGCGGCCTACGGGCGTTACTGGGGCTCCACACGCTACATCCCCAACCTGCACTTCGACGCGTGCTACTACCAGCCGCTGGCGTGGTGCCTTGAAAACGGCTGGCGCCGCTTCGAGGGCGGCGCGCAGGGGGAGCACAAGATGGCGCGCGGATTGATGCCGGTGGCGACGCACTCGGCGCACTGGCTGGCGCATCCGCAGTTCCGCGAGGCGGTCGCGGATTTCCTCGCCCAGGAGGGCGAAGCGATGAGCGAGTACATCGACGAACTCGAGCGACATCAACCGTTCAAGGCAACGCCGCCGGACGACGACGTCGCCGCCTGACGACCCCCGCTCAGCCGCTCAGCCGCTCAACCGCTCAGCCGGTCGTCGTCGACGTCACCAGCCGCGGCTGCGAACGCACGGCCTCGCCGGCGTGCTCGCGGAAGAGCTTGGCGAGCTTCGTCGCCGCGTCGTCGACGTCATGTCTTGCGAGCACGCGCACGCGCGCCGCTTCGCCCATGCGCTGGAGTTCGGCGTCGTCGAGCTGCAAGCAGTCGATCATGGCCTGCGCCAGCGGCTGCGGGTCGCCGGCCGGCACCAGCCAGCCGTTCTCCGGTCGGACCAGTTCCGGGATCGCCGCGATCGCGGTGCTGATGACCGGACGGCTCAAGGCCATCGACTCCATCACCACGACGGGCAGACCTTCGGCGAAGCTCGACACCACCAGCGCCCGCGATGCGAGCATCTCCTCGCGCACCTGGTCGCTGCTGATCCAGCCGGTGATGCGCACGCGGTCGCGCAGGCGCAGCGCGTCGATGCGCGCCTCCACCGGCTCACGCAGTTCGCCGTCGCCGGCGAGCACCAGCTCGAAGTCGATGCCCTTCGCGGCCACCAGCGCGGCGGCCTCCAGCATCAGGAGGTGGCCCTTCTGCTCGCACAGGCGGCCGACGGCCAGCAGGCGGCGACCTTTCGCCGGCGCCGCCGGGGTCGCATGGAAGGCGGGCTCGACGCCGCAAGGGACGATCGGCACCTTGGCCCAATGCGAGTGATCCACCCAGCGGTAGATCTGGCTGCGGCAGAACGACGAGATCGCCACGACGAAGCGCGAGCGGCGGATCTTCTCGCCCAGGTGCAGCATCTCGGGCCGGTCGAACTCCTCGGAGCCGTGGCAGGTGAAGCTGTAGCCGGGACCGCCCAGCGCCTCGATCAGCGCGGCGACCTCGGTCGCATTGGTCCCGAAGTGCGCATGCACGTGGTTCACGCCCTCGGCGCGCAGCAGCGGCACGGCCATGCAGGCCTCCGCCAGATAGATGAAGTGCACCGGCAGCGGCCGGTCGGCGCGACGTCCCAGCTTCAGCGTCAAGGCCAGCGCCGACAGGAACTTCGCCGGCGAACTCAGGGCCTGGCGCACCATCGCCTTCAACAGCGGCGCGACGCCCCCACGCAGCAGATAGTGGGTGCGGGACTTCTCGTCCTGGTCGGTGGGATCCGGGGCGGCGTCGTCCCAGCCACGGACCGCCAGCCGCATCACGTCGACGCCCTGTTGCTCCAGCGCCAGGATCTCCCGGCGGATGAAGGTATGGCTGACCTTGGGATAGTGATTGAGCAGGTAGGCGACTTTCACGTGACGAGACTTCCGTGGAGTGAGTCACCCATTTTGGTGCCGCACGCACCAGGGCACAACGTCAATCCCCAAAGCGGGGACATCTCAGTTGTAACGCACCGTGATGACCCCTTCCCGGCACCACGTTTGCCATGCGGACATTCTTGCGGTCAGAAACGAAAAAGCGCCCCATGGGGCGCTTGTCGTACCGCGGCGGGCGGGGGCTCAGGCCGATCTGCCGGCCCGGGGTGCCCGCCCCGCGATCAGGCCTGCTGGGCCTTGGCGTAGTTGGCCATGCCGTCGGTGATTTCCTTCTTGGCGGCTTCCGGGCCTTCCCAGCCCTTGACCTTCACCCACTTGCCGGCCTCGAGGTCCTTGTAGTGCTCGAAGAAATGCTGGATCGCCTTCAGGCGCATCTGGTTGATGTCCTCGGGCTTGGTCCAGTGTTCGTAGATCGGCAGGATCTTGGTGGTCGGCACGGCCAGCAGCTTGGCGTCGCCGCCGGCTTCGTCGTCCATCTGCAGCACGCCGATGGCGCGGCAGGTCACCACCACACCCGGGGTCAGCGGGAAGGGCGTGATCACCAGCACGTCGACCGGGTCGCCGTCGTCGGCCAGCGTCTGCGGCACGTAGCCGTAGTTGCACGGGTAGTGCATCGCCGTCGTCATGAAGCGGTCGACGAACAGCGCGCCGCTTTCCTTGTCGACCTCGTACTTGATCGGGTCGGCGTTCATCGGGATCTCGATGACGACGTTGAACTGCTCGGGCGCCTTCGCGCCGGGGGTGACTTTGTGCAGGCTCATGGTGGTGGACAGCGGTGAATGCGGGGGATTCCGGAGCGATCCGGAGAAGCCGCGATTCTAGAGGGTCGCCTGAACAGGGCCTGACGACGGCCCCTCGTCAGGGGTCAAGTCGTCAGGCTGTGCGCCGGCCGCTCGCCGGCCAGCCCCTGCGCCAGGCTCTCCAGCACCATCCGGCCCATCGCGGCGCGCGTCTCCTCGGTCGCGCTGGCGCGGTGCGCCTGCAGCACGACGTTGTCCAGGTCCAGAAGGGCCGGCGGCACGTTGGGTTCGTCGGCGAAGACGTCCAGGCCCGCGCCCGCGATGCGCTTCTCCTGCAGCGCCTTCAGGAGATCGGACTCCTTCACCAGGCGGCCGCGCGCGACGTTGATCAGGAATCCGCGCGGGCCGATCGCGTCCAGCACTGGCGCGTCGATCAAATCGCGGGCCTTGTCGGCGGCGGCGCAGACGATCAGCGCATCGCTGTCGCGGGCAAGTTGCACGAGGTCTGACTCGAACGCCCACGGCACGCCAGCGATCTCCTTCAGATCGGTATAGCGCACCGGGCAGCCGAAGGCGGCGACGCGCTCCGCCACCGCGCGGCCCACCCGGCCGAGACCCACGATGCCCACGCGCATCCCGCTCACGCGGCGCGCCAGCGGGATGGCGTTCGGCTGCGGGAATTTCGGCCACAGGCCGCCGCGCACGAAGCGGTCGACCGACGCCACGTTGCGCGCCGTCGCCAGCAGCAGCGCCAGCGCCATGTCGGCGACGTCCTCGGTCAGCGCGCCGAAGGTGCCGGTCACCGGCAGCTTGCGCGAGCGGGCGTACTCGATGTCCACCGCATCCGTGCCGACGCCGTTCACCGCGACGACCTCCAGCGCCGGCAACTTCTCCATCATCGACCGCGAGATGCCCGTGTGCCCGCCGGTGATCACGCCACGCATGGTCGCGCCGTGCGTGGCGAGGTACGCGTCCGGATCGTTCTGCTCGAACAGGCGGTGCATCGTGTACAGCGCGTCCAGCTCCACGTTGATCGCGGGCACGAGGATGGGATTCAGTTGGAGGATGTGCGGCTTCATGGCGCTCTCTACTTCGGGAAGGATCGGAAGGGATTCGTTCGGGCCCATTCAGGCCTATTCAGGCCCATCAGGCTCACTCGGGCTGGATGCCGGCCGTCTTGATGACGGCGCCCCAGCGCTTGTATTCGGCGGCCTGGAAGCTGGCGAGTTCCGCCGGCGTCGACGTGAACGGCTCCATGCCGTTCTGCTCGACGAAGCGCTTCACCGGCTCTGCGGTCATGGCCTTCTGCATCAGCGCGTTGATGCGCTCGACGACGGCCGTCGGCGTGCCCGCCGGCGCATAGACCGCGTTCCAGTAGCTGATCTCATAACCGGGCAACCCGGCTTCGGCGATCGTTGGCAGATCCGGCACCAGCGGTGAGCGCTTGGGGCTGCTCACACCCAGCGCCTTGAGCTTGCCCGCCTTCACCTGCGGCAGGCTGGTGGTCAGGTCCACGATCATCAGATCGACCTGACCGCCGACCAGATCGACCATCGCCTGCGGGTTGGCCTTGTACGGCACGTAGGTCAGTTGCGTCTGCGTCATCTGCTGGAACAGCTCCGCCGCTACACGCGCCGACGAACTGCCGGCGCCGAAGGTGAGCGACTGCTTCTTCGCGATCGCGCTGAGTTCGGTGACGTTGCGCGCCGGGATGCGCGGATTCGTCACCAGCAGCAGGTAACCCTTCACCAGCGCGCCGACCGGCGCGAAGTCCTTCACCGGGTCGTACGCGAGCTTGCGGAACAGATGCGGATTGGCGGCCTGCGTCGTGTTGGTCGTGATGAACAGCGTGTAGCCGTCGGCGGCCGAGCGGGCCACCGCCTGCGCGGCGATGCCGCCGCTGGCGCCGGCCTTGTTCTCGACGATCACCGGCACCTTGGTCGCCGCGGTGATCTCCGCGCCGAGGGCGCGCGCCAGGCCGTCGGTGGTGCTGCCGGGACTGGAGCCGACCACGAGGGTGATCGCGCGGGACGGGAACGTCTCGCCTTGCGCGAGGGCGCCGAAGGAGGCCGAGGACGCGAAGCAGGCGAAGGCGGCAGCGCCCGCGAGGGCGAGCGAGGCCCGGCGTCGGACAGGCTGGAAGCGATGGATGCGGTTCATGCGGTTGTCTCCAAGGATGGGCATGAGGGCCGGCATCGCGGAGGCTTCTGATCGGTCTCCATCGATGTCGCGTGGACTCATGCTGGCAGCGCGAAAACAACCGGTCAATATTGATGATCAATATCAATCTGAAGTTCCTTCTCCTCTTATTCGATCGACTGAATCGATCACATCACCTGACCGTGGACAGGACTCATGTTGATGAATACATTGATGACATCAACGACACGGGACGACGCGCCGATGGCCGCCTGGATGACCTTGGATGAAGCACGCGAGGCCCTCGGCGTGCGCGCGCAGACGATCTACGCCTACGTGAGCCGCGGGCGCATCGGCGTCGAGCCCGATCCGCAGGACTCGCGCCGCAGCCTCTACCGCGCCGAGGACGTGAAAGCGCTGGTGCGCCGCAAGGAGACCGGGCGCACACGCGAGACGCTCGCGGCGACCACGCTGTTCGGCGCCGAACCCAGCATCCCGACGGCGGTCTCGACGTTCTCGGGCGGACGCCCCTTCTACCGGGGCGTCGATGTCGTCGAGCTGGCCGCGACCGCGACGCTGGAGGACGCGGCGCGCCTGCTTTGGAACGTCGAGGCGCCGCCCTTGTTCCCGCGCCCCGCAGTCGCCGCGGTCACCG
>NZ_DASVNZ010000113.1:0-17001 GCF_036486225.1 Roseateles sp. | reverse complement strand
CGCGGATTCGCTGAGCCGCAAGCGCTCGGCGGCCTTCGCCACGCTGCCTTCAGCGAGCAGCGCGTCGAGCGCGGTGAGCAGGTTGAGATCGATGTCGTCGGCCATCGCGGCACGCTAGCACGCGCGCGAGCAGTGCGGATGGCGTCCCGTGCAGGGACTCCCTGCGCCCCGCGCGCTGGTCGCTTCGCCGGGCGGCTCCTATGCTGGACGCATCCCCCTCCGAGCCGCCGTTCCGATGTCCGCCACACCGTCCGCTTCTTCCGCCGGGTCAGCCGCAGCCAAGGCTGACGCCGCCCCGAACGCCACGATCTCAGCAGGGACTGCGCCTGGCCAGCACGGCACCGACACCGACGGCGTCCCGCTGCCGCGCCGCCACGCCGCGGTCGCCGCGCTGCTGGGCGCGATCGCGTTGGTGGTGCTCGATGGCGCGATCGCCAACGTCGCGCTGCCCAACATCGCGCAGACCCTGAACAGCTCGCCCGCCGATGCGATCTGGGTCGCGACGGCCTATCAGCTGGCGGTGGTGATGTTCCTGCTGCCCGCGTCGGCGCTCGGCGAACGGCTCGGTTACCGGCGCGTCTTCGTCGCGGGCGTCTCGCTGTTCACCGCGGCCTCCGGGCTGTGCGCGCTGGCGCCCTCGTTGGGATGGCTCGTGGCGGGGCGATGCCTGCAGGGCCTGGGCAGCGCGGCGGTGATGCCGCTGGGCCTGGCGCTGCTGCGCTTCACCTATCCGAAGCGGCTGCTCGGTCAGGCCATCGCCTACAACGCGCTGGCCGTCGCGGGCCCCTCGGCGGCAGGTCCCGCCATCGGCGCGGCCATCCTGTCGGTGGCGGGCTGGCCGTGGCTGTTCGCGGTGAACCTGCCGGTGGGCCTGCTGGTGCTGATCGCCGCGCGCGGCCTGCCGGCCACGCCCGGCACGCGGCGTCCGCTGGACGTCGTCAGCGTCGCCCTGAACGCGGGCATGTTCGCGGCCTTCGTGCTCGGCGGCGATCAGGTGCTGGCACGTCCGCTGGAAGGGGGCGCGCTGCTCGTCGCCGCGGTCGTCTGCGGGGCGCTGCTGGTCCGTCGCGAACTGCCGCGCGCGGCGCCGTTGATCCCGATCGACCTGCTGCGTTCGCCGTCGTTCCGGATGTCGATCATCGCGTCGGTGTGCTGCTTCACCGGACAGATGGCGAGTTACGTCGCGCTGCCGTTCTACATGCACCACGTGCTGGGATTGAGCGTGCTCGAGACCGGCCTGCTGATGACGCCGTGGCCGCTGGCGGTGATGCTGGCCGCGCCGCTGTCCGGTCGGATGGCCGACCGCCTGCCGACCGCCTGGCTCTGCGCCGCGGGCGCCGGTTGTCTCGCCGCGGGACTGGCGCTCTGCGCGGTCTGGCCGGTGCAGGCGGACCCGCGACCGCCGCTGATCGTCTTCACCGCGCTGGCGGGGCTGGGATTCGGCTTCTTCCAGACGCCCAACAACCGCAACATGCTGCTGTCCGCGCCCAAGGAGCGCAGCGGCGCGGCCGGCGGCGCGCAAGGCGTGGCGCGCCTCACCGGTCAGACGCTGGGCAGTCTGTTGATGGGGCTGCTGTTCACGTGGCTGCCGGCGTCACGGGCCTCGCATGCGGGGCTGGGCATGGCCGCGATGTTCGCGCTGGTGGCGGGGTTGGTGAGCGTGTGGCGAGGGCGCGCGACGTCGCGGTGACGCGTACATTCCTTGACCGAATCGGTGTGGTTTCTGGGGCTGGGTCGAATTCGGGTCTCGCCAGTGGATGGAGACTGATTGCCTCCCGCAGCCCAGAAAGCACCCATCGATGAGTCTCTCAATGCCATTCCTTGATCCGCCACATTCCCAGTCGTACCGGCGGTCTCGAAACAAGGTCAATAAGCAGACGGCCCTTGCACGCGCCTCTGATCGACAGGGATTCCACCTGAACATCTATCTGGTCGAACGGATCACCGCACTGAGCGATGACGTCACGGGCCTCAAGGTGGAAAGCAGGGCCATGAACGGCAGGATCGATCAACTCGACGAGCGCATTGACAGGCTCGAAGTCCGTATCGACAAATTCGAATCCAAAGTCGACAAAGGCTTCGAAGAGACCAACAAGAAGCTCGACACCTTGCTCCACAAGGGCTCTTACCACAAGGGTGCGGCCTGGGCGGTCGGTCTGATACTCGCTGGTATTGGGCCGTGCATTGCATGGGTCGGTTCCAACATGGTCGCGCGGATCAATCTCGCTCCGGCACCTGTCGTCGCGTCCGCTGTGCAGACACCGGCTTCCAGTCCCTGATGACAAAGGACAAAAGACAAAGGCCCGGAGGCTGACGCCATCCGGGCCTTTTGCATGCCGTGGTGGAGATCAGTTGCCGCGGACGGACTTGACCTCGACGGGACGCAGATCGATCGCGGCGCGGTCCAGCACGCCGTTGACGTACTTGTGGCCGTCGGTGCCGCCGAAGGACTTGGCCAGTTCGACGGCCTCGTTGATCGCGACCTTGTACGGGATGTCGATGCAGTTCTTCAGCTCGTACGCGCCGATCATCAGGATCGCGTGCTCGATCGGGGACAGCTCGGTCGTCTTGCGGTCCGCGTGGCGGGCCAGCACCGCGTCCAGATCGGCCGCTTCCTCGATCGCACCGTTGAACAGCTTGTCGTAGTGGCCGCGGTCGGCCTTCTCGAAGCCGTCCTGCTCACGCGTGTGCGCGTCGATCACGCCCAGGTCGTCGCCGGTCACCAGCCACTGGTAGATGCCTTGCAGCGCGTGCTCGCGCGAGCGGCGGCGGGCCGACTTGGCCGGCGCCTTCTTGGCGGCCGGCTTGCCGCCCGTGTTGCCGCTCTTGGGAGCGGGCTTGCCGGCGGGAGAGTTGTCGTTCGTGTTCACTTGAGTTCTTTCAGCAGCTGTGCCATCTCGACGGCAACGGTCCCGGCATCGCGGCCCTTGTCTTCGGCCCGCGCCCAGGCCTGTTCCTCGTTCTCGACCGTCAGGATCGCGTTGGCGATCGGCACGCGGTAGTCGAGCGCCAGGCGCGTCACGCCGGCACCGCTTTCGTTGGCGACCAGTTCGAAGTGATAGGTCTCGCCCCGGATGATGCAGCCCAGCGCCACGAGCGCGTCGAACTTGCCGCTCTCGGCCATGGCTTGCAAGGCCAGCGGCACTTCCAGCGCGCCCGGTACGGTCACATGGCGGATATCGGCGTCCTGGACACCCAGTCGCGCCAGCTCGCCCAGGCAGGCCTTGGCCAGCGCCGTCGTCAGTTCGTCGTTGAATCGCGCCTGGACGATGCCCACGCGCAGGCCGCGTCCGTCCAGTCGGGTCGATTGACCCTTGTCAGATCCTTGCATGCGGTCCTCAGCAATTCTTGTCGTTGGCACCGACCTGGGCAGCCTGGAAGCCGGTCACCTCCAGCCCGTAGCCCGTCATGCTCGGCATGCGGCGCGGGCTGCCCAGCAGCTTCATGCGCTGCACGCCGAGTTCGCGCAGGATCTGCGCGCCCACGCCGTAGGTGCGCAGGTCCATGGTCTGGCGGGTGTCTTCCGAGGCGCTCGGCTGCAGCCGCGCCAGCAGCGCGTCCGCGTCCTCGCCGCAGTTGAGCAGCACCGCCACGCCGGAGCCCTCGCGCTGGATCGCCGCCAGCGCCTGCGGCAGCGGCCAGCTGTGGCCGCACCGGCCGGCATCCAGCAGGTCCATCGCCGAGAAAGGCTCGTGCACGCGCACCAGCACTTCCTGGTCGGGCTGCCATTCGCCGAGCACCAGCGCCATGTGGACGTTGTTCGAGCGGTCGCGGAAGACGTGGCAGTCGAAGCGGCCTTCGCGCGTGTCCAGCGGACGCTGCGCGATGCGCTGCACGATCGATTCGTTGCGGCTGCGGTACTCGATCAGGTCGGCGATGGTGCCGATCTTCAGGCCGTGTTCCTTGGCGAAGATCTCCAGGTCCGGCAGACGGGCCATCGTGCCGTCGTCGTTCATGATCTCGCAGATCACGCCGGCGGGCGTCAGGCCGGCCATGCGCGACAGGTCGCAGCCGGCTTCGGTGTGACCGGCGCGCATGAGCACGCCGCCGTCCTGCGCCTGCAGCGGGAAGATGTGGCCCGGCTGCACCAGGTCGGCCGCGACCGCGCCCTTGGCGACCGCCGCCTGCACGGTGCGCGCGCGGTCGGCGGCGGAGATGCCGGTGGTCCCGCCGGTGGTCGCCTCGATCGAGACGGTGAAGGCCGTGCCGTGCTTGGTGCCGTTGCGCGTGGCCATCGGCGGCAGCTGCAGCAGCTCGCAGCGCTCTCGGGTCAAGGTCAGGCAGATCAGGCCACGGCCATGCTTGGCCATGAAGTTGATCGCCTCCGGCGTGACGTGGTCGGCGGCGAGGACGAGGTCACCCTCGTTCTCGCGGTCCTCTTCGTCGACGAGGATGACCATGCGGCCGGCCGCCAGCTCGGCGACCAGCTCGGGAATCGGTGAAATAGGCATGGGGGCGATTGTAGGCGGGGCGGCCCGGTCCTCCGGGGCGCGGGGTTCCTTGAACGCTACGCGGCGACGGGCCGCAGGCGGAGTCGGAGATCGTTCCCGACGGGTTGGCAGTCGACCCTCTGGAAGCGCGGGGCCCCCTCGAGTGCGGTCAGCCCGCCCAGGTCGACCATCCCCCGGCCTTCGCCCAGCAGCATCGGCGCCACGTAGATCAGCAGTTCGTCGATCAACCCCGCCCGCAGCAGCGAACCGTTGAGCTTGTAACCGGCCTCGATGTGGAGCTCGTTGACCTGGCGCCGGCCCAGGTCGCGGATGGCCGCACCCAGGTCGACCTTGCCTCTGACCGGGTCGGCGACGGACACCAGTTCCGCCCCCTGGGCCACCAGTGCGGCGCCGCGTTCGCCCGGCTCGGCCAGGGCGTGATAGATCAGCAGTTGCCCGGGCGGCGCCAGCAGTCGCGCGGCCGGCGACAGCTCCAGGCGGGAATCGATCAGCACCCGTTGCGGCTGCAGCACGGTGTCGACGTCGCGGACGTCCAGGCGGGGGTCGTCCTCGCGCGCGGTGCCGATGCCGGTCAGCACCGCGCCGGCGCGGCGGCGCCAGGCGTGGCCGTCGCGGCGGGCCTCGGGGCCGGTGATCCACTGGCTCACGCCGTTCGAGAGCGCGGTCCGCCCGTCCAGGGACGCGGCGATCTTCAGCCGCACGAAGGGACGTCCGTGCTGCATGCGGGTCAGGAAACCGATGTTGAGCTCCCGGGCCTCGACGGCGCAAGGATGGTCGGGGGACAGGACCTCCGTGCTGATGCCGGCCTCGCGCATCCGTGCCAGGCCTTGACCGGCGACCTGCGGATTGGGGTCTCCGAGCGCCACGACGACCCGTCCGAGGCCGGCCGCGATCAACGCGTCGCAGCAGGGCGGCGTCCGGCCGTGGTGGGCGCAGGGCTCCAGGGTCACGTAGGCGGTGGCGCCGCGCACGTCCTGACCCCGCGCCTGCGCGTCGCGCAGGGCCATGATCTCGGCGTGCGCCTGTCCGGCGGCCTGCGTGTGACCCTGGCCGAGCACGCGATCCTGGCCGTCGACGATGACGCAGCCGACCCGGGGGTTGGGATCGGTCAGACCGACCGCGTCCTGGGCGAGGCGCACGGCCTCGGTCATCCAGCGGTCGTCGCGCGGGTCGGCGCCCGGTGGCGGGACGGGCGGCAGACCCGCTGGCAGATCAGGCGGCAGATCGGGCGGCAGGACAGGGGGACGGACTTCTTGCATGGCGGGGAGTCTAGCGGCGCGATCCCGGGGGCAACTGCAGCAGCCCGGAGAGGGCCGGATCGGTGAGGGGGAGCAGGCTCTCCAGGGTGACCGACTGGGACCGGCCGGTGCGATCGGTCCACTGCACGCGCAGGCGGACGGAGCGCAGCGGCGTGGGCGCGGACCCGGCGTCCGGCGTGTCCGCGACGCCTTGCCCCAGGGCCTCGGCCGCGAGCGCCGAGCCGCCCGCGATGGAGAACTCGATGTCGGGCCCTTCCCAGGACATCGCGGGGGAGGGGGCGTCCGGTTGCCAGCGCCAGCGCTCGAGTTCATTGTGGGCGAGGCGCAGGGCCTGGTCGTGATGGCGCGCCTCGTCGGCGGCCACGCGCAGCCGGACCTGCAGCGTCATGAGGGCGACCGCGCCGATCGACAGCAGCACGAGCGCGACCAGCGCCTCGATGAGGGTGAAGCCGCGGCATGTCTTCATCGGTATCTTCATCGGTGTCGTCATCGGTGTCGTCATCGTGTCGGCGTCCAGCCGCCGGGTACCGGCAGGAAGCTGCCCATCTGCCGGTGGATGCGATAGAGGACCGCGGCGTCGTGGATCAGTTCGACCGAGCCGGCCTTGTCCACCCGGGTGTCGCTGACCACTGCCCCGCGCAGCGAGGTGGACTGGCCCGCGGGCGGATGCCAGTCGACGCCGTCCCGCGCGTAGAGCACGCCTTGCGGGTGGCCGGGGGCCGTGAGATCCAGACGCCCGTCGACGATCAGCACCAGCGGCGAGCCGTCGAGCGCCGAGGTCGGCCATTGGGACAACTGCGCGTCGCCGTCGATCCAGATCAGGCGCCGGCCGCGCGCCAGCGCCTGGGCCAGCGGACCGCTGCAATCGCCGGCGCAGCGCAGTCGCGCGATGGCGGGCTGGTCGCGGTAACGGGCCGGCGGATAACCGAAGACCCGGAGGAAGCTGCCCGGCCCCTCGACCAGGGCCGACGGCGGCGGCAGGCGCAGGGCGCTGAGCAGCGCCAGTTGCTGGGCCGTCTCGGCCACACCGATCGGCCCGCTTGAAAGGTCGTCGCAGTCGGTCCGGAGGTCGCTGCAGCCGCGCACGATGAGCTTCAACTGCCCCGGCGCTCCCGCGTCGACGAAGCGGATGCTGAACTGCGGCTGCGCCTGGCCATCGGCGCGAGGCCCCGAGACGAGCTCACCAGCGGCCGCGCAGCGGCAGGCCCATCGCAGGGGACCGGCGTTGGCACAGGCGGGCACAGCAGCCGCTGCAGCCGCTGCAGCCGGCGCGGCGGATGCTGGCGGCGATGCCTGCGCGTGATAGTGGCCGTCCGCGCCGATCAGCAGGAAACGGCTGCGGAAGTCCGACGGCGTCGTGACGCCAGCCACCGCTCGCACGGTCGCGGGCCGGCAGGCCTCGTCGATGGCGCCGCCGTTGAGCATGGCGACCGCCCAGGCTGTGCCGGATTCGGCGGCTTCCGCGGCTGCAGCCGCCCGGAGGTCGTTGGCCGCCACACGCTGCGCCGTCACCAGCTGCCGCGCCGCCCACGCGGCCCCGAGCGCGAGCACGCCCAGCAGCACGACGCACATCGCCAGCGTGCCCAGTCCTCGTTGCTTGCCTCGTTGCTTGCGCCGACTCATGGGCAATCTCCAGACATCGCGTGGTTGTGCAACTGGCTGATCAGTTCGAGGCGGTGGCTGACGCGCGGATCGTGCACGGCCTCGGCCTCGACGGTCAGCGTCACCAGTCGCGTGGACAGGGTCGGTGCGCAGCCCGACGCGGCGGAGAGACAGGCCGTGGCGCAGGCATCGCCCAAGGGGTGGCCCTGCGATGCCAACTGCACCTGGAGCTGGCGCACGCGCAATAGATCGGGATCCGTCAGGGGCTGGTAGCGACCGGCGATCAACTGGTCGAGCCGGCCATCGCTCAGCCGCAAGCCCGAGGTCTCGCGCACGCTCGCCCCGCCGGGAGCGGTCCCGTCCCGGGCGAAGCTGTAGCTCACGCGGCGTCCCGAGTCCTCGACGGTGAGATCCGTGTAGGGATTGCGGACCGGCGTGTCCGGGTCGTCCTGCCAGACCCCGTCCTGCGCCCTGTCCCAGAACGCCGCGCGCCGGAGGTCGCGCAGGATGAGCTCGGCCGTGGCGCGCAGTTCCTGCTGGACCTGCAGTTCCAGCATCAGCCGGCGGTGCTCGCCGAGCTGGATGCCGGCCATCGACAAGGCGCCTGCCAGCAGCAGGAGTCCGATCGTCAGGCCGATCATGAACTCGATCAGCGTGAAGCCTCGTGTGGACCTTTGTCGGAAGGCTTTCGGAAAGCCCGCCGGAAGGCCGCGGCCCGTGCGCAAGTGGAGCGTGCGTTTCATGGGGCCTTCTCCCTCATTGCGGCCAGCAGGCCTGGACCTGCTCGGCACCGTGGTCGTCGAACCCCGTCGTGGAGGTGGTCCCGAGCTCCAGCCGGAGCGTCAGCACCCGGCACCGGCGGTCGGCGGACTGCGCGCCTTGCGCAACGGCCTCGGCCTGGTAACGCGTGGCATCGGCCTGGGCAATGCGCAGCCGATAGAGTCCGCCCTTCGTCGTCGCGGGTTGCCCCAGGTCCTCCAGGCGGTCGGCGTAGCGGGGACTGCGCGAGCGGAAACGTTCCTGCGCGAGCTGGATGGCCTGCAGGGCTTCGCGCGCCTCGGCGCGGCGGCCCTGGAGGACCTGGTCCCGGAAGCCGGGCAGCGCCAGCGCGCCCACCACCGCCACGATCGCGAGCACGGTGAGGACCTCGATCAGCGAGAAGCCGCGGCGCTGGATCCCGAACCTTGTCATGCGCGATGTCATGCGCGATGTCATGCGCACCTCGGCAGGCGGTTCAATGCGCCATCGGGCGTGCAGCTGCGCACGCGGCCGGTGATGCTGACGATGTGGTGGACTGAGCCGATGCCGGTCAGGCGCACATCGATCGTGCCGCTGACCGACACGGTCCCCTGGCGTCCGCTGAACAGCATCGAGGGCACGTTGGCGGTGACCTCCGCCTGCCCGCGCTCGCGCACCCAGCGCACCTGCTTGATGGCCTGGGCGTCGGCGCGGCAGGTGGGCGGCGCGTCCACGTGGCAGTCGCAGCCGCCGGCGGTGCCGGTGTGCAGCACATAGCAGCGCCCGCTGCCGGCGACGGCGGACTCATCGCCACCGAATCGCAGGATCACATTGCGGGCGCCCTGGATCGCTTCGCTGCGGGCGAGTTGCAGGTCGCCGAGCACCGCTTGCGCGGCATTGGCGAGGCGCTGGCGCCAGAGCCAGTCGCGCAGGTCGGGACCCGCGAGCGTCGCCACGAGCGCCACCAGCGCGATGCTGACCATCGCCTCGATGAGGCTGAGGCCGCGCGCGGACGCCCGGGCACGGCGGGAGGCCGGGTGGACGCCTGGAGGGTGTGCAGAGCCTGGAAAGGCTGCAGAGATCGGAGAGGCTGGAGAAGTGGAGGGCGGCAAGGAGGATCTCCCGAAGAGTTGCTGAGAACTCTAGGGAGATGGCTTGCGTTCCGCTTCGCCTTCAGGAGGGAAACGCCGGCCCGCTGAAGGGGGCCGGCTTTTGGGGGAGAGATGGGGGATGCGCCTGAAATGACCGTGAAGGCCGCGTGAGCCCCACAGACGCCCCGCACCCTGGCGCTCTGCGCCGCGCGAACTCAGATGTCGCGGATCAACTGCCGGAACTCGTCGACGTCCTCGAACGAGCGGTACACCGATGCGAAGCGCACGTACGCGACCTTGTCGATGCGCTTGAGTTCGCGCATCACGTGCTCGCCCAGCTTGGTCGACGGGATCTCGCGCACGCCCGTGCTGAGCAGCTTCTCCTGGATGCGCTCCAGCGCCGCGTCGATCTGCTCGATGCTCACCGGCCGCTTGCGCAGCGCCAGCGTCATCGACGCGCGCAGCTTGCCCATGTCGAACTCGGCGCGCGTGCCGTCCTTCTTCACGACCATCGGCAGCGCGATGTCCGCGCGCTCGTAGGTCGTGAAGCGCTTGTCACAGGACTGGCAGCGACGGCGGCGACGGACCACGTCGCCTTCGTCGGACTCCCGGGTCTCCGACACTTGCGTGTCGCCGTGACCGCAGAACGGGCATCGCATGCGCCGCGGACCCGCTTCAGCGGTAGACCGGGAACTGACGCGTCAGTTCGGCCACCTGCTCGCGCACGCGGGCCAGGTTGGCCTCGTCGTGCGGGTTGTCCAGCACGTCGGCGATCAGGTGGGCGGTCTTGCGGACCTGCTCCTCCTTGAAGCCGCGCGTGGTCATCGCCGGCGTGCCCAGGCGGACGCCGCTGGTCACCATCGGCTTCTGCGGGTCGTTCGGGATGCCGTTCTTGTTGCAGGTCATGTGGGCGGCGCCCAGGATGGCCTCGGCTTCCTTGCCGGTCAGGTTCTTCGGACGCAGGTCCACCAGCATCACGTGGCTTTCCGTACCGCCGGAGACGATGCGCAGACCGCGCTCGATCAGCGTGTCGGCCAGCACCTTGGCGTTGGCGACGACTTGCTGCTGGTAGGCCTTGAACTCGGGCGTCAGCGCTTCCTTGAAGGCCACCGCCTTGCCGGCGATCACGTGCATCAGCGGGCCGCCCTGGATGCCGGGGAAGATCGCCGAGTTGATCTTCTTGGCGATCGCTTCGTCGTTGGTCAGGATGATGCCGCCGCGCGGGCCGCGCAGGCTCTTGTGCGTCGTGGAGGTCACGACGTCGGCATGCGGCAGTGGGTTCGGGTAGACGCCCGCGGCGATCAGGCCGGCGTAGTGCGCCATGTCGACCATGAAGTAGGCGCCGATCTCCTTGGCGATCTTGCCGAAGCGCTCGAAGTCGATGCGCAGCGAGTACGCCGACGCGCCCGCGATGATCAGCTTGGGCTTCTTCTCGCGCGCCAGCGCTTCCATCGCGTCGTAGTCGATGGCTTCGTTGGCGTCCAGGCCGTAGGAGATGACGTTGAACCACTTGCCGCTCATGTTCAGCGCCATGCCGTGGGTCAGATGACCGCCTTCGGCCAGGCTCATGCCCATGATCGTGTCGCCGGGCAGCAGCAGCGCGGAGAACACGCCCTGGTTGGCCTGCGAGCCGCTGTTGGGCTGCACGTTGGCGAACTCGGCGCCGTAGAGCTGCTTCAGGCGGTCGATCGCCAGCTGCTCGACGATGTCCACGTATTCGCAGCCGCCGTAATAGCGCTTGCCGGGATAGCCCTCGGCGTACTTGTTGGTCAGCTGGCTGCCCTGGGCTTCCATCACCGCCGGAGAGGTGTAGTTCTCCGAGGCGATCAGCTCGATGTGGTCTTCCTGGCGCCGGGTCTCCTGCTGGATGGCGGCGAAGACTTCGGCATCGACGGTGGCGAGGGTCTGTTGGGTGCGGTCAAACATGATGATGTCGGCTCAAGGGTTGGCGCCGCCCGCCCGGCAACGCATAGTCGCGGTCGCGGGTCAAGGATGACGGCGAGGCGGCGACGGATGTCGGAACGACGGCGGCCCAGGCGAACGGCACGGACAGCCGGGGATGTCCCCGGCCGTTCGCGCTTCCCGGTGGTGGCCCACCTCGGGCGACGCCTGTGCGGAGACAGGATCGTCTCCGGGCAGGGCGCCCTGATCGCCAGTTGCGCGAAGTCCGCAGTGTAGCCGCACCGGCTCGGGGCGCCGGCCAACTCGTGACATTGTTCCCCAGGGCGTGGGGCGAAGGCTTCGCCCAATGAAGAACGGGTTCCGATGGGAACCCGTTCTCAAAGGTGCGTGAAGGGCGCGCGATCAGTGCATCACGGCGGTCATCGCGACCTGTTCGCCGGTCGGGGCCGGCGCGGACGCCGGCTCGCGGACCGGACGCGGTGCCGACGGGCTGACATTGCGGCCCTGGGCGACGGCCTTCAGCAGGTCCTGCTCGGCCAGCACGCGCGAGGCGTAGCCGGTGTCGTCGGGCAGGTTGGCGGCGCCGACGTAACGGCGCAGGCCTTCCTCGAGGCTGCCGGCGCGCTGGATGCACTCCTTCAGCACCTGCACGCCGACGCGCAGGTTGGTGACCGGGTCGAAGGCGGCGAAGTTGCCGCCGAAGGCCTCGTACTTGTCGTCGTGGACGCGCGTCATCACCTGCATCAGGCCCTGGGCGCCGACGGCGCTCTGGGCGAACGGGTTGAATCCGGACTCGATCGCCATGATGGACAGGATCAGCGTCGGCTCGACGCGGGCGCGCTGGCCCACGTCCCAGGCTTCCTTCACCAGGCGGCTGACCGGTTCCGGCGCGACGCGGTAGCGCCGGGCCAGGTAGTTGGCCACCAGCGCCTGCTGGCGGGTGAGTTCCTTCGGATCGACCGCGGTGGCGCGGCTGATCGCGTCGGGCTCGGCCATCAGGGCGAGCACGTCGCCGGAGGCTTCGACGCGCGCCTCGTGGCGGGCGTTGAGCCAGCCCAGCACCTGGCCTTCCAGCTGCTGGCGCAGGTCGGCCTGGCTGGCGAAGACCAGCCCGACGGCGACGACGGCGAAGCCCACCAGGGCGAGCGTGTTGTGGCTGACGACCAGGAGGCCCTGGCCGATGTCCTTGACGAAAAGCACCAGGGCGGCTTGCGCCTGGCGGGGCAGGGATAGCAGGTCTGAACGCGCTGTCATGCGACTCCTTTCTCCGACCACACCCGGTGTTTGTCTGGCGAGCCGCTCGAAGCGTTCACTCGCGAAACACCCACCTGGGGGTGGTGATAATGGGCCGGCTCGGGCGTCGTCGACGGCCTGGAGGGCTCTCAGAGGGCTCCAGACTCTTGATGCGACAGACGGGCGATCCAGCGTCCATTGGCAGCACACCGGTTTCGCGTCCCACAGCGAAGACCGGGATAACCCTGGGGGCCAGGGCAGGGCGCGATTCTATGGATCAAAAATAACCCGTCAACCGTATGGGCCTTGTTCTTAACTACTTTGAGTTATGAAGTACCGAGATCTGCGTGACTTTATGGGCGCTTTGGAGGCCATGGGCGAGTTGCGCCGCGTGGCCGAGCCGGTGTCCCCGGTGCTCGAGATGACGGCCGTCAGCGACCTCGTCCTCAAGGCGGAGGGCCCGGCGCTGCTGTTCGAGCAGCCGACCGGCTACCGCATGCCGGTGCTGGCCAACCTGTTCGGCACCCCGAGACGGGTGGCGCTGGGCATGGGCGCCGAGTCGACCACCCAGTTGAGGGAGGTCGGCCAGTTGCTGGCGACGCTGAAGGAGCCGGAGCCGCCGCGCGGCCTGCGCGACGTGGGCAAGCTGGCGCAGATGGGCAAGGCCCTGTGGGACATGAAGCCGTCGCTGGTGAAGCGGCCGGCCTGCCAGGAGCAGGTGATCGAGGGCGACGACGTCGACCTCAAGCGGCTGCCGATCCAGACCTGCTGGCCCGGCGACATCGGCCCGCTGCTGACCTGGGGGCTGGTGGTGACGCGGGGGCCGCAGAAGATCGCGAACCCGCGGCTACGCCAGAACCTCGGTATCTATAGACAGCAGCTGATCGGCAAGCGGCAGCTGATCATGCGCTGGCTGGCGCATCGCGGCGGTGCCCTGGATTTCCGCGACTTCGGCATTGCGAATCCGGGACAGCCGTTCCCCATCGCCGTGGCGCTGGGCGCCGATCCGGCGACCACGCTGGGCGCGGTCACGCCGGTGCCGGACACCCTGTCCGAATACCAGTTCGCCGGCCTGCTGCGCGGTTCGAGGACCGAGGTCGCCGACACCAACGTCGGCGAGGCCGGCCGCATGCTGCAGGTGCCGGCGACGGCGGAGATCGTGCTCGAGGGCCACATCCCGCCCGCCGCGCCGGGCTTCACCGGCCACAGCGAGGACGGCATCCCGCTGAAGGAGAAGGGCGGCTACCTCCACGCGCTGGAAGGCCCGTACGGCGACCACACCGGCTATTACAACGAGCAGGACTGGTTCCCCGTCTTCGAGGTCAACCGGATCACGCAGCGCGACGGCGCGATCTACCACTCGACTTACACCGGCAAGCCGCCCGACGAGCCGGCGGTCCTGGGCGTGGCGCTGAACGAGGTGTTCGTCCCCATCCTCCAGAAGCAGTTCCCGGAGATCGTCGACTTCTATCTGCCGCCGGAGGGCTGCAGCTACCGGATGGCCGTGATCTCGATCAAGAAGGCCTATCCGGGGCACGCCAAGCGGCTGATGTTCGGCCTGTGGAGCTACCTGCGCCAGTTCATGTACACGAAGTTCATCGTGATCGTGGACGAGGACGTGGACATCCGCAGCTGGCAGGACGTGATCTGGGCGATCACGACGCGCATGGACCCGGTGCGGGACACGACGCTGGTCGAGGGCACGCCGATCGACTACCTGGATTTCGCCTCGCCGATCAGCGGGCTGGGCGGGAAGATGGGCCTGGACGCGACCAACAAGTGGCCGGGCGAGACGCCGCGGGAATGGGGCCGGGTGATCGAGATGCCGGCCGAGCAGAAAGCCCGTGCGGCGGATCTCTATCAGCGTTTGTTCGGGGGCTAGGAAACTACGGGTTCTGGGGATGGCTGCTTGAAAGGGCCATCGCACCGACCTAATGTCATTGGGCCTTTTCGGCACTTCAACTGGCGCAGTCTCTGCGCGCCAGGAGCCCTGCGGCAATTCGCCGCGGAGCCCCAAAGGCGGCTGGTCCGCCCACCCCTTCCTCGTCCGGCACGCCCGGCGCGGAGGGGGTTTCTCTTTGGGGCGCCGTCAATGAGGCGCGGTCAATGGCCGCCGACGTAACCCAACCATTCGTAGCCCAGGTAACGCGCCCGCGAGATGCCTTCCTGCGAAGGTAGCAGGTCTCGCCATTCGAACCCGGGCAGCGCCAGGCCGAGCGGCGCGGGGATCACCTCCACCTCCGGCGGCAGCGCCTCGCGGAACGCGCGCATCGCGCGGCGCATGTGGACGTCGTGCGTGACCAGCACGACGCGCCGGATCGACCGCCCGCGCAGCATCTCGGCGGTGAACTGGGCGTTCTCACGCGTGTCGGTGGCGCGGTCCTCCTTGGCCGCGAGCGTGAAGCCGAATTCCTGCGCCGCGGTGCGCTCGGCCAGCGCGGCTTCGGTCAGGCGATCGTCCGACGCATCCCGCGGCGTGCCGCCGGTGAACATCAGCGGGATGCCCGACTGTCTCGACAGCCAGATCCCGTAGCGCAGCCGCTCGATCGACAGGGCCTTGAGCTGCGGGCCGCCGTATTCCGGCATCAGTTTGCGGGCGCCGCCGCCGAGCACGACGATCATCGTTTCCTTCGCGGGAACCTCCTTCAGGCGTTCGACCCGCACCGCCTGCTGCGTCCCCAGCAGGCGGTCCTGCAGCCACAGCGCGCCGAGCTCGGTGCTGCCGACCCAGACGGCGATCAGGCCGGTCGCGAACAGCGCGCCGGAGAGCCAGCGGCGGCGATGCCGCAGCCACCAGGCGAGCAGCAGCAGCGGAAAGGCGCCGGTGGGCGGCAGCAGGAACGCTGCGACCGCGTGTATCAGGTCGTTCATCGAGAGCCGGGGATCGGTGTCAGGTGTTGAGGCCCGCCAGCATAATCAGCTTCCTTGACGACTCGTCCGGGTTTCGCCGGCTGCCCCCGTGTTCTTCTCTGCTCTTCCGGTCTGGCCGCGGCGCGCGCTGCGCGTGCTCGTGGGTCTGGTGCTGTCCGTCATCGCGCTGCTGCTGGCGGCGTGGATCGCGCTGCCGATGTGGATCGAACGGGCGGGCGTCCGGATCGCGTCGGAACAGCTGGGACGTCCGGTCACGCTGGGCGGCGCGAGTTTCACGCCCTGGCGGCTGGCGCTCACGCTGGACGAGCTGAAGATCGCCGGCCCCACCGCCGGCGCGCCGCCGCTGTTCGAGGTCAGGCGCCTGCGCACGGTGCTGTCGCCGCGTTCGTTGTGGCACCTGGCGCCGGTGCTGTCGTCGCTGACGGTGGAGTCGCCGCGGGTGCGCGTCGCGCTGCTGCCCGACGGCAAGACCGATCTGGACGACATCGTCGCGCGGCTGGCCGCTGCGCCCAAGGCGGCGCCCACGCCCGACGACGGGCCCGCCGAGGCGGCGCTCTACAACATCGAACTGAGCGACGGCGAGTTCCGCCTGGACGACCGCACGGTCGGGATGGTCCATGAGCTCCAGGCGCTCCACCTGGGCATCCCGTTCCTGTCGACCTTGGACGCGGACGTCGAAGTCCATGTGCAGCCGCGGCTGTCCGGGCGCCTGAACGGCGTCGGTTTCCAGAGCGAGGGCCAGGCGCAGCCGTTCGCGGACACCCGCAGCGCGAGCATGATGGTGAAGCTCGACGCGCTGGACCTGTCGGCCTACCGCGCGTACTGGCCGAAGGAACTGCCGATGCGACTGGCCAAGGGCCTGGTCGACTCGCAGCTGACGCTGGACTTCAAGCAGCCGCCCCAGCAGCAGCCGGAGGTCAAGGTCAGCGGACGGGCTTCGGTGCGCGAGCTGTCGCTGCAGCGGCGCGCGGCCGGCGAGTCGGAGGGCGGCTGGGAGGACTGGCTGCGCTGGCAGGCGCTGACCGTCGACCTGGCGGATGTGCAGCCATTGAAGCGGCAGGTGCTGCTGGGCGCGGTCAGCCTGAAGCAGCCGGAGCTGCTGATGGGCCGGGACGCGCAAGGGCGTCTGTGGCTGCCGGAGATGCCGGCGGCGAAGGCGGCGCCGACATCGACATCGGCACCGGCGTCCAGCACGGTCGCCGCGGCACCGAAGGCCGCGTCCTCCGAGGCCGCGAAGACGCCGGCCAAGGGCGCGGCCCCGTGGCGCGTCGGCGTTCAGCAACTCGCGCTGGAGGACGGCCGCATCGGCTGGACCGACGAGACGCTCCGGCCGGCCGCCCGGTGGAACATCGACGGCCTGATCCTCAAGGGCAGCGGACTCAACTGGCCGTTGGCCGCGAAGGCCGCGCCCGTGGAGATTGCCGCGACGCTGTCGCCCGAAGGCGCGAAGACCCCGGCCGCGTTCAGCGGCAAGGGGGCGGTCGGTGCGGCGGGCATCGTGCTCGACTGGGCCTTGAAGGACCTCGCGCTGGACGGCTTGGCGCCGTATCTGAAGGCGGCGACGCCGCTGTCCGTGCAGGGCAGTTTCGCGACGCAGGGCGCCGTGCGCGCGGGGCCGGCGGGCGAGGACCTCCGGCTGTCGCTGAAGGCGCTCAGTCTCGATGACGTGCAGCTGGCCGACGGCAAGAAGCCGGTGCTGGCGCTGAAGCAGTTGAGCCTCGACCAGGCGGAACTGGCGCTGGACAGTCGCAAGCTGATCGCCGGTCGCCTGGCGCTGGTGGCGCCGAAGGCGCAACTGGGCCGCGACAAGGCCGGCAAGTGGAGTTGGGACGCCTGGACGGGAACTTCGACCAC
>NZ_DASVNZ010000088.1:0-28464 GCF_036486225.1 Roseateles sp. | reverse complement strand
GGAGCTGGCGTCGCGCGCAGCGTCGGACGGACTCCCTCTCCCGCTTGCGGGAGAGGGCGGGGGTGAGGGCCAGCGACCGTCGCAGACAAAGGAGTTTTCATGCGTCAAGCTCGACCGGCGGCACGCCGCCGTTTCGTTCTGGGATCCGTGGCCATGGGTGCGCTCGCCGCGCTCGGCGCGATTCCCGCTGCGTTCGCCGCCGACAAGAAGATCGTCCTCGGCTTCTCCCAGATCGGCGCCGAGTCGGAATGGCGCACCGCCAATTCCGCCTCGATCAAGTCTTCGGCGAAGGAAGCCGGCATCGATCTCAAGTTCGCCGATGCCCAGCAGAAGCAGGAGAACCAGATCAAGGCCTTGCGCGCCTTCATCGCGCAGAAGGTCGATGTGATCGCGCTCTCGCCGGTCGTGGAGACCGGCTGGGGCACGGTGCTGCGTGAGGCGAAAGCCGCCGGCATCCCCGTGATCCTGACCGACCGCACGGTACAGGAGACCGACACCACGCTGTGGGCCACCTTCATGGGCTCCGACTTCGTCGAGGAAGGCCGCCGCGCGGCGAAGTGGCTGACCGACAAGGTCAAGAGCCGTCCTGCCGGCAAGGAGATCCGCATCGTCGAGCTGCAGGGCACCGTCGGCGCGGCGCCGGCACTGGATCGCAAGAAGGGTTTCGAGGAGGGCATCAAGGCCGACCCGCGCCTGAAGATCGTGCGCTCGCAGACCGGCGACTTCAGCCGCGCCAAGGGCAAGGAGGTCATGGAGGCTTTCCTCAAGGCCGAGGGTCGAAACATCGACGTGCTCTACGCGCATAACGACGACATGGCGATCGGCGCGATCCAGGCGATCGAGGAAGCCGGGCTGAAGCCGGCCAAGGACATCCTGATCATCTCCGTCGACGGCGTGAAGGGCGCGTTCCAGGCGATGGTCGCGGGCAAGCTCAACGTGACCGTCGAGTGCAGCCCGCTGCTCGGACCGCAGCTGATGCAGACGGTGAAGGACCTCAAGGCCGGCAAGACCGTGCCGCGCCGCATCGTGACCGAGGAGGGCGTGTTCCCCGCCGAGGTCGCGGCGCAGGAACTGCCCAAGCGGAAGTACTGATGAGCATCGTGCTGGAAGCACGCGGAGTGGCCAAGGCCTTCCGCGGCGTGCCCGCATTGGTCAACGCGGCGCTGACGCTGCGCGCCGGCGAGGTGCAGGTCCTGATGGGGCAGAACGGCGCGGGGAAGTCGACGCTGATCAAGATCCTCGCGGGGGTGCAGGATCGCGATGCAGGCACGATCGCGCTCGACGGCGTGGCCTTCGCCGCGCGCACGCCGCTGGAGGCGCAGCGCGCAGGCATCGCGGTCGTGCATCAGGAAGTCCAGCTCTGCCCGAATCTGTCGGTGGCGGAGAACGTGCTCGCGGGTCGCTTCCCGCGCCGCTGGGGCGGCGTGGCGATCGACTGGCCCAAGGTGCGCGAGGAGGCCGGCGCGGCGCTCGCACGACTCGGCATCCAGGCCGACCTGAGGCGACCGCTCGGCGATCTCCCGGTGGCGGTGCAGCAGATGATCGCCATCGCCCGCGCGCTGCATCAGCAGGCGAGGGTGCTGATCCTCGATGAACCCACCTCGTCCCTCGACGAGGCCGAGACGGCACGGCTGCTCGCCATGATCCGACAGCTCCGCGAAGAAGGCGTCGCCGTGCTGCTCGTCACCCACTTCCTCGACCAGGCCTACGCGGTGGCGGATCGCTTCACGGTGTTCCGCAATGGCGAGTTCGTCGGGGAGCGGCCGGCGTCGGAGCTGCCGCGCATGGAACTCGTGACGCTCATGCTCGGTCGAGAGTTCAGTACTTCCACGGCTGCTGGCCCTCACCCCCCCCCTCGCCCGCCCGCGGGAGAGGGTGGGGGTGAGGGCCCGCGGCCGTCGATCCTCGCCGCCCTTGGGCTTGGGCGCCGTGGCGCGGTCGAGGGCATCGATCTGCACGTGGCTGCCGGAGAAGTGCTGGGCCTGGCGGGCCTGCTCGGCGCCGGCCGGACCGAAACCGCGCGCCTGCTCTTCGGCGCGGATCGCGCCGACGCCGGCGAGATCCGCGTCGACGGCACCGCCGTGCGCCTGCGCAGCCCGCGCGACGCGGTTCGCGCCGGCATGGCCTTCTGCCCGGAAGAACGCAAGGTCGACGGCATCGTCTCCGAGCTGAGCGTGCGCGAGAACATCGTGCTCGCCCTGCAAGCCAGACGCGGCGTCTTCAGAACGCTGACAGGCACCGCGCAACGCGAGCTCGCCCAACGCTTCATCACCCAACTCGGCATCAAGACCGCCGACGCGGAGACGCCCATCGGCCTGCTCTCCGGCGGCAACCAGCAGAAGGCAATCCTCGCGCGCTGGCTCGCGACGACGCCGCGGCTGCTGATCCTCGACGAACCCACCCGCGGCATCGACATCGCCGCGAAGCAGGACCTGATGGATCAGGTGATGTCGCTGTGCCGGCAAGGCATGGCCTTGATCTTCATCTCGTCGGAGCTGCCCGAAGTCCTGCGCGCGAGCGACCGCATCACCGTGCTGCGCGAGCGCCGCCAGGTGGCGGAGCTCGACGCGCGCGGCCTCGACGAGGACCGCCTGCTGTACGTGATGGCGGGCGCCGCGGAGGTCCACGCATGAGCGCCCCCGCCTTCCTGCGTCGCTGGCGGCGTGCCGCGGACGCGGACGCCACCCTCGACGCGCGCGCCCCTCGTCCGAGGCGAGACGCGGACCACCACGCTGGCGCTCGTCACGCCGCCTACGTCCTGCTCGCCCTCTGGACGCTGAACGCGATCCTGAATCCGCAGTTCCTCAGCCTGCGCTGGCAGGACGGCCACGCCTACGGACCGCTGATCGACATCCTGAACCGCGCAGCGCCGCTGATGGTCGTCGCGATGGGCATGACGCTGGTGATCGCGGTGCGCGGGATCGACATCTCGGTCGGCGCGGTGGTTGCGATCGCGGGCGCGGTGGCGGCGTCGCTGGTGACGCACGAGGGCGCCACGATGCCGATGACGGCGGCGATCCTCGGCGCGCTCGGCGCGGCGGCGCTGTGCGGCCTGTTCAACGGCCTGCTCGTCGTCGCCGGCGGCATCCAGCCGATCATCGCGACCTTGATCCTGATGGTCGCAGGCCGCGGCATTGCGCAACTGATCACCGACGGCCAGATCATCACCATCTATCACGAGCCGTATTTCTTCCTCGGCAGCGGCTTTCTGCTGGGACTGCCGTTCGCACCCTGGATCGCTCTCGGCGTCGCCGCGCTGTTCGGCCTGCTGAAGCACCGGACGGCGCTCGGCCTGTTCCTCCAAGCCAGCGGCGCCAACCCGGCTGCCGCACGGCTGGCCGGCGTTCACGCCGCCGGTCTGATGCTGGCGGTCTACATCGCCTGCGGCCTCTGCGCCGGCGTGGCCGGTCTGATGATCAGCGCCAACATCAAGAGCGCCGACGCCAACAACGCGGGGCTGATGCTGGAACTCGACGCGATCCTCGCGGTGGCGCTCGGCGGCACCTCGCTGCTGGGCGGCCGGTTCAGCCTGCGCGGCAGCCTGCTGGGCGCGCTGATCATCCAGACGCTGACGACCAGCATCTACGCGTTGGGCATCGCCCCCGAGGTCACGCTCGTCGTGAAGGCCGCCGTCGTCTTCGCCGTGTCGATCAGTCAGGCGCCGGCGTGGCGCGCCTGGCGCGAGCGCTGGCAGCGGCGCGCGGGAGCGACGTCATGAAGGCGCGCTCCCTCCTCCACGCCCGTTCGCTCGTCCACGCCCGCGACCTGCCGAGTTGGGCCTCCGTGCTGCTGCTGGTCGTCGGCACGCTGGCAGGCGCCTCGGCGTATCCAGGATTGCTGGCCAGCCAGGTCTTGCTGAACCTGCTGATCGACAACGCCTTCCTGCTGGTCGTCGCCGTCGGCATGAGCTTCGTGATCCTGTCCGGCGGCATCGACCTGTCGGTGGGCTCGGTCGTGGCGTTGACGACGATGCTGCTGGCGCTCGGCGTTGAGCGCGCGCACCTGTCGCCACTGGTACTGATTCCGCTGCTGCTGCTCGGCGGCGCCGCGTTCGGTGCCGCGATGGGCGCGGTGATCCACGTCTTTGCGATCCCGCCCTTCATCGTGACGCTCGCCGGGCTCTTCCTCGCGCGTGGGCTCTGCTACCTGCTCAGCGTCGATTCGATCCCCATCACCGATGCGACGCTCACCGCCTGGTCGCAGTCGCGCTGGTCGCTCGGACCGCTCGGCGAGATCACACCGGGCGCTGTCTGCGCGCTCGCCGTGCTCGCGCTGGCGGTGGCCGTGTCGCGGTCCACCCCGTTCGGACGCGCCGTCTTCGCGCTCGGTGGGCAGGAGACCTCCGCTCGCCTCATGGGCCTGCCCGTCGCCGCCACCCGCATCGGCGTCTACGCGCTCAGCGGCGGCTGCGCGGCGCTCGGCGGCGTGCTCTTCGGCATCTACACGCTGTCGGGCTACGGCCTGCACGCGCAGGGACTGGAACTCGACGCGATCGCCGCAGTCGTCATCGGCGGCGCGCTGCTCAGCGGCGGCATCGGCCACGTGCTGGGCGCGCTGACCGGCGTGCTGATGCTGGGCCTGATCCAGACGCTGATCCTGTTCGACGGCACCTTGAGCTCCTGGTGGACCCGCATCGTCATCGGCGCGCTGCTGGGGCTCTTCTGCGGACTGCAGCGCGTGATGGTGCTCTGGCACGGTCGCTCGACGCGACGCGTCTGAATCCCTGAACGTCTTCATCCGAACAACGAGGAACTGATCGATGTCATCGAAGTCTTCCGCCCGGATCGCCGCGATGCTCGCGACGGTCGCCGCCTTCGCAACCACGGCCATGACCGCCACGACTGCGGTGGCCCAGCCCACGCAGGACGCGCAGGCCGTCGTCGCGCCCGCGCCGCATGTGCGCCTGACCACGCCGTGGACCGACGAGGCCCTGAAGGCCGCCGTGCCGTTCCCGGAGTACCCGCGCCCGCAGCTGGTCCGTGCTGAGTGGCTCAACCTCAACGGCCAGTGGGATTACTGGGGCGGGAAGGGCGCGCCGGATGCGCGTCTTGCGCCGAGCGCCGCGCCACGCTTCCCCGAGAAGACCGAGCGCGTCCGCGTGCCGTATCCGGTGGAATCGATGCTCTCCGGCGTCGAGCGCCTGGGCGAGGTGAACCTCTGGTACCGCCGCAGCTTCGAGGTCCCCGCCGCGTGGAAGAGCCAACGTGTCCGCATCAACTTCGGCGCAGTCGATCGTCTCGCCACGATCTACGTCAACGGCACGCGCGTCGGTCAGCACGAGGGCGGCTACACCTCGTTCGGTTTCGACATCACGCCCCTGCTCAAGCCGGGCCGCAACGAGGTGGTCGTCGCCGCCTTCGACCCGAGCACCAACGACGGCACGCTCGGCAAGCAGTCGCTGAAGCCGGGCGGGATCTTCTACACGCCGAGTTCCGGCATCTGGCAGACGGTGTGGCTGGAGCCGGTGGGCCAGGCGCACATCGCGAAGCTCGACATGGCGCCGGTGGTCGGCGAACAGCGACTCGCGCTGACCGTGCGCGTGGGGGAGACGAAGGGACTCCAGGTCGAAGCGGTCGCGCTCAAGGACGGTCAGGTCGTCGGCCGCGTGCGCGGCGCCGCCGACAAGGCGCTCTCGCTGCCCGTGCCGCAGCCGCGGCTGTGGTCGCCCGACGATCCCTTCCTCTACGACCTGAAGGTCACGCTGCGCCGCGACGGCAAGGTGGTCGACCAGGTCGACAGCTACTTCGGCATGCGCAGCATCGAGGTCGGCATGATCGACGGCGTGCCGCGTCCGCTGCTGAACGGCAAGTTCGTCTTTCAGTTCGGCCCGCTGGACCAGGGCTTCTGGCCGGACGGCCTCTACACCGCGCCGACCGACGCCGCCCTGCGCTTCGACCTTGAAGAGACGAAGAAGCTCGGTTTCAACATGGTCCGCAAGCACATCAAGGTGGAGCCGGCGCGCTGGTTCCACTACGCGGACAAGCTCGGCCTGCTGGTGTGGCAGGACATGCCGCAGGCGTGGGATGCGGAGACCGATCTGGCCGTGCGCGCGAAGACCGAGGTCGAGTGGCGCGAGATCGTCGACCAGCTGCGCTCGGAGACGTCCATCGTCACCTGGGTGATCTTCAACGAGAGCTGGGGCGACTTCGAGCACCGCCGCATGGCCGCGCAGTTCCGGGCGATGGATCCGACGCGGCTGATCAATGCGCACTCCGGCATCAACTTCGCGCCGCATGACGAAGGCGGCGGCGACCTGATCGACCTGCACGACTACCCCGGTCCCGCGGCGCCGACCTACCAGCCGTGGCGCATCGCCGTGCTCGGCGAGTACGGCGGCAACAGCCTGAAGGTACCCGGCCACATGTACCGCCCCGAATCGAAGTGCTGCTACCACCTGTTCGACAGCGCGGCCGCGATCAACGACGCCTATGTCGCGCAGATCGACAAGCTGCGCGGCTTCCGCGCGGACAAGGGCTTGAGCGCCGCGATCTACACGGAGACGACGGACGTCGAGGAGGAGCTCAACGGCTTCTTCACCTACGACCGCCGCGTGAAGAAGCTGGACTTCGACCGCGTGAGCAAGGCCAACAAGGCGTTGATCGACGGCCGATGAACGACCGCTTCGGATCGGCATCGATCCGGTGAAGACCTGACCCGGCGGCGGCCGCAGAGCCGCCCCAATCCCCTGACCGGCGCCGCTTACCTCGCCGATCGACGACAGCAACGCGGCCCGCGAGGCCGCACATGGAGACACGCATGAGCAAGTTCGCTTGGAGTGGGTGGCGCTGGCTGCTCGCGATGGTGATGGCGGCGACGGCCTTCGTCGCCGGGCCGTCGCAGGCGGCGGAGACGGTCCTGGGCAACCAGGACAGCTTCTATCCGCGGATGATCCGGCTGGCGGCCAGTGGCGGCGCCAACGGGCGCCTGATCGCGTCCTACGACCTCGGCGGCGCACAGTCGCTGATCTACGAGAGCACCAACCAGGGCGCGACCTGGACCCAGGTCGGCAGCGTCACGGTGCCCGAGCCCTGGCACTGCTGCAGCGGGATGTGGGAGGTGCCGCAGCAGCTCGGATCGACCGCACCGGGCACGCTCTTCTGGGCGACGACGACGCGCAACGGCAGCGCGTACTCGATCCGCATCTATCGCAGCACGGACGTCGGACGGACCTGGACCTCGCATGCGATCGCGGCGACCGGCAGCGTCGGCACCTGGGAGCCGGAGTTCTCCGTCGACAGCGCCGGCCGGCTGCTGATGTTCTATTCGAGCGAGGAGTACAAGTCCGGCGGCTTCAACCAACTGATCGCGCACAAGGTCTCGACCGACGGCGGCCTCACCTGGAGCGCGGACACGATCGACGTCGGCATCAGCGACAACGGCGACCTGCGCCCCGGCATGCCCATCGTGCGCAAGCTGCCCAACGGCAGCTACGTGATGAGCTACGAGATCTGCGGCTCGCGCAGCTGCGACGTGTATCTCCGGACCTCGTCCAACGGCAGCAGCTGGGGCACGGCGAGCAACATGGGCACGCGCGTCGAGTCGACGGCGGGCAACCATTTCTCACACGCGCCGACGGTGTCGTGGATGAACGACGGCAGCGCGCAGGGGCGCCTGCTGCTGATCGGCCAGATCGTGCGCCGCAACGCCGGCAACGCGATCAACGACGACGTCAACGGCCGCATCTACATGTTCAACACGAACGGCGGGGCAGGGCAGTGGACGGAGTCCGCCGCGCCGCTGGTGACGCCGAACACCGGCACCGATCCGTGCAGCAACTACAGCAGCCAGCTGCTGCCCTCTGCGGACGGGACGCGCGTGCTGCAGATGGCCAACATCGCCTGTCGCGTGCAGTTCGCGAGCGCGCCGCTGAACCACCCGGTCGCGGACGGCGTCTACCGTCTGGTGGCGAAGCACAGCGGGCAGGTGCTCGACGTGACGGGCTGCTCCACGGCGGCCGGCACGCAGATCGAGCAGTGGAGCTGGGTCGGCGGCGACTGCCAGCGCTGGCGCGTGACCAACACCGGCAACGGCGACTACACGCTCACGGCACAGCACAGCGGTCAGCAGCTCGATGTCGACGGCTGTTCGACGACCAACGGCGGCAAGGTGCAGACCTGGACGGCGGTCAACAACAACTGCCAGAAGTGGCGCATCGAGCCGGTCGGCGACGGCTACTTCCGCGTCATCAACAAGAACAGCAATCTGGTGCTGGACGTGGACGCGTGCTCGACGACGGCGGGGACCAAGGTCCAGCAATGGAGCTGGATCGGCGGCGACTGCCAGCGCTGGAAGTTCGAACGCGTCAGCCCGAACAGCGTCGCCAACGGCACCTACAAGGTGATCGCGAAGCACAGCGCTCAAGCGCTGGACGTGGCGGGCTGCTCGACCGCCGCCGGCGGCCTGGTGCAGCAGTGGCCCTACAGCGGCGCCAACTGCCAGCGCTGGAATGTCACCGCGACCTCGGACGGCTTCTACGAGCTGACCTCGGTGAACAGCGGTCTGAAGCTCGAAGTGCAGGACGCCTCGCTGGCGATGGGCGCGCAGGTGCGGCAGTGGACTTCCAACAACGCGGCCACGCAGCGCTGGGGCATCGAGAACGTCGGCGCCGGTTACTGGCGCTTCATCAACAAGAACAGCGGTCGCGTGCTCGACGTGGACGCATGTTCGACGACCAACGGCGCCAAGGTCCAGCAATGGGAATGGCTGGGCGGCGACTGCCAGCGATGGGCGATCTCGGCGCCGTGATGGCGCCTTGATGATGCGTTGAGAAACCATCGACCGGGATCGATTCAGCAGTGACAACAAGGAGAGAAACATGACACGAATCCGGGCGCTTGCGGGCGCGATCCTGGCGATGGCCGCGGTGGTGGCTTCGTGCGGTGCTTCGGCACAGACGGCGGCAACGGCCTTGCCGTCCTCGGCGCAGCCCGCCGTCGTGGCGAACCCGGCCCACACGGCCGGTCCGCCGAGCGCGGCCGCACTCGCGAAGACCGGCCCCGAGGCCTACCTCTTCGCTCACATGACCGACGCGCGCTACGGCGTGCTGCACTACGCGGTGAGCCTCGACGGCTTGCACTGGACCAAGCTCAACGGCGGCAAGGCCGTCAACGAGGAATACCACGGCCATCCGTCGATCGCCCAGGGCCCGGACGGGCGCTTCTATCTCGTCGGCAACAAGAGCGACGACGATCCGGACATCCGTTTCTGGGTCTCGGACGACCTGATCAAGTGGCAGGTGTTTGGTACGTACCGGCCGGACCTGTCGAAGGTCGCGGGCCTGCCCAACGCGATGCAGCGCATCGGCGCGCCGAAGATCTACTTCGACAAGCCGTCGAATCAGTTCGTCGTGCTGTGGCACACGGCGACGGTGCCCGGCGTGCCGGAGGACCCCGAACGCTACTGGTCGAGCCAGCGCACGCTCTACGCGCTGTCGCCGGACCTGAAGCGTTTCGACGCGCCGCCCAAGCGGCTGTTCAAGTGGGAGATCGCGACCATCGACACCTTCCTGATCGCGAATCCGGAAGGCGGCTACTGCGCGGTGATCAAGGACGAGCGTTATCCGTCCTACATCTGGACGACGGGCAAGACGATCCGCATGAGCTGCGCGCAGGAACTGCTCGGGCCGTATCCGGAGCCCGGTCCGGCGCTGAGTCCCGCGTTCCGCGAGGCGCCGACGCTGGTGCGCGCGCCCAACGGCGTCGACTGGTTGCTGTACTACGAGCAGTACGCGGGGAACGGCTATGGGCTGTCGATGGCGCCACGCCTGGAAGGCCCGTGGGTGGAGGTGTGGGGCAACTCCCGCCGCAAGGAATGGGACCGCTTCGAGATGCCCGCGCAGCTGCGCCACGGCTCGATGATGCCGATCACGAAGGCGCAGTACGAGGCGCTGCGGAAGGCGTACCCGGAGAAGTGACGCCGGCCTCCGGGCCATCCCTGAATTGACCGTCGCCGCGACTGCCTCTATGCTCTGATCATGAAAGCGCTTTCAAGCGCTGGCCTGACCAAGACAACAAAAGGTAGTTCGATGACGGAGACAACTTCAGCGGGCGCACGCGCGTCCCTGCAATGGACGCTGTCCGCCAAAGGCGCGGACCTGGCAAGCTCGACACGCCTGGCGACGCAGCCTGAACTCGCGCTTCAACCGGTGGCTCAATTGATGGCCGATGCCGCGATCGCCGGCATGCCCAAGCTGGTCGTCAACAGCGCCCGGCGCTTCCAGCGGATCGAGGGCTTCGGCGGCGCGTTCACCGAAGCCTCCGCGACCACCTGGCAGAAGCTGCCGCCCGCCGAGGCCAACGCACTGCTGCGCGCCTACTTCGATGTCAACGCGGGCCACGGCTACACGTTCAACCGCGTCCACATGAACAGCTGCGACTTCTCGCTGGGCAACTACGCGCATGCGGAAGTCCCGGGCGATGAGGCGCTGGCGCACTTCAACATCGACCGCGACCGCCGCGCGTTGCTGCCGATGATCCAGGCGGCGATGAAGGTCGCGCCCGGACCGATGAAGCTGCTGGTCTCGCCCTGGAGCCCGCCCGCGTGGATGAAGACCAACGGCGAGATGAACAACGGCGGCAAGCTGCTGCCGCAGTACGCGAAGGCCTGGGCGCAGTGCTACGTGAAGTTCATCCAGGCCTATGAGGCCGAAGGCGTGCCCGTCTGGGGCGTGTCCGTGCAGAACGAACCCGACGCCGTGCAACGCTGGGATTCCTGCGTCTACACCGCGGAGGAGGAACGCGACTTCGTCCGCGACCACCTCGGCCCCGCCTTGCATGCGGCCGGGCTGCAGCGCATCAAGGTCGTCATCTGGGACCACAACCGCGACCAGATGGTGCAGCGCGCGGACATCGTGTACTCGGACCCCGAGGCGTCGAAGTACGTCTGGGGCTGCGGCTTCCACTGGTACGTCGAGGACCATTTCGACCACGTCGGCCTGCTGCACGACGCGTATCCCGACAAGCAGCTGCTGTTCACCGAAGGCTGCCAGGAGGGCGGCCCGCACATCGGCTCGTGGAACACCGGCGAGCGCTACGGCCGCAGCATCCTCAACGACCTGAACCGCTGGACCGTGGGCTGGATCGACTGGAACCTGCTGCTCGACGAGACCGGTGGTCCGAACCATGTCGGCAACCTGTGCAGCGCGCCCATGCTCGCGGACCGCGAGCAGAACCGGCTGATGCCGCAGAGCTCGTACGACTATCTCGGCCACTTCAGCCGCTTCATCAAGCCGGGCGCCTTCCGCGTGCTGTGCTCGGCGAGCAGCCAGGACCTCGAATGCACCGCGGCCGTCAACGAGGACGGCAGCGTCGCCGTCGTCGTCATGAACCGCAGCGAGCGGGAACACCGCTTCTCGCTGCGCATCGACGGCCAGGCGGGCGTCGCGGCGCTGCCGCCGCGCTGCATCGCGACCTACGTGCTGCCGCGCTGAGGGCGACGTGGACCGGCACTCCGCCCTCGCCGCCATGGCCGCCATCCACGGCGATCGCTCGGGGACGTCCTCCGCGACGTCCTCCACGGCCTATGCCTGCGTCGAGGCGCTGTACGTGTATCCGGTGAAATCCTGCGCCGGCGTGCGCGTGTCCGACCTGCGCTTCGACGCGGACGGCCGGATCGTCGGCGACCGCGAATGGATCGTCGTCGATGCGCGCGGCGAGCTGGCCTGGCTCGGCTCGCATCCGAAGCTCGCGCTGGTGCAGCCGAAGCTGCTGGACGACGCGCTGCTGCTGCGCGCACAGGGGCAGCAACCGCTGCGCCTGTCGCGCGAAGCGGAGGGCGCATCGACTTACGCCCTGATCTGGAACCCGGAAGAACGCCGCATGGTGAGCCATCGCGGCCGGGATGCCGGCGCTGTGGCGGCGCAGTTCCTGCGCGAGGTCACCGGCGACGATCTCCGGCTGGTGAAGCTCGACCGGAGCGCGGCGCTGGCGACGGCGCCGAACGCGCTGCACGCGGTCTCCACGGGATCGGTGATCGAGCTCAACGAGCAGCTCGCCGCCCTGGATCGCGCCCGTGTCGACGTGCGTCGGCTGAGACCCAACCTCGTGCTGCGCGGCATGCAGGAGGCGCTGGTGCCGTTCGTCGAGGAACACCTCTTGCAGCTGGTCTGGCGGGACGGCGAGGGCTGGTGGCGTCGCATGACGCACGCGGCGCCCTGCGAGCGCTGCATCGTGCCCAACGTCGATCCGGACAGCGGCGAGGTGCAGGCCGGCGTGGACGCGGCGATCGCGGCGCTCAGCGCGCAGCGCTGGCCGGGACAGGCCTCGCGCTTCGGCGTCTACCTGCGGCCGCCGACCGGCGGCTCGATCAGCGAAGGCACGGTCATGACGATGGAGCTCGACTTTTGAGCGCGAACGACGGAGAGGGCGGTCGCATCCGCCAGGGATTGACCCGCCGCGGCATGCTCGCGGCGATGACGACGCCGGCGTGGTCCGGCATGCTCGTGGTGCCGGCGCTGGCGCAGACGCGCGAGGTGCTGACCATCGCGGCCTTCCCGCTGATGGACGAGATCGCGAAGGCGGCGATCCCCGCGTGGCAGGCGATGCATCCGGACGTGGAGCTGCGCATCCTGATGCGGCAGTACACGGACCACCACACGGCGATGACGACCGCGCTGTCGACGGCCGTGGGACTGCCCGACGTGATGGCGCTGGAATCGAGCTTCGTCGGCCGCTTCGCGCAGGGCGGCGGGCTGGAAGACCTGCGGCCGTCGCCGTTCGGCGTCGAGGCCTTCCGCCAGCGGCTCGTGCCGTATGCCTACGACCAGGCGGTCGCGCGCAGCGGCGCGGTGGTCGCGGTGCCCGCGGACATCGGGCCGGGCACCATGCTCTACCGCAAGGACATCCTCGAGCGCGCCGGGGTCGCGCCGGAGGAATTGACGAGCAGCTGGGACAACTACGTCGCGACCGGCGAGCGCATCAAGTCGCGCACCGGCGCCTACCTGATCGCCAACGTGCAGGAGATCAAGGACATCCTGATCGCCGACGGCCTGAAGCCGGGCGAGGGCATCTACTTCGACACCGAATCCCGCGTGCTGGTGAACTCGCCGCGCTTCGAGCGCGCGTTCGAGGTGTCGCTGCGGGCGCGGCAGAAGGGCCTCGACGCGAAGGTGCCGGCGTGGTCCAACGACTGGGGCGCGGGCTTCAAGCAAGGGCGTCTGGCGACCGAGCTGTCGGGCGCCTGGCTGGTCGGCCAGCTCAACGCCTTCATCGCGCCGGAGACCAGGGGCCTGTGGCGTGCGTCCTCGCTGCCCGGCGGCTCGCACGCGCCGTACGGCGGCACCTTCTACGCGATCGCGAGGAAGTCGGCGCCGTCGCGCAAGCTGCTCGCCTGGCGCTTCATCCAGATGATGACGCTGGACCCGCAGCGGCAGCTGCAGGCGTTCAAGTCCTACGATGCCTTCCCCGCGCTGCGGGACGTCCACGACGACCCGTTCTTCAGCGAGCCGGTGGACTTCCTCGGCGGGCAGCGCGCGCGGCTGCTGTGGCGAGACGACGCGCTGCGCATCACCGCGCTGCCGGTGCACAAGCAGGCCAAGTTCGCGGAGGAGGTCGTGCAGACCGAGCTCGACAAGGTGCTGCGCGGACAGAAGACGATCAAGGTGGCGCTGGCGGATGCCGAGCAGCTGCTGCAGCGGCGCGCGAAGCGCTGAATTCCAACAAGTACGGAGACCTGGTTCATGAAGCAACGACTGACGCGGCGCTGGGCCGCCGTGCCCCTGCTGGCGGCCTTGGCGATCGACGGCGGCGCGGCGTTCGCGCAGGCGCAGACCGCGACGGGGAAGGGCGGCGCCGCGACGGGTCCGATCGGACTGCCGGCGGGGTACACGCTGGTGTGGTCTGACGAATTCGACAAGGGCGCGCTGCCTGACGAGTCGAAGTGGGCCTACGACACCGGCATGAACAAGCAAGGCTGGCACAACCGGGAGAAGCAGTACTACTCGGGTCCCCGTGCGGAGAACGCCGCGCTGAAAGGCGGCCGGCTGGTGATCACGGCGCGCAAGGAGTCCTTGTCCGCGGCGCCCGACTGGGGCGGGCAGAAGTACACCTCCACGCGGCTGATCACCAAGGGCAAGGCCGAGTGGACCTACGGCTACTTCGAGATCCGCGCCAAGCTGCCCTGCGGCCAGGGCACGTGGCCGGCGATCTGGACGCTCGGCAGCCAGGGCGATTGGCCGGCGTCGGGGGAACTCGACATCCTCGAACACATGGGGCAGAAGCCGGACTGGGTCTTCAGCACGGTGCACACGACGTCGGGCCATGGCGGACACGGCGTCGGCGATGGCAGGAAGCTCGCCACGGCCTGCGGCGGGTTCCACAACTACCAGATGCTGTGGACGCCCAAGGAGATCCGCTTCGGCATCGACGGCCAGGTGCACGCGGCGTATCCGAACCTGGGCCAGGGAACGGCGCAATGGCCGTTCGACAAGCCGCAGTTCCTGATCCTCAACCTCGCGATCGGCGGCGACCTCGGCGGCGAGATCGACGACAAGATCTTCCCGATCGGGTACGAGGTCGAGTACGTGAAGGTGTATCAGATCCCTCGGTGAAGGGGCATGCAGCAGCCAAGGCGGCACAGGGCCGCTGGTGTTTTCTCCGTCCTACTTCCGGGGGGCGGTGCGGCGAGCGGAGGTCGATCGCCCTTTTGCCGTCCGTCTCGGCGTACCGTCCTTTGCTCCCGGCACGGAGTCGATGTCGCCGATGCCGAGCGTCAGAACATCCGCCGCAAGCGCCAACGATCGTGCCGCACCCACAGCGAATGAGGGGCTCTCGATCTGCAGAATGATGTCCTTGGCCATCTGCAATAGCGCGGTGGTTGGCATCGCAAACGACAGCACCGGTATTGGCGCATCAGATCGACTCTCGACGATGCCAAGAGTCAGCCGCGACACGAACGGGCCGAGAGACAGTTCCGCCGGTTGATCCGCGTAAAGCACTTGGTTGCCGTCCTGCTTCGTCTTCATGTTTGCTCCGGAACTTCTGCAGTGAACGGGGGGGCGTAGAGGTCGTCGGGAGAGAGGTGCTCGCGTTCTGAAGCAAGGACGGAATAGGGGACGAGCTTCAGCAGCAGGGCGCAGTCGAATGCGCGCGCCAGCTCCTTCAAGGTGTCCAGACTATGCGCACCGTAGTCCGGGTCCTCGAGTCGAGACACTGCGGACTGCTGCGTCCCCAGGGTTTCCGCAAGCCTCTTCTGGGAAAGGCCGCGACGTTCACGGTTGATCCTGATCTGCCATGCGATGCCTTGATCGACCGCCTCTTCCATGTACAGATCGCGGTACTCCTTGTCGCGCCATTCGCTGCGTTGCTGCAGCAATCCCGTCGCGCTCGATGGCTCAGTGCCGGATGGGGAAGTCGCCGGCAGCGCAAAACGCACAGCGGTCCCCGTACGGTTGGGTTCGCTTTTGAAACTGATCTGAACAATGGGCGCGGTGTCCTTGCGCCAGTTCTTGATAGTTTGCTGGGACATATTTGCCGTCCTTTTCGTGACCGACGAAGGTCATCACGAACGCTTTGTGAGGGTCGTGGAAGTGTCCGAAGACGCGGATCTGCATGCCGGTCTGGTCGGTGAAGCGTATCACGTATATGTGATCACCAATGTTGCTTGCCGGGGCTGGCTTGTGCCACTCGACTTTCGGCATCTGACGCAGTTGGTCCAGCGAACGGTCCATCTTGACGCGGACTTTTTTCTGGACGGTGTTCCTCCATTCGGAGATCACGGCGTTCTTTCCGTCGTGACGCTCGTGGTAATTCCAATTGATGCGGTCACGTGCTTCATCGGTGTTCGCTCGCGTGCTTGCGGCCAGGGGTAACGGGTGCTTCCTTGCGACCATGGATCTTCCTTGTGGTCACGCGATGATGGCCTGTGAAAAGAACGCAGCACAGACTGCTGAAGGGGGAGGCCTTGAAACGGAAATGGCCCCCATTAGGGGGCCATCCGCGCTTCACATTTCAGCGTGTGCAATGTTCTGTCGGGCGCTCATGAGCCGGTCAAGTTCGCCGACAGCGCCACCGCATCCGCCCCCGCCGGAATGCGCATCGGCGCCTGCGGATCCGTGACGGCGCGCCAGACGGCTTCGGCCACGTCCTGCGCGACGGTTACCGGCGTCGACAGGTCGCGCACCGCTGCGAAGACCTGGTCGCGGAACGCCACGTAAGCCTCGGGCACGTCGGGCCTCATCAGCTTGCGGGCGTTGTCGCCGAAGCTGGTGGTCGGCGAGCGGCCCGGCAGCACGAGGCGTGCGCGGATGTTGAAGGGCGCCAGCTCCAGTGCGAGCGACTCGGTGAACGCATTCACCGCCGCCTTGCTGCCGGTGTAGACCGACAGCAGCGGCAGCGACTTCAGCGTGACGCTCGACGTGACGTTCACCACCACGCCAGCGCGCCGCTCGCGGAACTGCGGCAGCACCGCCTGCGTCATCGCGATGGTGCCCAGCACGTTGGTCTCGTAGAGCGCGCGGGCGTTGACCATGTCGACGGCCTCCAGCGGCGCCAGCAGGCCGACGCCGGCGTTGTTCACCAGCGCATCGATGGGGCCGGCGTCCCAGAGGCATTGGCGGATGCTCTCGGCGTCGGTGACGTCCAGCGGCAGCACGCGCAGCGCCTCGGACTTCGGCAGCAGGTCCTCGCGCGGCGTGCGCATCGTCGCGACGACGCGCCAGCCCTGGTCGAGGAAGAAACGCGCCGTCTCGAGGCCGAAGCCGGACGAGCAGCCGGTGATCAGGACGGTGGAAGCACGGGACATCTGGAACTCCTGGTTGGGGAAGTCCGCACGATAGGGAGTGCGTCCAGGACTGACTACACTGTGAAGTCCAATCGTTTATCGAGATCGTCCAGATGATCGATCCGCTGGCGGAAGTCGTGTCGCTGCTGCGGCCGCAGGCGCCGTTCTCCAAGCTCGTCATCGCCTCCGCGCCCTGGGCCGTGCGACGCAGCGAGACCGGCCGGCCGTTCTACTTCGTCGCGCTCGAGGGATCGTGCCGCCTGACGATCGAAGGTCCCGCGCAAAGCCAGACGATCACGGTGCGCCAGGGAGATTTCGTCCTGCTGCCGGCCGCACGCAACTTCGCGACCTCCAGCCTGGACCGGCAGCCGCCGCGCGAGGACGAACCCGTCACCACGCCGATCGTGCCCATGCCCGGCGGCGCGCGCATCGGCGACCCGGACGGGAAGGTCGACATGCGGATGCTCGTCGGCAACTGCGTGCTCGGTTCGCCGGACGCGGAACTGCTGGTGTCGCTACTGCCGCAATGGGTCCATGTGCAAGGGGAGAGCCGCCTGTCGACGCTGGTCCAGCTGGTCGGCGACGAATCCCGCGCCGATCGGCCCGCGCGCGAGATCGTCATGTCGCGCCTGTTGGAAGTGCTCCTGATCGAGGCCTTCCGCGCGACGGCCAGCACGGCGCAGACGCCGGGCCTCGTGCGTGGCCTCGCCGATCCGAAACTGGCGCAGGCGCTGCGGCGCATGCACGGGGCGCCCGCGCTGCCGTGGACGGTGGTCGAGCTGGCGAAGGAGGCCTCGATGTCGCGCTCCGCCTTCTTCGAGCGCTTCAGCCGTGCGATCGGCGTCGCGCCCATGGCCTACCTGCTCGCGTGGCGCATGGCGCTGGCCAAACAATGGCTGCGGCAGCGCGAGCTGTCGATCGCGGAGATCGCCGAGCGCGTGGGCTACAGCGCCGTCGGTCCGTTCGGCGTGGCGTTCACGCGGCACGTGGGCATGCCGCCGGGTCGATTCGCCCGGCAGGCAAACGAAAGCATGAATGTCGACCTCTGATCGGGCCAAGTCTGTGTTGAACGGCGCCACGCTGCTGGGCCTGGTGGCCATCCTGTTCTGGAGCACCTCCGTCGGCGTCACGCGCAGCACGATCGAGTTCCTCGGCCGGACCGGCGCGCCGGCCGTCCTGTTCACCGTTTCCGCGCTGTTGCTCCTGCCGACGCGCACCTCGCTGCGCGAGCTGCCGCGCCGCTACCTGTGGCTGGGCGCCGCGCTGTTCGTCGGCTACGAGCTCTGCTTCGTCCTGGCGCTCGGCTTCGCGCGCTCGCGCCACGAGGCCATCGAGGTCGGCATGGTCAACTACCTCTGGCCCAGCCTCACGGTGCTGTGCTCCGCGATCGCGGGGCGCAAGCGGCTGAACGTGCTGATGCTGGGTGGACTGGCGCTGGCGTTCGCCGGCGTGATCTCGGCGTCCTCGCCGCCGGAGGGGCTGTCGCTCAGCCAGTTCTTCCACAACGCGGCGTCGAATCCGCTCAGCTACGGCCTGGCCTTCATCGGCGCCATCGTGTGGGCCCTCTACAGCACCTGCACCAAGCACATGGCCGAGGGCAAGAACGCGCTCTGGTTCTTCATGGCGCTGAGCGCGGTCGGCTTCTGGATCGTGCACGCGTTCAACGCGGTGCGGACGCCGATGAACTGGTCCGCGCACGTCGTCATCCAGGTCGCGCTGGCGAGCGCGGCGGTGACGCTGGCCTACATGCTGTGGAACATCGGCGTACTGCGCGGGAACATCCACCTGCTCGGCCTGGCGGCGAACGGGACGCCGCTGATGTCGGCGCTGTTCGCGTCGGTGCTGCTCAGCGCACCGCTGCCGCCGGTGTTCTGGGGCGGTGCGGCGATGGTGGCGGTGGGGTCGCTGATCGCGGGGATCGGGGCTAGAGCCGCGACGTCGTAGCCGACGCAACGCCTCGCCTAACCGATTCCTGCTGACGAGGGATGGCAGCAGGGCCTGCTGCCACGCGCATGCCACCTCGATTCCTACATTGGTGGGAGCCGATCGCCAGTCCTCTCCCCCGGAAGGCGGTAGGCCCAACCCCCAACACGTTCAGGAATCTCCATGTCCCTCACTGTCACCCCCCACCTCAACTTCCGCGCCCAGGCCCGCGAGGCGCTGAGCTTCTATCACGGCATCTTCGGCGGCGACCTGATGGCCGTGACCTATGGCGAGGCGCACGCCGCGCGCTCCGAGGCCGACACGGCCCTCCTGCTGTTCGGCCAGGTCGTCGCGCCCAACGGTTTCCGCGTCATGGCCTACGACGTGCCGACCGATCTGAGCTGGGACCGCGGCGACCGCGCCTTCCTCGTGTCCATCCAGAGCGGCGAGGCCGACGAGATCTCGGCCTTCTGGAAGCAGTTGGCCGAGGGCGCCTCGATCCTGCAGGATCTCGCGCCCTCGGCCTGGTCGCCGCTTTACGGCATGCTCACTGACAAGTTCGGCGTGACCTGGGCGTTGAGCGTCGCAACGTTCTGAGCCGGGCAACACCCGGCCCCGTGAAGGCTCAGGCCTTCGCCTGCAGCAGTTCCACCTGCCGACCGCTCAGCAGCGGCAGGATGCGCTGCACCACCAGCGTCTGGTAGTGGACCGAGGCGCGATGCGCCTCGATCGCGGCCTGGTCTGCATAGCGCTCCAGCAGGAGCAGCTCGCCCGGGGTGCCGATGTTCTGGAACGCCTCGTAGCCCTGGCAGCCGGGCTCGGCCAGCGATTGCTCGCGCAGCGTAGCGACCAGCCCCAGCACTTCCGGCAAGGTCTCCGGCGCCATCCGCCAGCGGGCCACGACCACGATCGGCGTGCCGGCGCTCATGCGACGTCCTTGTTCAGCGCGGCCACGATCTCCTTGGCCAGCGGCGCGCCGGACGCCGGGTTCTGGCCCGTCATCAGGCGGCCGTCGACGACGACCTTGGGCTGCCAGACGTCGGCCTTCTCGTAGATCGCGCCTTGCTCGACCAGCGCGCTCTCCAGCAGGAAGGGCACGTCGGCGATGGCGTAGCCTTCCTCCTCGGCATTCGAGAACGCGGCGACGCGACGTCCCTTCAGGAACGGCGTGCCGTCGGCGAAGGTCGCGCCGGCGAAGGCCACCGGGCCATGGCACACGGCGGAGACGATCTTGCCGCCGTTCCAGGCGCGGATCACGGCCTGCTTGACGTCGGGATCGGTCGCGATGTCGGCCATCGGGCCGAGGCCGCCGGGGAAGAAGATCGCGTCGTAATCCAGCACGTCGACCTCGGACAGCTTGCGGCTGCGCGACAGGCGGCGGAAGGCGGCGCTCTCGCGGAAGGCACGCTGCGCCGGGTCCGTCTCGTCATACGCATCCGAAGGCGGCGTGCCGCCGAGCGGCGACACAAAATCGACCGCCACGCCGGCGTGGTCGAATACCTCGAACGGATGCGCCACCTCGGCGAAGAAGTAACCGGTCGGGCGGTCGTTCGGACCGATGTGGGCGGTGTTGGTTAGGACGAAGAGGACATGCTTGACGGTCATGATGAGCTCCTTGGCGGTGCCCGCGTCGCGGGCGGATTCGAAGGTCGTCGCTCCCTTGGGGGAGAGGAATTTCGACGTCGCCAGGGAATGATGGGCGTTCGACTTCAATTCATGAAATTTATTCGATGGATATCAGTCATTCACATCGGAGCATGACTCCGGGAGCCGCCTGGCTCATCGAAGCCGCACGCGTGTTGAGCTTCCGCGCGCCGCGCTGGGAGCGGCTGGAGGGCGGACCGTGGACGCTGGTCGCGTTGGTGCTGCTGTCGCTGGCGGTCGGCCTGGGTCTGCAGCGAGAGGCGATCGACGGCGCCGCGACCTTCGAGTGGAGCGCGATCTACAAGAGCTGGAGCGGCACGGTCGTGTCCGTGTGGATCTGCTGGCTGCTGCTCGCCTCGGCCGGGCGGCGCGAGCCCGGTCCCGCCAACGTCGGCACGCTGGTGACGCTGCTGGTCGCCGTGACGCTGTTGCTGAACCTCGCCGACGGCGCCATGGCCAGACTCGCGCCAGCGGTGTTCGGCGCTTCTGACGCCTGGCCGGATTGGGCGCGCTGGGTCGCATGGCTCTTCCCGATGGTCTGGGAGGGGCTGGCGACTCTGCGTCTGTGGTGGCGGCTCACCGCCTCCGGCGTGGTGCGCGTCATCGCGCTCCTGCTCACGCCGCTGCCGATCGCGATCAGCGGCTGGCTCGATCCGATGTACTTCTGGTGGCCCGCGCGGTCCGCCGAGGCGGGCGCGGAGTACTCAGGACTGTCGCTGAGCGAAGAGGTCCTCGACAGGCAGTCGACGCTGATCGCGGAGACCTTGCGTGCGCTGCCGCCGTCCCAGCCGGGCCTGGTGAACGTCTACGCCGCCACCTATGCGCCGTATGCCTCCCAGGACGTGTTCATGCATGAGAGCGCCGTCGTCGCGAAGACGATGACCGAGCGCTTCGGCACGGACAGACGCACGGTTCAGCTCGTCACGAATGCGAAGTCGCAGGACACGATCCCCTGGGCGACGCGGCCGAACCTGCACCGGACGATCGCGCGCATCGGCGCCGTCATGGATCGCGAGAAGGACGTGCTGTTCCTGCACCTGACCTCGCACGGCGGTCGCGACGGTCTGCTCGCCACGGATTCGTATCCGCTGGAGACCGAGCCCATGACGCCCGAGCTGCTCAAGCAGTGGCTCGACGAGGCGGGGATCCGCTGGCGGGTGATCTCGATCTCGGCGTGTTTCTCCGGCAGCTGGATAGCACCGCTGGCCGACGACGGCACGCTGGTGATGACGGCGGCCGACGCGACGCACACCTCGTACGGGTGCGGCTCGAAGTCGCCACTGACCTTCTTCGGCCAGGCGATGTATGTCGACGCGCTGAAGGAGACCTGGTCCTTCCAGCAGGCGCATGCGCAGGCGCGCCAGCTGATCGAGGTCCGCGAGAAGGAAGCGGGGAAGACCGATGGCCACTCGAATCCGCAGATCGGTGAAGGCGCAGCGATCGGCGAGGTGCTGAAGCGCTTGGAGGCGCAGCAGCGGGGGCGTTGATGCGCTTCACGTCAGCGGAGGGAGTCGAGCACGATCATCAGGATCGTCAGCATGCTGCAGCAATAGAACATCGCAATTGCGACAGTGATTTCGAACTGAGCGCACAGCCAATGAAAGTCGGTCTTGAAGAGTAGGAGATCGGCCTTGCGGAGTAGGCGATCAGCCTCGGTTTCGTTTTCCATTCATCACCTCACTTTCAGCGAGTCATTGCGGAGATGCCAATCTACGCGTCCGGGCAGATCCTGGCACTGACTGCTTCTGAGGTTCATCGTTGCGATTCGACGCGGATGAGTAGTTGCCATTCGCATGAATGAGTGGGTACGGGAAGCCGCGGTCGAACGACCGCAACACCTGACCCCGAATGGAGTACGGTCATCGTGGCGGGCCATTGCACGAGCGCGCAGGTTCGCTCAAAATCACGTCCATCATGAAGACCTCCCAAGTGATCAAGGCGACTTTCGCCACCTGACGCGCCCTCCGATCGCATTCGGAAGGCGTGCGCGCCTTCCGGTCTTCATCAGAACCCCGGCAGGCCCAGCGCCCTCCGGGGTTTTCTGTTTTCCGCTTCCTGCTTTTCTGTTTCCCGCTCTCCGAGTTCAACCATGCGCACCCGCACCTACGACAAGCTGATCGCGACGATTCCCGTCCGCCGGACTTGCGTCCGCGCGCGCCCGCGCTCCGGCTCTCGATCCGGCATCCCGCCGCATCCCTCTCGACGCTAGCCCGCATCAGGTGAATCCGCCTGAGGGCAGCGTCTTGCCCTCAGATTTCGAAAGAAGGATTCACCATGAACTCGCTCCACACGATCCATAAGCCCCTGCGCAACCTCGGCGTCATCGCCCACGTCGACGCCGGCAAGACCACCACCACCGAACGCATCCTGTACTACACGGGCGAGAGCCATCGCATCGGCGACGTCAACGACGGCACCACCCGCATGGACTTCGATCCGCAGGAACGCCGCCGCGGCATCACGATCAACAGCGCCGCCGTGTCCGTCCAATGGAAGGGCACGCAACTCAACCTGATCGACACGCCCGGGCACATCGACTTCAACATCGAGGTCAACCGCTCGCTGCGCGTGCTCGACGGCGCGGTCGTGGTGTTCGACGGTGTCGCCGGCGTGGAGCCGCAGACCGAGACCAACTGGCGCCTCGCCGACAAGTACCGCGTGCCGCGCATCGCCTTCATCAACAAGCTCGACCGCGTCGGCGCAGACTTCCTGCGCGTCGTGGCCATGATGGAGGACCGTCTTGGCGCGACCGTGCTGCCGCTGCAGTTGCCGATCGGCGCGGAAGGCGACTTCCGCGGCGTCATCGATCTGATCGCGATGAAGGCGCTGGTCTGGGAACGCGACGACGCGAAGGCGCCGTTCGTGGAGTCGGACGTGCCCGCCGCCATGCTCGATCAGGCGCGCGCCCATCGCGCCCGCCTGATCGAGACCGTGGTCGAGCAGGACGACGTCGCGCTCGGCGCCTACCTCGACGGTCAGACGATCGACGAGGCCACGCTGCGCCGCTGCATCCGACGCGGCGTGCTGTCGGGCGCGTTCGTGCCGGCGCTCGCGGGCTCGGCGTTCCGCAACCGCGGCGTGGAGCCGCTGCTGGACGCGGTCGTCGACTACCTGCCGGCGCCCGAGGACATCCGTCGCGCCGACATCGACGTTGCGGAGAAGTCGCCGTCCGATCCGGACGGTCCCTTCGCCGCGCTCGCCTTCAAGGTCGCGGCCGACGGTCACGACACGATGGTCTTCGTGCGCGTCTATCGCGGACGTCTGCGGCGCGGCGACGCGGTGCTCGACGTCAACACCGGACGCATGGAACGCGTCGGGCGGCTCTACGAGATCCAGGCGGACGACCGCGTGGAACGCGACGAACTGCGCGCCGGCGACATCGCGGCGGTGATCGGCCTGAAGGAGACGCTGACCGGTCACACGCTGTGCGACCCGGCGAGCCCGTTGCATCTCGAGGAGATCAGCGTGCCCGAGCCCGTGATCGACGTGGCGATCGAGCCGAAGACGCGTGAGGACGTGGCGCAGCTGTCGAAGGCGCTGCAGGCCATGCTGCGCGAGGATCCCAGCCTGCGGATGCGGTTCGACGCCGAGACCGGGCAGACCATCCTCTCCGGCATGGGCGAGCTGCAGCTGGAGGTCTCGATCGAGAAGCTGCGCGCGCGTCACGGTGTCGAGGTGCAGGTCGGCCGTCCGCAGGTGGCGTATCGAGAAACGCTCGGTCGGGCGGTGGACGTGCATCACGTGCACCGGAAGCAGACCGGCGGCCCCGGGCAGTTCGCCGAGGTCGTGCTGCGCTTCGAGCCGCTGGCGCGCGGCGAGGGTGTGCGTTTCGAGAGCCGTGTCGTCGGCGGTGCGATTCCCCGCGAGTTCATTCCCGCGGTGGAGGCGGGCATCCGGCGCGCGGCGCTCAGCGGCGTGATCGCGGGCTTCCCGTGCGTGGACTTCCAGGTCACGCTCCTCGACGGCGGCTTCCATGAGCGCGATTCGTCAGCGATGGCGTTCGAGCTCGCGGCGGCGAATGCGACGCGCGAGGCCTTTGGAAAGGCCGATGCGCAGCTGCTGGAGCCGGTGATGGCGGTCGAGGTGGTCACGCCGGCCGAGTCGCTCGGCGATTGCATCGGCGATCTGAATCGCCGGCGCGGTCTGGTGCGTGGTCAGCAGCTTCGCGGTACCGCGATCGTCGTCGACGCGCAGGTGCCGCTGAGCGAGATGTTCGGCTACATCGGCAGCCTGCGTGCGCTCTCGTCGGGCCGGGCGTCGTTCTCGATGCAGTTCGAGCGTCACGAACTGGCCCCGAGGAAGGTCCGCGAGGCCGTGGTCCAGTGATCGACTGACGGTCGCGCGGCAGTCGTCCGACAGCCATCCGGCCGTTATCCGGCCTTCGTTCTATCGCCGCCTGAAGAGGCGGCCCCAGGGAGCCCGCAGTCGCGGGCTCCCTTTTTTCGTCGGTGCGAGGTCAGTGCGAGGTCAGTGCGAAGGCTTGCGACGACGCGTCGTGAAGCCCAGGGCGCCCAGGCCCAGCGCCGCCAGCAGCGCGGAGGCCGGCTCCGGCACGGCGGACACCGCCAGGTTCAGCGACGCGTTGAGCGGCTGCACGTCGCTCCACAGGTAGCTCAAGCCGTGGTTCAGGTTGCCGGCATCGGTGATCAGGCCGATCTGCGCGAGGCCGCCCTGCAGCGCGTCGAAGTGCAGCGTGCCCAGCAGCAGCGAGGTCTGGCCGCTGTTGGCGACGCCGGGGAAGCTCGATCCGCCGAAGGTGCCGGCGCCCAGCCACGGGCTGTCGTCGTCCCAGCCGGCGGCGGCGGTGAAGCTGCTGAATGAGAGCTTGCTCGTGTCGTAGCTGAGGCGGAAGCCGAAGGACAGCAGCTCCTCATCCGACGGCAGACCGCCGAACGGATCGACGAGGCTGATGAGCAGGTCCACGCCTTCGCCGACCTTGGCCGGACCGGCGGCGGTGAGCGAGACGGTGGCGGCATGGGCGGCCGGGGCGACTAGCGAGGCGATCGCCAGCGCAGCGGCAGCGAAGAGGGGCTTGAGGGTCATCGGGGTCATGAGGGTTCTCACAGGGTGCTGAAGAGCTGGTACCAGACGCGGTAGTCCGCTTGCGTGATGCACTTGTCGCCGTCCATGTCGGCCAGCGGCTCGAAGCGTGCGTCGCCGGCGCAACTGCCGATGGCGTTGCGCAGCGTGTCGCGGTCGGCGGCGGTGACGGCGCCGTCGGCGTTCACGTCGCCGTTCTTGCGGATGCGGACCGGCAGGCGCGCTGCGGCTTCGCCGTAGCCGTCGTTGAGGAACAAGCCGAGGAAGTAGTCGCCCTCCGGCTGACCGGCCAGCGCGAACACCTGCGATCCCGACGGGCTGGCCACGTAGTTCCACTTCAGCGAGCCGGGGCCGCCGGGCGTCATGCCGACGCGGTAGAGACCGATCCAGTTCGTCGTGCTCGTCGGCAGGCCGGTCCAGGTCAGCGACACGTTGCCGCCGATGCGCACGCGGTCGACGTCGGCCTTGAAGGTGGCCGTCGGCGTGCTGGGCGGCAGCACCGGCGGCGCGTTCCACGTGACCTGCGCGAGGCCGTTCAGCACCGGATCGGTGAAGTCGAGGCCCGCGCCTTCGACGTGGCCGGCCAGGCGGCGCTGGAAGGCGTTGTCGCCGTCGACGGTGACGAGCAGGTCGTACCAGCCGTAGCTGGCCGTGACCGCGCGGACATGGTCGCGACTGGAGCCGGCCGGCACGTCGACCGTCACGACGGTCTTGTCGCCGTAGGCGTTGTCGACGATGCGGAAGCGCATGGCCTGCGTGCTCGCGTTGCGCAGCGTCAGCGTGATGCTCGCGGTCGCCGGCTGCTCCTTCAGGCTGGTCGCGGCCAGACGGCCGATGCCGTCGAAGCTCATGCGGAACTCGCGCAGGAAGCCGTTGTCGCCGTGCACGGCCAGCTGCAGCGCAGCGCTGCTCCAGTTCCAGACTTCCTGGTCGATGCGCTTGCCCGGCTCGACGGTGTAGTGCCACGGGCCGTCGGTGCGCAGCGTCGAGTAGACGATGAACGCGGCGGTGACGCTGCCTTCGTTGGCGAAGCTCAGCGCGAACTGCTTCGCATTGGTCGCGGCGATGCCCTCGACGCTCGAGCGGTACGGCAGCGGCGCCGCGCGGCGCGGGATGCCGCTGGCGGCCTTCTCCTGGCGCGGCAGGCTCTGGTTGGCCGGCGGCAGCGCGTCCTTGGTGCCCCAGCCCTTGAAGTACACGGCGTTGGCCGGCACCGAGGACGGGAATTCGGCGCCGCCGGACTTGAAGTCGAAGGCGCTGGTCATGTCACCGCAGACCGCGCGGCGCCACGGCGAGATGCCGTTGCACTGCACGCTGTTGCGCGGGTAGCCGAGCGCGACGAGCCATTCCTCGGTGAAGCGGATCAGCGAGGTGTGGTCGAACAGCTGCGAGCAGACGCGGCCGCCCTTGGTCCACGGCGAGATCACCATGGTCGGCACGCGCGGGCCGAGGCCGATCGGCTGGCTGCTGGCGATTTCGCCCTGCGTGGCGTTGGCCATCGTCGTGCGGCCGCGGTCGCTGTTCAGCGGCGCCATCACCGACGGCATGTGGTCGAAGAAGCCGTCGTTCTCGTCGTAGGTCAGGATCAGCGCGGTCTTGGACCAGACCTCGGGCGTCTGCACCAGCGCCTGCAGCAGGTGCGCGGTGAAGTTCTCACCGGCGTTGGGCGTGTCGTCGGGGTGCTCGCAGTATTCGGTCGGCGCGCAGATGTAGGACACGCGCGGCAGGTTGCCGCTGCGCACGTCGGCGGCGAACTGGTCGATCAGCCACTGGCCGGTCGTGCCCGGCGCGTTGGCCTGCGTCGAGCCTGCGGCCAGCGCGCGGCCCTTGCGGTACAGCGGCGAGGCGCTGGTCAGCTTCTGCCCGTTGGCGTCGGTGCGGAAGTTCTTGAAGTACTGGAGGTAGTTGTCGCCGTAGTTGTCCCACTCCTGGTAGACCTTCCAGCTCACGCCGGCGGTTTCCAGGGTCTCGGCGTAGGTCAGCCACTCGTTGCCCTTGGCGGCGGGGTTGTCGTTGGCGATGTCGCCGTTGTAGGTGCCGTTGGTGACGTTGTAGAGCTTGGAGTCCGAGATGCCGGTCACGACCGCGTTGCTGTGGCCGGTGAGGGCGTAGAAGCGGTTGGGGTCGGTGGGTCCGAAGATCGAGCAGTGGTACGCGTCGCAGACGGTGAACGCGTCGGCGAGGGCGTAGTAGAACGGCAGGTCGCTGCGGTCGAAGTAGCCCATGGTGCGGGACGACTTCTTGGGCACCCAGACGTTCCAGTCCTTCCAGGTGGTCTCGGTGCCTTTCCAGCTGTGGTCCAGGCCGACGCGCAGCGCGTTGGTGTTGCGGATGTCGAAGTGGTAGGGCAGCACCTGCGAGCCGAGGGCGGTGCCGGGCTGCATCCAGACGGGCTGGCCGGAAGGCAGTGCGATGGGGCGCGGATCGCTGTAGCCGCGCACGCCGGCGAGCGTGCCGAAGTAGTGGTCGAAGGAGCGGTTCTCCTGCATCAGGATGACCACGTGCTCGATGTCGGCGAGGGTGCCGGTGGCGTTGTTGGCGGGTGTGGCGAGCGCCTGGCGGATGGTCTGCGCGAAGGAATGGCTGCTCGCCATGCCGGCGACGGCGGCCGTCAGGAAGGACCGGCGGGATGTCGTGCTCATGAAGCTTCACCTGGGAGGTCGTGAAGCGCGTGATTTTTTTCGCGGAGGAAGTCAGCAGCGTGAAGGGCGGACGTAGCGCGCGGCGTGGGCGCCACCATGGGTGCGAGCAGCGGAGGCGGCGTCTTCCTTAGAGGATGACGGCGAAGAGTCCGAGGGGCCGCCGGGCAGCGAGGCGCGCGGCATGGCGCTGATCGTCCTGTTGAACGGCAGCGTCGGGGCGCTCATCGTCGGGGTGGTGGGGCTGGGGCTGGGGCTGGGGCTGGGGCTGGGGCGGGGGTTTTGCGTGCTGAGCTTGATGCAGTTGCGGAAGTGCGCGCTCGGCGGGCGCCCAGCAGGCCCATGCGGGCCAAGCTCTCGCCGGTCGCCGCGACCGCTTCGGCCTCGCTGCGCGGTTGCCAGCCGAGCGCGGTCCTGGCCTTGCGGTTGGAGACGTGCTTCACCTTGCCGAGTTCCGGCAGCAACTGACGCAGTTCGGGTCTGAAGCGGGCGACGAGGCGCA
>NZ_DASVNZ010000057.1:0-12662 GCF_036486225.1 Roseateles sp. | reverse complement strand
CCAGGCCGGTGCCGCGCCCCGCCTGCTTGGTCGTGAAGAACGGTTCGAACGCGCGCTCCTTGACGTCCTCCGGCATTCCCGTGCCGCTGTCTGAAACCGCGATGCGGACATAACGCGTGAGCTGCGCCTCGAGGCCCGCAGGGGTCGGGTCGTCGCCCGCCTCCAGCTCGCGGCGCAGGGCCGGCGGGATGGCCCTCAGCGGCTCGGCCTGGAAGACCAGCTCGCCGCCCTCGGGCATCGCGTCGCGCGCATTGATCGCGATGTTGAGCAGCGCCGACTCCAGTTGCGCCGGATCGGCCTGCACGTCGGGGCAGTCGGCGTCGACCTCGATGCGGATGCGGATGCGCTGGTCGAGCGTGCGGCGCAGCATGTCGGCCAGCGAGCGCAGCATCGCCGCCACGTCGACGCTGGCCGGCTGGAGGCGCTGGCGGCGCGAGAAGGCCAGCAGCTTGCCGGTCAGCTCCGCGCCGCGTCGCGAGGCCCGCGTCGCCGCGGCGACCAGCTGCGGCGCGAAACCATCGTCGGTCACCGCCGGCAGCTCGGCCAGCACCTGCAGGTTGCCCTGGATGACGGTCAGCAGGTTGTTGAAATCATGCGCGATGCCGCCCGTCAGTTGACCGACGGCCTCCAGGCGCTGCGAATGATGCAGCGCCTCCTCGGTCTGCGCGCGCTGCAGGCAGGTGCCCAGCAGGTTGGCCACCGATTCCAGGAAACGCAGCTCCGCGTCCCCGAAGCGGCGCGGCTGGCGCGACCGCACCGCCAGCGTGCCCACGGGTCGCCCCCGATCGGACAGCGGCACGGCCAGCGAGGACACCAGGCCGGCCTGCCGGTAGGCCTCGGGCACGGTGAAGCGCTGCTCGCTGCCGTAGTCCTCGACGACGACAGGCCCGCCCTGCGCCAGCACGAAGCCCTGGGGTGTGTCAGGCCGGTTGGGCACGGTCGCGCCCAGCACTTCGCCGTCCAGCAGACCGACGCCACCCGCTACGCGCAGCGCGGTCCGGCCGGGTTCGAGCAGGAACACCACGGCCAGGTCCGCCTCCAGCGCCTGCGCGGCGATCGCCGGCACCTGCCGCAGCACTTCCTGCGGATCGAGCGAGTCGACCGCGACCTTGCCCAGTTGCGCCAGATGCTCGCTGTAGCGCGCGCGTTGCAAGGCCTGGCGCACGCGCGGGTACTCGGCGACGCTGCGGATCGAAGCCATCGTGTATGGCAGCCCGAGCGGCTGCAGCGGACTCAGCGCGATCTCCACCAGCACCTCCGAGCCGTCGCGCCGGCGGGCGACCAGCTCAGTGGCGGTGCCGCCCATCGGCCGGGACCGCGGCGCGCGTTCGTAGGCGTGCCGGTACGCGGCGTGGCGCGGGCGGATGCTGTCGGGCACGAGCATGTCGATCGAGGCGCCGATCAGGTCCTCGTTCGCGTACCCCAGCAGTTGGGACGCCGTCGGATTGGCGAGACGGATCAGACCCTGGTCGTCGACGAGCAGCAGCCCGTCCGGCGAGGCCGCGAACAGCGCACGGAACACCGCGGATTCGTCGAGGTCCGGCGACCGGCCGCCGATCGCGTCGTTCATGACCGGGCTCCCACGGCCACCATGAGGACGGCCTGCGGAAGTCGTGGGCGGGCGACCGGGCGCATGGCCAGGATCAGGTCGAACGCGTCGAGGTCACCCTCGGCGCGAACAGGTAGCCGGCGCCGCGCACCGACTTGATCCACTGCCCCTCGCCCGACTCGGCGCCGAGCTTGCGGCGCAGGCGCCCCACCTGCACGTCGATCGTGCGATCGAACGGACCGGCGTCGCGACCCCGGGTGTGCTCCAGCAGGAAATCGCGCGAAAGCACACGTCCCGGATGCAGCAGGAAGATGTGCAGCAGGTCGAATTCGCCGGTGGTCAGCGCGACCTCGCCGCCGTCCGGCCCGGTCACGCGACGCGCGGACAGGTCCACGGTCCAGCCCTCGAAGTGCAGGCGCTCGCGGCCGGCGGACAGGTCGTGGACGATCTCGCCGGGCGCTGCGGCAAGACCCATGGAGCCGGTGGGACCGGCCGTCGGCCCGGGCGCCAGACGACGCAGCACGGCCTTCACCCGGGCCACGAGCTCGCGCAGGTCGAAGGGCTTGGTCACGTAGTCGTCCGCGCCGACCTCCAGCCCGACCACCTTGTCCACCGCGTCGCCGCGCCCGGTGACGATCACCAGGCCGCAGCGCCAGTGTTCGCGCAACTGGCGCGCGATCACGAAACCGTCTTCGCCGGGCAGGCCCAGGTCCAGCAGCACCAGCTCGGGCGTGTCCGCCGCCATCAGGTCCATCAGCGCCCGGCCGCTGTGGAGCTGCGTCGTGCGGAAGCCGTGCGAGGCCAGGTAGCCGGCCAACAGCTGGGTGATGTCAGGCTCGTCGTCGAGGATCGCCACGTGGGCCGGGGCCGGCGTGCGGGCCGGCGCGTTGGCGGACGACGCATGGACGGGCGCGGTCGCGGAGGAAGGGGAATCGGGCGCGGTCATGAGGCCCGATTAGAGCGCGTCCGCACGGATCAGCCGCTCCAGCGTGCGCGTCAGGCGATCGAGATCGATCGGCTTGACCATGTGCTCGTCGAAGCCGCTGCTCAGCGCCTTGTCGCGATCGGAAGCCTGGCCGTAACCCGTCAGCGCGATCAGTCGCGGCGCGGCTTCGCCGAGCTCGCGATGGATCAGCGTCGCCAGCTGGTAGCCGTCGATGACCGGCATGCCGATGTCGAGCACCGCGGCATCGAAGCGCGACGCGCGCACCCGCTCCAGCGCCTCCTGCGGCAGTGTCGTCGTGACGACGTCGTAGCCGGCGTAACGCAGCGCCATGCCCAGCGTCTCGGCGGCGTCGCGGTTGTCGTCGACCACCAGCACCCGGCCCTGCACCGGCGGCAGCGTGTCCAGCGCCTCCATGGCCGGCCCCGGCGCGGGCGGCACGACGTGGATCTCCGCCGGCAGCGTCACGCGGAAGGTCGCGCCCAGGCCCGACCCGGCGCTGTGCACCGCCACCTGCCCGTGATGCATCTCGACGAGCTGCTTGACGATGGCCAGCCCGATGCCGAGCCCGCCCTTGGAGCGGTCCAGCGTCGTCGAGCCCTGCTCGAACAGCTCGAACACGCGCGGCAGCATGTCCGCGTCGATGCCGGCACCGTTGTCCTGCACCTCGATCACCAGCGAGTCCCCGACGGCACGCGCCGCCACGCGGATCTCGCCGTTGGTCGGCGTGTACTTGGCGGCGTTGCTCAGCAGGTTCACCACGACCTGCCGCAACCGGGCCCGGTCGCCCATCAGCCGCAGCTCCGGCCCGACCTCGCAGGCCACCCGCAGCAGGTGGTTGCGCTCCTCGAGCAGCGGGCTCACGCCCTCGATCGCGTCGCTCAGCAGGAAGGGCACGTCCACCGGCTCGCGCGACAGTTCGATCTTGCCGCGCGTGATCCGGGTGATGTCGAGCAGGTCGTCCACCAGCTTGGAGAGGTGGCCGACCTGGCGCTCGATGATCTCGTGCTCGCGCGAGAGCTGGCCCGTCTGCAGCCGGATCAGGTGCAGCGCGGTGGAGATCGGCGCCAGCGGGTTGCGCAGTTCGTGACCGAGCATGGCGAGGAACTCGTCCTTCGCGCTCGCGGCACGTTCGCGCTCATGGTCCAGCCGGGCCGCGTGCAGGCCGGTCGAGGCCAGCGTCGCCGCGGCGCGCATGAAGGCGCTCTGGTGCGGCGACGGAAAGTCCGGCCGCGAAGAGCCGAACCACAGGCTGCCCGCCCGCCCCGCCGGCCCCAGGTAGAGCCGCACCACGCGCAAGGTGCCCAGCGGCGATTCCAGCGCGGTCGCGCTGTCGGCGCTGTCGGGCATCTGCCGGCAGGCGACGATGAAGTCCGTCCAGGCCTCCTGCGAGACACGCACGCCGCCGAGCTGGAGCACGGTCGCCGGCGCGGCGTCCGGCACCAGCGGCGCATGCAGCAGGCAGACCGCCGTGCCGACGATGCGGTTCACCGCCTCGGTCGTCAGTTGAAGCACCGTGGCGGCGTCGCGTCCGACCCAGAGGGCCGGCAGCGCGAGCAGGCCCATCAGGTCGCGCAGCGCCTGGTCGGCGGCGGACGGTTCTCTTTCTCGGGACATCGTGGTCATTCGGCCTGACGGTCTCGCACCGGCACTGGAAGCGCCACCGGCGCGGACCGCCCGCGGCGCCGCCCCGTGGCGCGGCGCGCGGACAACTCGCGCAGCATCTCGGCCGGCGGCGTGAAGAAGGGATTCTCGCGCAGCACGCCGCCGATCATCGTGAGCGGATGCGTGCGCAGCAGATCCATCATGGTGGCGCCGTCCAGCGGCGCCAGGTCGTAGACGCAGATCGCCAGGCGGCGATTCGTGTCCAGCACACCGTTCAGGCGGGCCTCGTACTCCAGCAGATCCAGCCGGTCGAGACCGTGACGGACGGCCCAGCCCATCTGCGTCATCACGCGCAGGCCGTCGAAGCCGGTCGACTCGCCGCCTTGCGCCGCCGTGGCCTGCGCCATCCCGGCGAGCAGGGCCTCGACATCGATCCCGCCCGGCTGCGCGGGCCAGGGCCGCAACGCCAGCTGACCGCGATGCTCGCAGGCGACGACATCGATGCCGGCACCGACCAGCCGCGCCCGGTGATCGTCCAGCCCGCCGGGTTCGATCAGATGCAGGTTGCGTTCGTTGTTCTGCTCCGCCTGCCGGTAGAACGGCGCGAGCACCTGGCAAGCCTCTTCACGGCTGTCGAAAAAAGCGCAAATGTGGAAATGAGGGGTGATCACTGCTCTCTCGCACCGTCCGCGGCGCTTGGGCCATCGGACGTCCTCCGTCCCGAATTGCATTGGCCAGTCGGCTGGCTCTAGGGCGTTGATGCGTCGATGTTAGCCGTGAAGCGGACGGGCGAACCGAAGTCAGTGACGGATGCCATACCGGTCGACTGAGCGAGGGCCCTTTCGCAACCGAGATACCCGCAGCAATCGCGACACATTTCACAATACGATGATTTTCGCGCCACCTCGGTGCTGGAAATTCAACGCATCAAGGCCGTGGATCATGGAAATGACGTTCGCCATGGGTGAATCGCAACAAATGGCGGAGAAACGCACCGTCATGCAAATATCCAACCATCACATGGTTAGTCAGCGGCATTCAAAAAGATGGCCGTGATGGGCGGATTCCAGAACGGATACCGACGTTGACACACTGACGCATTGGGAACGGGGCCTCAGTCGGCGCTCTCGAACACCGCACGCGATCCGAGTCGAAACTAGCAAATTTTTGCTAGTCAAAATGCAGACATGAGCCACTTGGAGCAGGTAATTTCAAAAGGCTAGCAAATGATTGTCATTGTGGGTCGACCGGGTGAGAAACGAAACTGAGCAGCATTGCAAAACAGCCCGAAGGGGTTTCTCTTGAGCTGCCCACCTTCCCTCCAGTTTCTCCGTCAGACGAATATCCATATTGCCAGTGGCTGGCGATACCCGCTGGCTGCGCTGGCCCTGATCTGTCTGTCGGCACGCGCCGACGAAGGTCTCCGTGCCGTCGCGGAGGTCGAACGCCAGGTCGCCCACGGGACGCCCTCGTCGCTGACCGCGCCCGCCACCCCTTCGGCCACCGCCACCTCTTCGGCCCCCGCCATTCCCGAGCCCGAGCCCGCGCCTGCCACCGCGCCCCCGGCGCGCTGGGGAGCCGCCATGGATGATTTCCTCGGCACCGCGCTGTCCGCGGACCCGTCGATCGAACGCGCCCGGGCCTCGATGGCCGCCGCCGAGGACGGCATCACCGCCGCGAAATGGCAGTTCGGTCCTTCTCCGAGCTTTTCGCGCGAACTGGCCAGCGGCACGAACCGGTACGTCAACGTCCTGCGCATCCAGCAGCCGCTGTACACCGGCGGGCTGTTGACGGCCGGCTTGAACTCCGCGCGCACCACCCTGCGCAGCAGCCGGTTCGAGCTGCAGGCCGCCCAGCGCCAGTTGAAACTGCGCATCATGCAGACCTGGGCCGACTGGGCCAAGGTCCGGGACGCATCGACAGCCTGGAGGCGCTGCGCGACGAGCATCAGCAGCTGCTGGAGATGATCCGCCGCCGCAATCAGGCGGGCGTCGCCACCAACGCCGACGCCGCGCTGGCGGCGTCGCGGCTGAGCGCCGTGCGGGCCGAGCTGGCGCAGGCCCGGCTCGAGGAGGCGCTGCAGCGCGACCGGCTGCAGCGTCTGGCGCGCCGCCCTGTCGATGAGCCGCTGCGCGCCGTGCTGGACGGCGAGCTTCCGGCTCCGCCGGCGCTGAGCCAGGTGCTCGACCGCATCCAGCTCTCGCCCGAGATGGCGATGGCGCGCGCCAACGTCGACCTGTCCCGGGATGAACTGGCCCGGGCCAAGGCGGCGCTGATGCCGACCGTCAGCCTGCGGCTGGACCGGCAGAGCGGCGCCTACAAGGACGATCGCATCGGTCTGGTGTTCCAGGCCGGGCTGCAGGGCGGGCTGTCGGCCCTGGCCGGCGTGAATGCGGCGCGTGCCCGGATCGTCGCGGCGGAAGCTGCGGTGGCCGCGGCCGAACAGGACCAGTTCAGCAACTACCAACTGGAGTACACCCGCTACGCCGCGGCGATCGCCTCGCTGCGCAACGCCGAGGTCACCGCCGCGTCCGGCGACGAGGTGCTGGCGTCGTACCGGCGCCAGTTCGACGCCGGCAAGCGCGCGTGGCTGGACCTGCTGAACATGGTCCGCGAGGCCCACGCCACCCGGCAGGCGCAACGCGACGCCGCGATCGACGAACGCGCCGGCCTGTACCGCCTGACCCTGCTCCTGGACGACGGCCAGGTGCCGGGCTGAGCGCCCGACCGAACGACCGAACGACCGACCGAACGACCGACCACCCGACGCCATTTGCGCTCTGCGCTCAGCGAACTGCGAACAGCGAGATGCCCGCCATGACATGGAATCCCTTCAAGCGCCCGACCGCCGCGTCGTCGCTCCCCCCGGCCGCCCTCGCGACCGCCCTGGCCCACTGGATGCGCCTCAAGGGCCGCCCCCTCCCGGTCGAGCTCCTGCGTCGACGCCAGACGGAACTGGCGATCGCCGGGGAAGACCTCGCCACCGCGCGCCTGCTGGCCGGCGCGGTCGACGAACGTACCCGGTTCGTCCTGCTGGATGCGCCGCAGCTCGCCGCGCTCCCGCTGCTCTGCCGTCACGCCGAGCACGGCTGGCAGGTGGTCACCGCCCGCACGCCCGAAGGGCTGTGGACCTGCGCGGGCAGCGACCACCTCCGCCGCGACCTCGTGCTGGACGACCAACCCTGCCTGCATGCCGTGCCGGACGGCGAGGCCGATGATCCGGCGTCCACGCGCAGCGCGCGCGGAATGATGCTCGCGCAGATCCGCGGCCAGTGGCCGATCTTCCTGGAAGCCGCCGGCCTGTCGCTGCTGCTCTCGACGATCGGGATCGCCATCTCGTTCTTCTCGATGCAGGTCTACGACCGCGTCATCCCCAGCCAGGGCCACCAGACGCTGTGGGTCCTGACGCTGGGCGTGGGGCTGGCGGTCCTGATCGAGTTCCTGCTGAAGCTGGCGCGGGCCTCGCTGCTCGAACCCCGGCTCAAGCAGCTGGACGTCGGCATCTCGAAAGCATTGATGGCGCGCCTGAACGCGGTCCGGATGGATCAGCGGCCCGGTTCGGTCGGTACGCTGGCCTCGCAGGTTCAGAGCTTCGAGGCGATCCGCGGCATCCTGTCGGCCAGCACCCTGTTCCTGCTCTTCGACATGCCGATGGCGCTGATCTTCGCGCTCGTCATCGCGGCGATCGGCGGCTTCTGGATGGCGCTGCCCGCGGTGGTGCTGTTCGGCGTGACCGTGCTGACCGGACTGCTCCGCGCCCGCCGCATCGCGCGGCTGACCGCGAGCAGCCAGTCCGGCGCCAACGCCAAGACCGGCCTCCTGGTCGAGGCCATCGAAGGGACCGAGGCGATCAAGGGGCTGGGCGCGACCTGGCGCTTCGAAGCCCGCTGGGCAGCGCTGTGCGAAGTGAACGCCACGCAAAGCCTGGCCCTGAAGCATGAGAGCGACACCACCTCCTACCTCTCCGCCGCCTTGCAGCAGGCGAGCTACGTCTCCCTGATCTGCGTCGGCGCGGTGCTGGCGATCGACGGCCACCTGACGCAGGGCGCGATCGTGGCCTGCTCGATCCTCTCGGGTCGCGTGCTGTCGCCGCTGGCGGCCATCCCGCCGCTGCTGGTGCAACTGGGCAGCGCCCGTGCATCGATGAAGGCGCTGGACGCCATCTTCCGCCTGCAGGTGGACAACGAGGGCATCGCCCGGCCGATCGTCCCCGAAACCCTGCAGGGCGAGCTGCGCTTCGAAGACGTCGAGTTCGCCTATCCCGGCCAGAAGGAAGCGCTGCGCATCGGCAACCTGCGGTTCCGCCCCGGCGAGAAGGTCGCCATCCTGGGCACGATAGGCGCCGGCAAGACCACCTTGCTGTCGCTGGCCTGCGGCCTGACGCGCCCGACGCGCGGCACCGTGTACCTGGACGGCGTCGACCAGCAGCAGATCCACGCGGGATGGCGCGCGACCCAGCTGGCCTATGGCTCGCAGCACGCCTGGCTGTTCTCCGGCACCTTGCGCGAGAACCTGTTGTTCGGCCTGCCCGACGTCAGCGATGAACGCCTGGTCGCCGCCTGCCGGAGCACCGGTCTGTGGCCCATGGTCGCGCAGCATCCGCTGGGCCTGGACCGCAAGCTGTCGGAAGGCGGCCGCGGCCTGTCCGGCGGACAAAGGCAACTCGTGGCGCTGACGCGTCTCGTGCTGGCCGACCGGCCGGTCTGGCTGCTCGACGAGCCCACCTCGGGCATGGACGACGGGCTGGAACAGGCCACCCTGCGCCTGATGCGCCAGATGCTCAAACCCGAGACGACGCTGCTGCTGGTGACCCATCGCCTGTCGATGCTGGCGCTGGTCGACCGCGTGATCGTGCTCGCGCCGCAGGGCGTCCTGGCCGACGGTCCGCGGGACGAGGTGCTGGCCAGGCTGCAGGGCCGGCCGGCGCCGGCCCCCGCCACCCTGCCCCCCGCCAAGGTCGCTTGAGCGCTCCGCCGCTCTGCATGACTGTCGACACCGAGGAAGTTCCCAATGAAACTGACGCAAGATCTTCACGAGGGCCAGTCGCGCGTGCGCTGGACCGTCCTGGCCACGACGGCCGCGCTGGGAGCCGGCTTGTGGTGGGCGTCCCAGGCCCAGATCGAGCAGGTCACTCGCGCTGGAGGCAAGGTCATGGCATCCTCGCGCACACAAGTGATCCAGGCTCCTGACGGAGGGGTAGTGGAAAAGCTGTTCGTGCATGAGGGGGACGCTGTCCGCAAGGGTGATCTGCTCGCCCAGCTGGACAACACCAAGGCCAGCGCCGCGCTGGCCGACTCGAGCGAGAAGGCCGATGCCTTGAACGCATCGTTGGCGCGGCTGCGGGCGGAGACGCTGGGCACGCCCTACCGCCCTGCCGGCACGGGACCGTTCAACGACCTGCAGCGCAAGCTCTACGAACGCCGCCGGACGGCGCTGCAGGAGGAACTGGCGGTCCTGTCCAAGTCCGCGGACCTCGCGCGGCGCGAAGTCGAACTCAACGAACCCCTGTACAAGGCCGGCGACATCAGCGCGGCCGAGTACCTCCGCCTCCAGCGTACCGCCAACGAGGCGGCCGGACAGGTCACCTTGCGCCGCAACCGGTTCCTGCAGGATTCGCAGGCCGAGCTGGCCAAGACCGAGGAAGAACTCGCCAGCGTGCAGCAGATGCTGAACGACCGGCGCGGCAACCTGGAACACACGCAACTGCGGGCGCCGGTCGATGGCGTGGTCAACCTGATCACGCTGACGACGGAGGGCGCGGTCCTGCGTCCCGGCGACGAGATCATGCAGCTGCTGCCCACCGGCGACGACCTCATCATCGAGGCCCGGCTGCGCGCCGCCGACATCGGCTTCATCCGTCGGGGCATGCCGGCGGTGGTCAAGGTGGACGCGTTCGACTACAGCATCTATGGCGCGCTCGACGGCAGCGTGAGCTACGTGAGTCCCGACGCGCTGATCGAGCGCACGCCGCAAGGCGAGCAGCCGTACTACCGCACCCACATCCGCATCAGCGGCAAGCGGTTCAAGGGTGAGAAGGCGGATCGCATCGTGATCCAGCCCGGCATGACGGCGACTGCCGAAATCATCACCGGCCGCCACACAGTGCTGGACTACCTGCTCAAGCCGGTCAGGAAAACGATGTCGGAGTCGCTCGGCGAGCGCTGAAGCCACCGCTACCGCACGACGCCTGGGCGCGCACCACTCACTTCACGTCATCCACCTTCATCGACCATCGGCAACAACAACTCCGAACCAGAGGGGAACACCACCATGATCACCGTCACCATCATCGAAGACGATGCCACCGTCCTGCAGCGCCTGATCGACGTCGTGTCCGCCAGCAGCGCCTGCCAGATCGTGGGCATCGGCCGCAATCGCGGCGAATCGGTCTCCGCGATCCTGGCCAATCGCGCCGACATCTACCTGGTCGACCTCGGCCTTCCCGATGTGGACGGCATCGACCTGATCAAGCTGATCGACGAGAAGTGCCCCGATGCGCACAGCATCGTGATCAGCACCTTCGGCGACGCCAAGCACGTGATGCGCAGCCTGCGCTCGGGCGCGTCCGGCTACCTGCTCAAGGAAGAGATCCAGCCCAGCCTGATCGACAAGATCATCGCCACGCACAACGGCCACGCGCCGCTGAGCCCGGCGGTGTCCCGGCTGGTGCTCGACAAGCTCGAGAGTCTGGAGACCGGGGTGAAGCCCAAGGTGGACAAGGGCCAGAAGCTCAAGGAACTCGGCCTGGGGCAACGCGAATGGAGCGTGCTGAACCTGCTGATCGAAGGCCTGCCCATCGTCGACATCGGCAGCCGCCTGTCGATCTCCCGCTTCACGGTGAACCAGCACCTGCGCTCGATCTATCGCAAGTTGAATGTCAATTCCCGTGCGATGGCCACCAGCGTGGCCCGGCTCCATGGCCTGATCGACGAGTGAGCGTGCCCTGGGGACGGATCACCCGTCTCCCGGTCAGGAGCCAGCCGCCTCCGGGCGGCCTGGCCTCATGAGCAAGCCGCCTCCGGGCGGCCGGGCCTCATGAGCAAGCCGCCTCCGGGCGGCTTGTTCGTTGTGTCGAGGGTCTCGGCGGCAGGCGCATGCGCAGCAGCTGCTTGCACAGCATGAAGGAGGCCTGTTCGAGCGCGCTCGACGTGCGCACATGGCCCTCGCGACGCAGGCGCAGTCGGCCATCCGCCAGTTCGCCGCGCAACAGTCGAGCCAGTTCGCGATCACGACCATGCACGGCGGCGATGTTGAACACCGCCAGCCAGGCGACCAGGACGGCGCGCGGCAGCGATGCCAGGACCTCGGCGAGCGAGTCCGCCTTCACCGCGCATTGCGGTGCATGGATCGCTTGCACACGCAGCAGCCGCGCCACCAGCGCGGGATGTCGCCCCGCGAGCAGCGCCAGCGACGACGCCGACACGCCGGATCGCGCCAGCAGGAACAGTTGTCCGACGACGCCCGCATCGCAGCCAGGCAGCGACGGCACGGCCAGGGTGGTCGGGCGGGCGATGCCATGGCCCTGGAAATAGTCGGCGCCGGCGCGGCGCGCGCGTTGAAGGGCCTCGTCGTCCTCGACCTTCTCGGCCACGACGGCCAGGCCGAGCTGATGCGCCTGACGCACCAACGCTGGCAATTGCTCCGGATCAAGCGCGATGACATCGATCTTGGCGAACTGGACCCAGGGCGCCAGCGCCCAGCGCGGATCGTCCGCGCAGACGACATCGTCGAGGGCGAAACGGTAACCGCGGCCATGCAGATCACGGATGCGCGCCACCAGCGGCGCGTCGACCTCGACGGTCTCGAGCACTTCGATCACGCCGATGTCCGGGGTCAGCGCCTCGGCGATCGGACTCATCAGCGTGCGGCCGTCCATGTTGACCAGCAGGTCGCCGATGGGGTGTTCCGCGGCTGGCGCGTCCAGCAGGAGCCCGCCGTCGATCAACGCGTTGGACAGCACCGCGGCCGTCGCGTAGGCGCCCAGTTCTGGTCCGACGCCCTCATCGCGGGCGTTCCATCGGAACAGCAGTTCGGTGGCCACGACGCGGCCCGTCCGGTCGATGACCGGCTGCGCGGCATAGCGGACATGGGTGCCGAGGTGTTCGTCCCGCCAACGCGGCGAAGGGGGTGTCTGATCACTGTTGACGGGGCTGCGACCGGGTTCGGAAAGGCGGGACATGGGCACTCCGCGGAGCGGTTGGCGAAGAAGGCTTCATGCTATGAACCAAGCGTCCAGCGCCGAATAACAAGCACTTGTCATCCGACACGCCCCAATAACTGTTATGTGCTGGAGTCCTGACTGAGACATGGCGAAAACGCGGCGGGTGCCGCGCTTGCCCTCGACCGTCACCGTCAGACGCGCGTTCGGACTGGAACCCCGGTGCGAGGCGCGGGCAACTCATCCACCGGCCTGGGGACGCGGCTGCCGCCGCGCGGGATACTGACCCGCGCGGGCGGCGGCACAGCCGCCCGGGTCGTTGGGTTTTCTTACCCGGATCACAAGGAGAAGCAAGATGCAGATGCGACACACCCGACTGGCCGCGGCCGCCCTTGCGGCGGCTGTCC
>NZ_DASVNZ010000056.1:0-19623 GCF_036486225.1 Roseateles sp. | reverse complement strand
AACTCGGGGCGGAACACCGCCGAGAACAGGCACCCGCCCGCCTGCGGGCTGACGTCCCGCCAGAACGCATGGCCGGGCGAGTCCGGCAGCGCCGGGTGCAGCACGCGCGCCACTTCGGACCGGTCGGCCATCCACCAGGCGAGTTCGCGCGCCGCCGCATCCTGCGCACGGTAGCGCAGCGCGATGCTGGGCAACCCGCGCAGCACGGCCTCGACGTCGTTCTGACCGACGCCGTAGCCGAGGTACTCGTGCGTCGCCACCAACTGGCGGTTGAGCGCCACATCGCGCGTGCAGACGGCGCCCATCAGCAGGTCCGCACCGCCGGACGGGAACTTGGTCAGCGCCTGCATGCTGATGTCGGCACCGAGTCCGGGAGCGACGTCAGGCGCCACCTCGAAGGCATTGAAGGCCAGCCCGGCGCCCCAGGTGTTGTCGAGCGCGGTGAGCACGCCGCGCGCGCGGCAGGCCCGCAGCAGCCCGATCAGATCGGGGAATTCCAGCGTGATCGATCCGGCGGCTTCGAGCCACACCAGCCTCGTGCGCGCCGACAGCATCGCCTCGAACGCCGGCACGTCGAGCGGATCGTAGAAGCGGTGCGTGATGCCGAGCCGCGTCAACAGGCCGTTGGCGAGGTGGCGGTTCTGGCCGTAGACGTTGTCGGGCAACAGCACCTCGTCGCCGGGCTGGAGGAAGGCCAGGCTGGTCAGTGTGATGGCGGAGACGCCGCTGGGCGTGAGCACGCAATGCTCGGCATGTTCGAGCGTCGCGATGCGCGCGGCCAGCGTGTAGGTGGTCGGCGTGCCCGGCAGGCCGTAGCGATAGCTGACGCCGTCCTTGGCGCGCGGCCGGTGCAACTCGGCGGTGTTCTTGAACAGCACCGTCGAGGCCTTGGCCACCGGCACAGGCACGGCGTCCCAGCCGTCGGGCGCCCGGTACGGGTGGTGGATCTGTTCGGTGGAAGGGCCGCGCTGGGTCACAGGATCTCCTGGATCGGGAATCAACCAGCGGTCATTCTCCAGTACGCCCGGCGCTGCATGCCGCACCGATCAGATCAAACAAGGCTTCGAAACACATCCGGCGCCAGAACATTCGTGCCATGGATTTGCACAACGGTAGTCATCCGAACTCCTCCACCGTCAAGAGCCCATGAGCCCCGTCACCCGCTCCAGCGTCGCCGCCCCGCAGTCGCGGGAACTCAGGCCTTCGGACGAGGCGTCCGAGGATTTCGAATGGATCGACGCTGCCCCTGCGTCGCAGCGGTCGGCGCTCGACTGGCGCCGAGACCATCGCGACTGGGCCGAACGGCGCCCCGGAGAACCGCTGAGCGGCAATGCGCTGTGCCGTCTGCTCGCGGAGCTCGCGGACCAGGTCCGTCGACGGGGCCGGTCGCTCCCTCATGGACTGCTGAGGCATGTGATGGCCTGCGTCGACGCGGCGCCGGCCATCCCCCTAGTGATCGATCGCCGTGGCTGGCCGGACATCCTGCTGGCCAGGGAAGCGCTGACGGCCAGGCTGCTGACAGCAGCCATCGCCCCTGAGGACTTTCAGTCCGCGATCCCACGTCGTTTCGACACCCTGTTGCGCCAGCTGCAAACCCTCGAGACGCCGACACGCCGCAGCCACCAGACGATCCAACTGGTCAAGCCCGCCGAGGTGACGCGGTTCGTGGATGAGAACGACGCGTTCGCAGCCGCGCTGCACAGCAGCGCCAAGGAGATCCGTCGTTCGCGCGCGTGGTCAGGACTCGGTGGCGAGTTCTCGGTACGCGCCGTCACAAGCCTGCCCGGCTGGCCGACGGGACGCGCACTGAGCATCGAGGACCGCACCGGCCGCGAACGCGATCGATACGGCACCGAGGCACCGGGCAGCACGCCGGTCCGGGTGCGTCTGCACGCGGCCCACTACGACGCCATCGTGGACGGCAATATCGTGCCCGTCCCGAGTGACGGCGATTGCTTCTACTCGTCGGTGCTTGCGGGGATGGATGCCGGTGAGCGCCGAACCTTGCTCAAGAGCTCGACCGACGACGAAAACCAGCAGCGGCTCATCCTGCGCGGGCTGGTCGCGGATCACGTCGAGGCGATGGCTCGCCGGCCATCGACGGCGCCGGAGATGATGCGCCACGTCTGGATCGCCAACGCGACCTGAATCGCTCGCGCCAGGAAAAACGCCGGCGCGAGGCCGGCGTTCATCGGGCGCCGAAGCGCTGGATCAGATCGGCAGCGCGATCAGGTCGTGGCCCTCGACGCCGACGATGCGGGCGCGGGTGAACTCGCCGACGCGCAGTTGCTTGCTGGCCTTCTCCGGCGGCAGCAGGCGCACGGTGCCGTCGATCTCCGGCGCGTCCGCATACGAGCGGCCGACGCCGCCCTTGCGGCCGAGCGCCGGCGCCGAGTCCACCAGCACCTGCATGGTCGCGCCGACGCGGCGCTGCAGCTTGGCGATCGACACTTCCTCGGCCACCGCCATGAAGCGGGCGCGACGCTCCTCGCGGACCTCGTCCGGCAGCGCGCCGTCGAGCGCGTTCGCCGGCGCGCCTTCGATCGGCGAATAGGCGAAGCAGCCGGCGCGGTCGATCTGCGCCTCGCGCATGAAGTCGAGCAGGTACTGGAACTCCGCCTCGGTCTCGCCGGGGAAGCCGGCGATGAAGGTCGAGCGGATCACGAGCTCGGGGCAGATCTCGCGCCAGCGCAGGATGCGCTCGAGGTTCTTCTCGCCGTTGGCCGGGCGCTTCATGCGCTTCTGCACATCGGGATGGGCGTGCTGGAAGGGCACGTCCAGGTACGGGAGGATCAGGCCCTCGGCCATCATCGGCACGATCTCGTCGACGTGCGGATACGGGTAGACGTAATGCAGGCGGACCCACGCGCCGTAAGGCTTGGCGATCTCGCCGAGCTGCGCGACCAGGTCGAACATGCGCGTCTTGACCGGCTTGCCGTCCCAGAAGCCGGTGCGGTACTTGATGTCGACGCCGTAGGCGCTGGTGTCCTGGCTGATGACCAGCAGTTCCTTGACGCCGGATTCGAACAGCGCCTTGGCTTCGGACAGCACGTCGCCGATGGGGCGCGAGACCAGGTCGCCGCGCATGCTCGGGATGATGCAGAAGCTGCAGCGATGGTTGCAGCCCTCGGAGATCTTCAGGTAGGCGTAGTGCTTGGGCGTCAGCTTGATGCCGGCGATGCCGCGGGCCTCGGGCACCAGGTCGATGAACGGGTCGTGCGGCTTGGGCACGTGGGTGTGGACCGCGTCCATCACCTCCTGTGTCGCATGCGGGCCGGTCACGGCGAGGACGCTCGGGTGGATCTCGCGGACCATGTTGTCGGAGCTCGCGCCGGCCTTGGCGCCCAGGCAGCCGGTCACGATGACCTTGCCGTTCTCGGCCAGGGCCTCACCGATGGTGTCCAGCGATTCCTTGACGGCGTCGTCGATGAAGCCGCAGGTGTTGACGATCACCAGGTCCGCGCCAGCGAAGGTCTTCGAAGTCTCGTAGCCCTCGGCGCGCAGTTGCGTGAGGATCAGCTCGGAATCCGTCAGCGCCTTGGGGCAGCCGAGCGAGACAAAGCCGATCTTCGGCGCGGGGCTACCCACGGGGCCTCCAATCCTGGCGGCGGCGGTGGGGTCGTAAGTCGTTGATTCCATTTGGGTTCCGCCGGGCGATCTGGCTGAGGGCTGGGGCGGCATTGTAAGCGACCCGGCATTTTCCAGACAGGGGCGGGTTCATGGCACCGGCCCACGACTCGTGCACGACTGCCGCTCGCACGACCGGTAACGGGCCGGGATCGTCGCGTGCCGCCCCGGCGGGCCGCTACGGGGATACTCGCCCCTCCGGTCCGTCTCTCCCGCCAGGCCCTGTCCTCTTCCTCCCGCCTCGATGTCCGACCCCTCCCCGCGCTCCGAGCTCCTGCCCCTGATCGGCGACCGCGCCTCGGTGGAACTCGCCGCGCTGGTGCTGCCGCCGGTCGTGGTCGCGAGCACGCCGGCCGGCAGCCCGGCCGCCGTGTGGGCTTGGGCCTGGGCGATCGCCTACGGGCTGAGTTCGATCGGTGTCGCGGTCGCGCGCCGCCGTTTCCGGCGCGAAGCCGCGTCCATGAACCCCGACGACTTCGTGGCGCGCTGGGCGCCGCCGCTGGAGCGCATCGCGATCGCATTCGGTGTCCTGTGGGGCCTGCTGCCGGGGGTCGCCGCCGCCAGCGGCGTCTTCGAGCACGCGATCTTCCTGTACCTCGTGCTCGCCGGCACGACGGTATCGACCGCCGCCTTCGCGGCCGCGGACCTGCCGTTCTTCGCGCGCTTCCTCGTTCCCGCGTGGGCCATGGCCACGGCGGCGGTCCCCTTCGCCTTCCCCACGCACTGGACGATCGTCCTGCCGCTGTGCCTGCTCTTCCCATGGCTCGTGTGGCGCCACGCGCGCACCTCGAATGGCTTCCTCGTCCAGCAATCGCGCCTGAAGCGCCAGAGCGAGGCGCTCGCCCTCGCGCACAGGGAGGCCCGCGATGTCGCGAAAGCCGCTTCGCGCGAGAAGAGCCTGTTCCTGGCGACCGCCTCGCACGACCTGCGCCAGCCGCTCTACGCGCTCACGCTGACCGCGCAGGCGGCCCTCCAGCGCAACCAGGATGCGTCGCTGCGGCCGCTGCTGGTCGACATCTCCCAGGCCGCCGGCCACGTCAACGACCTGCTGAACGCGCTGCTCGACGTCTCCGCGCTGGACAGCCGCAGCGCCGAGCTCACGCTCCAGCCGCTGGCGCTGGCACCGCTGCTGTCGGAACTGCACGAACGCTTCCAGCCGGAAGCGAAGGCGCGCGGCCTCGACTGGCGCATCCGCGGGCCGGAAGCGCCCGCCTGGGTCGTCGCCGAGCCGATGCTGCTGCGACGCGCGCTCGCCAACCTGCTGCACAACGCGCTGCGCTACACGCCTGAAGGCGGCGTGCTGCTGGCGGTGCGCAGACGCCAGGACCACTGGGCCATCGAGGTCTGGGACACGGGCATCGGCATGGCGGCGACCAAGCGCGAAGCGCTGTTCTCCCAGTTCCATCGCGGCGACGACGCGGCGCGGCTCACCGGCGACGGCCAGGGCCTGGGCTTGTCCGTGGTGCGCGACTGCGTGCGGCGGATGGAAGCGGCGATCGATTGGCATTCGGTGCCGGGTCGCGGCTCCTGCTTCCGCATCACGCTGCGCGGCGCGGCCGTCCCGGCGACGGCGGCGAAACGCGCGTCCGCGGCCCCGCATGTCTTCGAGCGGCTCGGCGGCCGTGTGCTCGTGGTCGACGACGACCTCGGCGTGACCCGCGGCCTGTCCCACCTGCTGGGCGAATGGGGCATCGACTGCCGCATCGCGGGCGATGCCTCGCAGGCCCATGCGGTGCTGGACGCCGACTTCGAACCCGACGTCGTGGTGAGCGATCTGCGACTGGGGCACCACGACGGCGGCTACGCGCTGCTGCAGGACCTGCTGGACCGCCTGCCGCTCGCACGCGGCCTGGTGGTCACCGGCGAGCTCGACCTGCCCGACCTGCGCCGCGCCGAATCCGAGGGCTTCCTCGTGCTGCGCAAGCCGGTGCTGCCGGCGTCGCTGCATGCGGTGCTGCGATCGATGCTCGGATCGCGGGTCTTGTCGTCACCGGGCTGATCGACCACCCCAGGGCACGTGCGTTGCCGGAAGGGGCCGACAAGGAGAGCATGACCATGCACCTCGAAGGCTCCTGCCACTGCGGCCGCATCCGCTTCTCGGTCGACTCGACCGAGCCCTACCCGTTCATGCGCTGCTACTGCACGATCTGCCGCAAGACCGCCGGCACCGGCGGCTACGCGATCAACATCGGCGCGGACAACACCACCTTCCAGCTGATCAAGGGCAAGCGCGACCTGAAGGTCTATCGCGCCGTCATCGACGGCAAGGAAAGCAGCGGCCAACGCCACTTCTGCGGCCATTGCGGCACCGCGCTCTGGATGTACGACGACAACTGGCCCGACCTGATCCACCCCCATGCCAGCGCGATCGACACGCCGCTGCCCGAGCCGCCGGAGAACGTGCACGGATTGCTGGACTCCAAGGCGCCCTGGGTCGACGTGGAAGGCAAGCCGGGCGATGCGCGTTACGGCCATTTCCCCGAGGAGTCGCTGGCCGACTGGCATCGGCGGCACGGGCTCTAGGAGGCTGTCCGGCACCGAGCTCCAGGACCGCACCCGGTGGCCGCGCGGTCGGGCGCCGCCGACTCCCCTCGACCCGGGGGCCCGAGGCGCCGGACAGGCGCTCGCCGCGCATTCGGTCACGGCGCCGCGGGCACGCCTCGCCCACGATGGGCAACCGGCTGTCTAGCATCGCGCCCATGTCGAATACCCGCCCCGCCCCGCTCCTGGACGTCGCGCCGCGCGCGCGCAAGGAACCCTTCGCCTGGACGAAGCGTCATCCCGTCCTGACGGCGGTGGCGCTGGTCGCGGTGATCGTGCTGCTGGCCGTGTGGACGGACCAGGACCCCGCCCGCGATCGCGAGGATTGCCTGGCGCGACAAGGCACGCCGGTGGTCGTGAACGCGACCCTGCATCAAAGCGAGTGCCGCCTCGCCGGCGAAGGCGCCGACGAGCCGCTCAAGCGCTGACCGCGCGGCTCACTTCTTCGGCGGTGGCGGCGGGAAGCCTGGCATCCCTGGAACGCCGGGGAAGATGTTCCCCGCGCTCTGGAACTGCTCCTGCATCTGCAGGAACAGGTTCTTGGACTGCTCGAGGTAGTTGCCCATCAGGCCCTGCATCATGGGCGCCTGGCCGCTCATGAACTGCGACCACAGCTGCGGATCGAAGCCCCCGCCCTTGCTCGGGTCGGCGAAGCGGCTCTGCAGCTCGGTGACGGCCTCGAGGTTCTTCTCGAGGTAGGCGCCCATCAGGCCCTGCATCGCATGGCCGTAGAAGCGGATGATCTGCGCCAGCAGCGGCGTCGAGAACATCGGCATGCCGCCCATCTCCTCTTCCAGGATGATCTGCAGCAGGATGGAGCGCGTCAGTTCATCGCCGGACTTCGCGTCGCGGACCTCGAAGTCCTCGCCGCCGAGCACCATCTTCTTGACGTCCGCCAAGGTGATGTAGCTGCTGGTCTGCGTGTCGTACAGCCGCCGGTTGGGGTACTTCTTGAGCACCCGCGGCCCCTTGGGTTGCGCGGGGTCCTCGCTGCCGGTTGCGGTCTTGCCGCGTCGGGCCGTCGCCATGCTGTCTCCTCTGAGGGTCTCCGACCCATTCTAGGAGGCGCCCGGCAAGCGGCCCGCCGGGTGATTTCCCTTGCTGTGCGGGAGGCGGATGCGCCCTGCCGCGACCGGACGCGCCGGGTGCGGCAAGGGCATGACCGCGCTCAGTCCGGCTTGACGTTGCCGTCCTTGATGACCTTGGCCCACTTGGCCTGCTCGGCCTTCTGGAACTCGGCGAACTGGGCCGGCGAGTTGGGCGTGTACTCCAGGCCCAGCCCTTCCATCTTGGCCTTCACCTCGGGCAGCGCCACGATCTTCTGCACCTCGGCGTTGAGCTTGGCCACGATGGGCGCGGGCGTGTTCGCCGGGAAGTACAGCGCCTGCCAGCTCGAGACATCGAAGCCGGGCACGCCGGACTCGGCCAGCGTCGGCACGTCGGGCAACTGCGCGCTGCGCTTGGCCGAGGTCACCGCGAGCGCCTTGACCTTGCCGCCCTTGATCTGCGGCAACGCGACGGTCACCGTCTCGAAGCTCATCGGCACCTGCCCGCCCATCACGTCCTGGATCGCCGGCGCGCTGCCCTTGTAGGGCACGTGCGTCAGGTCCGCGCCGGTCATCAGGCGGAACACCTCCCCGGAGAGATGCTGCGACGTGCCCTGCCCCGCCGAGGCGAAGGTGATGTCGCCGGGCTTGGCCTTCGCGGCCGCGATGATGTCCTTGACCGTCTTGGCCTGCGAGCCCGGCCCGATCAGCAGCACGTTGGAGATCTTGCCCAGGAGGATCACCGGCGCGAAGTCGCGGTCGGCCTTGTACGGCATCTTGGGCAGCAGCGACGGATTGATCGCGTGCGTCGCGATCGTGCCCAGCAGCATCGTGTAGCCGTCCGGCGCGGCCTTGGCCACGCTGTCCGCGCCCAGCACGCCGCCGGCGCCGGCCTTGTTGTCGACCACGATGGTCTGCTTGAGCGCGACCTGCAGCCGCGCCGCGATCTCGCGCGCCAGCACGTCGGAGGTGCCGCCCGGCGCGAACGGGACGATCAGCTTCACCGGCTGGGTCGGCCAGTTGCCGGCGTCGGCGGCCTGCGCCGTCATCGCCGTCATGCCCAGCACCACCGTCGCCGCCGCAGCGGCCAGGACGCGCACGCGGCCCCGCATCACCGAATTCATGTCGCTTGTCTCCATCCATGAGGGCGCGCGGCCCTCGTCGACATCGACGAAGGTCCGATGCCCTCTTCTGATGAGTCAAATGGTATCGGTACCATCTACCACGTCAAGATTGCGTTCATGAGGGATTCCACCGGGTGCGCGCGCGCCTTGGCACCCTCTCCCGCTCTGCGGGAGAGGGCGGGGGGTGAGGGCCAGCAGCCTCCGCATCGCCTCAAGCGCTGGCGCGCTGGACCAGTTCGAATCCGATGTCGACGGCGCGTCTGTCGACGCTGCCGCCGGCGCGGTCGAGGATGAAGCGCGCCGCCTGCCGTCCGATCGCGAAACCGTCGATGCGGACCGTGGTCAGCGCCGGCTCCAGGTCCCGGGCCAGCGCCAGGTCGCCGAAGCCGACGATCGCGAGGTCTTCCGGGATGCGCAGGCCGCGCGCCTGCGCCTCGATCACGACGCCCAGCGCCAGCGAGTCGGAGCTGCAGAACACGGCATCCACGCCATCCGGATGCGCCAGCAGTTCGGCCAGCCCGCGGCGGCCGCTGCCCAGGGTCGTCGGCGTGGCGACGGTGGCCACCGGCACGTCGGCGATGCCGAGCGTCCCGGCCTGCTCCTGGAAGGCGCGGAACCGGCGCATCGCGCGCTCGTCGCTGCCGCCCACGCCGGCGAGCCGGCGGTAACCGCGCTCATGCAGGAAGGACGCGACCTTGCGGCCGACCTCGACGTGGGAGAAGCCGACCAGCATGTCGATCGGATCGTCGCTCTGGTCCCAGGTCTCGACGACCGGCACGCCCGAGGCGCGCAACCGGGTGCGCGCCTGCTCGGAATGGCTGGTGCCGGTGAGCACCAGGCCGTCGGGGCGGCGGCCGATCATCGCGTCCAGCCAGGCCTCCTCCCGCGCGTTGTCGTAGCCGGTCTGGCCGAGCAAGACCTGGTACCCGGCCTCGAACAGCGCCTCGGTCAGGCTCTGCACGGTATCGAGGAAGACCGGCCCGGCGATCGTCGGCACCGCGACGCCCACCATGCGGCTCTTCATCGACGACAGCGCGCCGGCCAGCAGGTTGGGGACATAACCGGTCTTGCGGACCGCCTCGGCCACGCGCTCGCGGACTTCCTGCGACACCTGCGCGGGGTTGTTGATCGCGCGCGAGGCGGTGATGGGCGCCACGCCCGCGATCTGCGCCACGTCGCGCAGCGTGACGGCGCCGCTGCCCTTGCGGCGGCGGGGACGGGGGAAGGTCTCGATGTCGGACATATGGCGGTCGATTATGGCGGGCGATCAGCGGAGATGACGCCGGTCGATCGCCCGTTCGTCAGCTGGTGCGACGCCCTTCGTAAGCCATGACGACGTTGCGCCCCGCCTCCTCGATCCCGTCGCGCCGCGAGGTCACGAACATCAGTTGATTGACGTTGGCCGCGGCCCAGGCGATCGCGCGCGCATGGTCGAGCGACGGCGACGCGAGTCGCAGCCGCAGCGCCTCGTCGGCGACGGCCTCGCTGATCGACAGGCGCTCGAAGGTCCGGAGGAAGCCGCGCGTCGGCTCCAGCAGTTCAGGCGGACAACGCGCCATCACCGCCAGCCAGGTGAGCACGCTGATCGACCGGTGCGCGCAGGCGTCCAGCGCCTGCGCCGCCGCTGGCACACCGTTGAGGTAGTCGAGCAGCACGTCCTCGTCGATGACGGCATTCATCGGTCAGCGCTCCGTCCGGATGCGCGGTCGTCCCCCCGCTCCGACCGATCCGGTGCGCGCGCCGGGTCGGTGCCGCCGCGGCGCGAGGCCCACAACCCGAACGCCTCCGGCGTGACCTCGACATGTCCCTGCGCGAACGTGGCGAGCGCCCGCCGCACCGCCTCGGCGCGCGAGATGCCCATCAGCTTGCACAGGCGGTCGATCTCGACGAGCTGCGCGGCCGGGATGTCGACGATGGTGCGGGTCATGCGAGCTCGCGGGTTCTGCGCGGGTCTCAGCGCGCGAGGAAGTCGGGCTGGCGGAACTTCTCTTCGAGGAAATGCCCGTTGGCGATCAGCGCCTGGGCGTCCTGCTTCGCCGCGTTGGCGACGATCTCGCGCATCTGGGTCTCCAGCAGCGCCAACTGTTCCGCGAGCAGTTGCCGCGCGGTCTTCCCGTCCTTCAGCGCGTGGCTGACGCGGAAGGCCGGCGGCAGCGCGACGTAGTTCGCCAGCGTCTCCGGAAGGTAGCGCAGCACCGTCTGGCGCACGGTGAACAGGTCCTCGTTGTGCAGGCCGGTGCCGCGCAGGCGCGGCAGCACCTCGGCAACGGCGTCGCGAATCGCGGCCAAGCGCGGCTTCACCTCCTCGGGCAGATGCGGCACCGCGTGGGCGATGACCTCGTCGAGCCGCTGCAAGGTCTGCTCGTGGGTCAGGCTGTCCTCGATCGCGCGTTCGAGTTCGGGCTGGCGACGGCCGAGCAGCAGGCCGGCGACGTACAGGCCCGCCGTGATCGCCAGCCAGCCGCGATCGATGACGCCGGCGAACAGCAGGGCCGGCCCGATCAGCGCCAGCGCGCAACCCAGGATGTTGCCGCTGCCGTAGAGGAACAGCAGCGCGCGCAGCTTCAGCGGTCTCGAGGCGGTCATGGCGGGCGTTCCGGCGCGTTCACTCGTTCACTGATAACCGCGGATCTCGCGGAACACCTGCGCCAGGCGCGAGTGGCGTCCGTCGAATTCGCGGCCGCCGGTCATCTGCGCGATCTGCTTCATCTCGTCGACGTTGCCTTCACCGAACAGGATGGGGAACACGCGCGCCGGCGCGCCCTGCCCGTAGCGCGAGCGGAACGCCGCGAAGGACATCCCGCTGTTGCTCTCGCCGTCGGTGAGCAGCGCGATGCTGACGAAGCGGTCCGGGTGCTCGCGCGACTCCTGCGCGGCCAGTTCCAGCGCCGCCGCCAGCGCCGAATACACGGCGGTGCCGCCGCGCGGCCGCAGCTCGTCGGCGACGCCGGCCAGCCGGGCGCGCGAGCCGTCGATGTCGCCGGCCTCGAAGGCCACCAGGACCGGATCGCCCACGCGGTCGTCGAACGGGATGAGGAACACGCGCTCGCGTCCCTGGAAGGCGGTGAGCCGCGCACTGGCCGTTGCCTGCGACGCGCCGCTGAGCACTTTCAGCGCCTCGCGCATCAGTTCGATGCGCTCGCCCTTCATCGACCCGCTGATGTCCAGCACGAAGATGGACGTCGACGGCTTGCGCCAGGTCGACTGGTAGGCCGTGAGCACGGCGTCGATGACCTCGAGCCGGTTCGGGAAGGACAGCTCCGCGATTGCCGCCGTCGGCAGCGCCGCCGCGGTCGCCACCTGCGGATTCGCGGGCCGCAGGAAGGCCGGGCCCAGCGCGTCGCGCTGGAAGTCCGCCGCCTTCAGCGCGGCGACCAGCTTGTTGTAGGGCTCGCGCCGGTCCTCGCGCAGCAGCATCAGCGGGTAGTCGGCCGAGATCATCCCGTCGCGGGGATAGACCAGCGTCAGGCGCTGGTCCTGCGCCAGCTTCTCGTTGGCGCGCAGGATCACGGCCTCGTAGTTCACCATCGCGTCGATGGCCCCGGGGTCCTTCGTGAAGGCGTCGGCCAGCCAGCCGGAGCTGCCGGCGGTCAGCCGCTGGCCTGACAGGAAGGCGGTGATGACCTTGGCATCGACGTCGGACGCGGCCATGTCCTCGGTCTTGCCCGACGACGCGGCGGCGACCGCGAAGAGCGCGCTCATGCCCGAGTTCGAACTCGCCGCGTTGGTCATCGCGTAGCGCAGCTTGCCGGTGCTGGCCGCCTTGGCGATGTCGGCCCAGGTCGGCGCGCGCTGGCTCCAGCCGAGTTCGGCCACCTTGGCCGCCTTCACGCCGAGCGCGATGCGCGAATAGAAGAGCTTCTCGCGCGCCAGCGGCGGCGTCTTCAGCGCCAGCGAGGGATAGGCGCCGTTGGGCGGCAGGATCGCGTCGAAGCGCTCGCCGGCGTTGATGCGCTCGACGATGTCGAGCGTGCCGGCGTAGCTCATCTTCACCGTCACGCCGGCCGCCCGCCCTGCCGCGACGATCGCCGGTTCCAGGTCCTTGACCTCGGAGCCGGCGAGCACGGTGAACGCGGCCTCGGTGCCCGCCTTCGTCGCGTCGGCGGACGGCGTGTCGGCCTCGCGCTTGCCGCAGCCCCCGAGCACCAGCACCGTCGACAACAGCGCGAGGGAGAACCATCCCATCGCCGAGCGACGCACGCCGCTCACAACGACACCTCTCCCGACGCCTGCAGCGCCGCGGCGGATTCCTGGCGCCGCACCCGGTCCAGATAGGTCCGGCTCTTGGCGACCTCGTCGGACAGCGTGTCCACGGTCGTCTGCATCGACGCCAGCGCCTTCGTCTTGAAGTCGGCGATGGTGTCCATCGTCTGGTAGATGTTGGTGAAGGCCAGTTGCAGCTTGGCGATCTCGATCGTGCTGGAGGCGGCCTGCTGGTGGATCGCGGCGCTCTGGTCGCGCAGCATCTCGCTGGTGCCGGCGATGAGGTTGCCCGTCGTGGTGTTCAGCGCGGAGATCTGGTCCAGCACCAGCTTCTGGTTGTTGAGCGCCTGCGCGACGATGACCGCGGTGCGCAGCGCTGAAACGGTCGTCGTCGTCGCGCGGTCCACGCCCTTCACCAGCTCCAGGTTGTTCTTGCGGATCAGGTCCAGCGCCAGGTAACCCTGGATGTTCACCGCCTGCTGCGTCAGCAGGTCCGTCACCTTCTGGCGGGTGTAGAACAGCATCTCCTCGCGCACGACGCGGGCCTTCTCGCCGTCGGAGAGCTCCAGCTCGCGCGCCTTCGCCTCGAGCTGCCCGTCGAGCCTGCGGCCGATGTGGATGTACTTCTCCAGCCGCTCCATCAGCGTCCAGAGGTTGACCTTCTCCTGCTCGATGGCGGCGTTGTCGCGCAGCAGCTCGTCCTTGCCGCCCTTGAGCGCCTCGATGATCCCGTTCAGGTGCGACTGCGAGGACTGGTAGCGGTCGAAGTAGTCCGCCAGCTTGTTGCCCAGCGGGATGAAGCCGAGCAGCTTGCGCGCGGAGAACAGATCGCCCTGGCGCGACGGGTCGAGGTCCTCGACCGTTCGGCGCAGGTCGACCAGCGACTGCCCGATCTGCGCGCCCTGGTCGAGCAGCCCGCTCTTCAGCGATCCGACGGGCCGGTCCAGCATCCGGTTGGAGGCGGCGGACGCCGCCTCGATGTCCTTGCTGCCCATCGCGTGGATGCGTTCGACGGCCTGCTTGAAGGTCGGATGCTGGCTGTCGTGCGTCGTGATGTCATCGATGAACTGGCGCACCTGGCCGTCGAGCTCGGCGACGTCCTCGGGCTTGAGCTTCACCTTGCCTGCGGCCGCCTCCGCAGGCACGACCTGCACCGGCGCGGGCGGTTCCAGCGTGAAGGACTGCGGGGGCTGAAGCTGGTCCAGCGCGGCGTTGCCGGTCGCGGTCGTGGTCTGCATCGGGGTCTGGGAAGCGGTCATGCGGTCCTCCTCGGGATGAAGCGTCACTTGAACCGGGCCTCGACGCCCTGGATCATTCGTTCCAGCCACTCGTGGCTGGGCGGGTCGACGACGTCGACGAGCACCGGCGGCACCTTGACGCCGCGCTGGGCCCAGGTCTCCGGGCCCTTCACGTCGCCGCCGGTGCGGAAACCGTATTCATGCGCGAGCTCGCGCAGCTGGGGGTCGGTGTCCAGCGCCTCGCCCAGGCGCGCGCCCTTCTCGTTGTAGGGCACCAGCACATGCTTGGAGTACACGGTCGGGCGCGGATAGAGCACGACCATGTCGCCCTTGAGCCGGTCCGGATTGCGCAGCCAGAACTCGACCATCTGCGACTCGTAGGCCGCGAGCAGCGGCGCCTTGCCCATGCCCAGCGCCAGGTAGTCCTCGAAGGGGCCGGCGGAGCTCTGTTCCTGGAAGCCCTGGCGCAGGAACAGCGGCGCGACCAGCGGCAGGACCTTGTCGACCTCCTCCTGGCTCTGGACGATCTGCTGCTGGTTGGCCAGGTAGCTGGCCAGCGCCAGGTACATCGCCGCGGAGTTGGAAGTGCGCACGTCGGTGGAGTTCACCAGCACCGCCTTGCCGGTGGCGAAGGCCTCGCTCTTCTTGAGGTCGCGCCAGCGGGCGTTCTGCTCGATCAGCGTCATCAGGCGCTGGAGGTCGACGATGTAATAGAAATCGCCCTCGCGCTGGGCGATGCCGTTGGCGACCAGGATCTCGGCGATCGGTTTCCAGCTGGCGAAGACGATGGGCGTGTAGAACGGCGTGTAGACGTTGGCGGCCTTGGCCGCGGCCTTCAGTTGCTGTCCCGCGGGCGCGCCGGACGGGAAGCCGAAGTCGTACTTCGCGGCGTCGACGCGGTTGGCGATGGTCCGGGAGCCGGCCTTCTCGACCGTGACCGTGAGGCCCCGGGCGGCCAGCGCCTGCTGGACGCGGGGATCGTTGAAGAAGGCTTCCTTCTCGGAGCCGATCAATCCGCGCAGCGCGACCTGACGGTCCCGCACCTGCTGGGCGGTGGCGGCGGCGACCTTGTCCTGGTCCAGCCGCGCGTTGGAGTACCAGACGCCGCCGCCCACGGCGGCGAGGAGCGCGATCGCCAGCACGGGGGCGACCAGTTTGCGAATGTCCAAGGTGACGAGCCCCTGAAGGCGCGTGAAAGCTCACGCTGCCGAGGACGATATCGCCGGGTGATGACGGAAATATGTCACACGACTGTCATGAGCCCCGGCGTGGCGGGCGGCCCGCCGCCTCACAGCCGTCGGCACTTTCCCTACATCGCGGTGCGGACCCCGCCCGACCCCTGGTACCGCTATCTCCTCCTGTTGGTAACCAGTCGTGAGAACGAAGATTCATCCATCGACAACAGGGGGCCAACATGAACACGATCTCGAAGCAAGCCAGCAAGTTCAAGCACATCGCCATCGGCCTGGGCCTGGCGGTTTCCGTCGCAGCGGCGGCCAACGCCAACACCGCGCAGAACACCTTCCAGGTGACCGCGACGATCACCAGCTCCTGCACCGTGTCCGGTTCGGCGCTGAACTTCGGCAGCGCGATCGATCCCCTGGCGGTCGGCGTGCCGCTGGACGCCTCGTCCACGCTGACCGTCACCTGCTCCAACACGACGCCGTACGCGGTCTCGCTGAACGCCGGTTCGAACGCGGGCGGCGCGTCCAACTTCACCTCCCGCACGATGAAGAGCGGCGCCAACACCCTGGGCTATCAGCTCTACCTGGATTCGGGCCGCACGACCGTCTTCGGCGACGGCACCGCCAGCTCCAGCACCAAGAGCGGCACGGGCACCGGCAGCTCGCAGTCGATCAGCGTCTACGGCCGCGTGCCGACGCTGGCCGGCGTGGTGCCCGGCGCGTACACCGACACCGTGACCGTGACGATCACCTACTGATCCCCTCACGCCCGCAAGGGCGCCCGGAGCTTTCTTCTTTTCTTCTCTTCGTAGGACATGTCGTCCGCGGCTTCGAGCAGGTGCTCGAAGCTCGCCTGGCCGTCTCCGACGGCGTAGCCGATGGACGCACCCACGCTGACCATGCCGCCGTCGATCGCGATGGGCTCGGTCAGGGCCTGCAACAGGCGCTGCCGGATCTGCGCCAGACGGAACTCTTCCGGCGCGCCGGCGAGGAGCAGCACGAACTCATCGCCACCCACCCGCGCCGGCACGTCCCCCTCCCGGCACTGGGCCCGCAGGCGCTGGCCGACGGCGCGCAGCACGGCGTCGCCGGCCGCATGGCCGTGGCGGTCGTTGACGGGCTTGAAGTCGTCGAGGTCGAAGACGAGGACGCTCATCGGCTGACCCGCGAGCTCTTGCGCCCGCCGCTCCAGCGAACGCCGGTTGGCCAGACCGGTCAGCAGGTCCGTGTCGGCCGTCGTCGCCAGCTGGGTCATGTCGCGGTCGCTGGCGCGGACGAGGCGGCTGGCGTAGCCGATGGTCCACAGCGTGAAGGCGATGAACAGCGCCGCCAGCGCCAGGGCCGATCGCTTGACCGATTGGAGGCCGCGCTCCTGCCCTGCCTGACGGGCCGCGAGCAGGGAACGCTCGGCGCGCTCCATCGTGTCAAGCAACTGCCGCAGCCGCTTCGACGAGTCGTTCGTGATGCGCGCGTCGAGTCCGTGCCGCAAGGCCTCGGCCCCATCGCGGTCCCCGATCACGGCGGAGGCCAGATACCAGCCGGTGATTTCCAACGTCTCGGACCTCACCTCTGCTGCCACGGCCAACTGCGCGGGGTTGTCCCGAACCAGCGATTCGAGTGTTTCCGCCGTCTGCCTGGCGTCGGACGCGGCGGCGCGCAGCCGCTGGAGCGCTTCTGCATGCGGCACCAGCGCGAAATTGCGCAGCGCGATGCCGCCGCGCAGCAGCCCGGAGCGCAGCTGGTTCAGCTGGTCGAGGACCTCATGGGTGTGGGCGACCAGATCGTTCGCGTCGCCGTAACGGCGGGCGCTGTCGACCAGCACGCCAGCGGCGCCGATCACCAGGACCAGCGCCACCGCCTGGGACAGCTGCAGGACGCGCGCGATGCGCCGGAGCAAGGGATTGGAGACGGTCGCCAAGAGCGTGTGCGGGTGCCGGAATCGCGGCATCCTAGCGCCGGGATCGACGCGCTGCAGGGCGGAAAAGCAGTGCCTTTGCCGACCATCACGGTCATCGCACAAGCCGCAGGCCGGCCGCGAGTCAGCGCCCGGCATCGGAAGGAAAAACCGAATCAGAAAGCGAAACGCCCGCTTGCGGCGGGCGTACAAAGCAGAACGCCCGCTTGCGGCGGGCGTTTGCTGACGTATCGAGTCCCGGAGGACTTCCTACCAATGCTGGTAGGCGCGATTGGATTCGAACCAACGACCCCCACCATGTCAAGGTGGTGCTCTAACCAACTGAGCTACGCGCCTGAAATACTCGGCCAGCGGTGGTCAATCCACTGGTCCGTAAGAGAAATCGCCCGTTGAAGCGGGCGATTCATCTGAGGTGTCCCGAAGGACTTGCCTACCAAATCTGGTAGGCGCGATTGGATTCGAACCAACGACCCCCACCATGTCAAGGTGGTGCTCTAACCAACTGAGCTACGCGCCTGGAGAAGCCTCGCAGTATAAGCCGGATTTTCAGGTCCGTCCAGGAAGCTGAGGCAAAAAGAACAGCCGTCGCACGGCGTCCTCGACAAGGCCGCGAGCGGCAGACCCTGAGACGACGAGGGGACGGCGTCAGCGACGCCGCGCGCTGCGGATCCCCGAGACCTGCGACAGCGCCACCAGCGTCTGCTGCAGCCGCTGCGCATCGCTCACCTCGACGGTGAAATTCATCCGCGACAGGTCGTTGCGCAAGGGCTTGCCCTTGCCGCTCTGCTGGTTCACCGAGATCACGTTGAGCTTGTCCTTCGCGAACAGCTCCAGCACGTCGCGCAGCAGGCCCGGCCGGTCCGTGGCCTCGACGACCAGGTCCACCGGATACATCGCGCCCTTGCCCGCGCGGTCCGGCGCGGGCTCGCCCCAGGCGACCGCGATCACCCGCTCCGGCGCCGACTGCGCCATCTGGCGCAGGTTGGCGCAGTCGCAACGATGGATGGCCACGCCCTTGCCGCGCGTCACATAGCCGGTGATCACGTCCGGCGGCGCCGGCCGGCAGCAGCGCGCCAGACTCGTCAGCAACGAGTCCACGCCCACCACCAGCACCCCGCCCTTGGGCGTGCGCCCTTCCCCGACCGCGCCCTTCGTGTGCCGCTGGACGAGCAGCTCTTCCTCGTCCGCTTCCGGCACCGGCGGACGCAGCAGCGTCTCGATGTTGCGCAGCGAATACTCGTCCTTGCCGACGACCTCGAACAGCGCCTCGGCACTCTTGAAGCCGAGCCGCCCCGCCAGGTCGTCGAGCTTGATCGCCGTCTTGCCCTCGCGCTGCAGCAGCTTCTCGACGAGCTCGCGCCCCTTCGAGATCGTGTGCGTCTGCACCTGCGCGTTGAACCAGGCCCGCACCTTGGCCTTGCTGCGCGGGCTCTGCAGATAACCGAGTTCGGCGTTGAGCCAGTCCATCGACGGACCGCCCTCCTTGAGCGCGACGATCTCCACCGTCTGCCCGCTCTGCAACGGCGTGTTCAGCGGCACCATCTGGCCGTCGACCTTCGCACCGCGGCAGCGGTGACCCAGGTCGGTGTGCACCGCGTAGGCGAAGTCCACCGCCGTCGCGCCCGCGCACAGCTCGACCACGTTGGCCTGCGGCGTGAACACGTAGATGCGGTCGTCGAAGCTGGCGTCGGTCTCGGCGACGTAGTCGCGCTCCCAGGCCAGCAGCTGCCGCAGCACCGCCTTGCGCGCCTGCGCCACCTGTTCCTCGAACTCGCCCGCCGCGCTCACGCCGGCGTAGCCCTTGGTGCCCGCTTCCTTGTAGGCCCAGTGCGCGGCGACGCCGTGCTCCGCATGCTCGTGCATCGCGCGGGTGCGGATCTGCACTTCCATCGGCCGGCCGTCGGCCGCGATCACCACCGTGTGCAGCGACTGGTAGCCGTTGGGTTTCGGACGCGCGATGTAGTCGTCGAACTCGCCGTCCACCGGGACGTAGCGCTCATGCAGTTGCGCCAGCACCGCATAGCAGTCCGCCACCTCCGGCACGACGACGCGCAAGGCGCGCAGGTCGAAGACGCGCTCCAGCGTCAGGCCCTTGCCGCGCATCTTCTTCCAGATGCTGTAGAGGTGCTTGGGCCGGCCCTGCACCTGTGCCTCGATGCCATGGGCCTGGAGTTCGCGCTCCAGCGCGGCCCGCACGGTTTCCACCGACTGCTCGCGCTCGACGCGTTTCTCGTGCAGGCCCTTGGCGAGCTGGTGGTAGTTCTCGGGCTCCAGGAAACGGAAGGCGAGGTCTTCCAGCTCCCACTTGATCTGCCAGATGCCCAGCCGGTTGGCCAGCGGCGCGAAGACCTGCAGCGATTCCGCCGCCAGCTCGCGCGGGCACGGCGTCTTGCTCGCCGCGAACCAGCGCAGCGACTGCAGTCGCGACGCCAGCCGCAGCAGCACCACGCGCAGATCACGCGAGAACGCCAGCAGCATCTTGCGCACGAGTTCGGTCTGTTCCTGCCGGCGCTGTTCCTCGACGCGCGCCTCGCGCGCCGCGCGCTGGATCTGCACCAGCCGGCGCGTGTGCGCGACCAGGCTCGCGTCGCTCTCGCCGAAGGCCTTGGCGACCAGCTCCTCGGGCTTGTTCAGGAAATCGGCCGCATAGACCAGATAGGCGGCCGCCTGCAGGTCCTGCGCGGCGCCCACGCCCTGCAGGATGGCCGCCACGCCGTCGGCATGGGCCAGGGCGTTCTCGCCGGT
>NZ_DASVNZ010000053.1:0-41007 GCF_036486225.1 Roseateles sp. | reverse complement strand
GAATGCACCGAGCGCTGCTGAAGACAGCATTTCCCGCAAGCAGATGACGGCGTCAGACTCACTCCCTTCTGACTCCCTCTCCCGCTTGCGGGAGAGGGCAGGGGTGAGGGCCAGCGGCCGTGGCAGTGCGCTGATGACCTGGGGGCTTTCGGCGACGCTGGGCAATCTCGACGAGGCCATGCGGACCTTGCAGGGCACCGCGGCAGACCACGCCGACAACACCGACGCCGGTGCGGTACTGGTGCAGGGCGAAACCGACAAGACGCTGGTCATCGACACGCTGCTGCCCGAGACCGCCGAGCGTTTCGCCTGGGCCGGCCACATGGGCCTGCGCATGCTGCCGCAGGTGGTCGAGGCGATCGAGGCCAGCGAAAGCTGCCTGGTCTTCACCAACATGCGCTCGCAGGCCGAGCGCTGGTACCGCGCGCTGCTCGAGGCGCGGCCCGACTGGGCCGGCGTGCTGGCGCTGCATCACGGCTCGCTGGACCGCGAGGTGCGCGAGTGGGTCGAGCTCGGTCTGAAGGAAGGCCGCGTGAAAGCCGCCGTCTGCACCTCCAGCCTCGACCTGGGCGTGGACTTCCTGCCGGTGGACCGCGTGCTGCAGATCGGCTCGGCCAAGGGCGTCGCGCGGCTGGTGCAGCGCGCGGGCCGTTCCGGCCACGCGCCGGGCCGGCCGTCGCGGATCACGCTGGTGCCGACGCACAGCCTGGAACTGGTCGAAGCCGCCGCCGCGCGCGAGGCCGTCCGTGCCGGTCGCATCGAGGCTCGGCACAGTCCGCGCGCGCCGCTGGACGTGCTGGTCCAGCACCTGGTCACCGTGGCGCTGGGCGGCGGTTTCCGGCCTGACGAGCTGCTCGCCGAGGTGCGCGGCACCGTCGCCTACGAGGACCTCAACGCGGACCAGTGGCAGTGGTGCCTGGACTTCGTCCGCCAGGGCGGTCCGTCGCTGACGGCCTACCCGGACTACCACCGCGTCGTGCCCGACGGAGAGGGCGAGGGCGAGGGCGAGGGCGTCTGGCGCGTGCCCGACGCGCGGCTCGCGCGGCGACACCGCGTCAACATCGGCACCATCGTCAGCGACGCGTCGATCAGCGTGCAGTACCTGAGCGGCGGCAAGCTGGGCAGCGTGGAGGAGAGCTTCATCGCGCGCCTGAAGCCCGGCGACGCGTTCATGTTCAGCGGCCGGTTGCTGGAGCTGGTACGCGTCGAGCAGATGACGGCGCTGGTGCGGCGTGCGACGGCCGGGCGCGCCGCCCTGCCGCGCTGGAACGGCGGCCGCATGCCGTTGTCGAGCACGCTGGCCGACGCCGTGTTGCGCGAGCTCGCCGAGGCCGACGCCGGCCGCTTCGACTCGCCCGAGATGCAGTGCGTGAAGCCGCTGATCGACATCCAGCGGCGCTGGTCCGGCGTGCCGGGCCCGGACGTGCTGCTGGCGGAGACGCTCAAGTCGCGCGAGGGCTGGCATCTCTTCCTCCATCCCTTTGCCGGGCGGCAGGTGCATCTGGGCCTGGCCGGCCTGATCGCGTGGCGCGCGGCGCAGCCGGAGACCGGCACCTTCTCGATCGCGCTGAACGACTACGGCATCGAGCTGCTCAGCGCCAAGCCGATCGACTGGGCCGAGCGCCTGCCCGCGCTGCTGACGCTGCCGCCGATGGAGGAACTGCTGCGCGAAGTGCTCGCCAGCCTGAACGCGACCGAGCTCGCGCGGCGGCGCTTCCGCGAGATCGCGCGCATCGCCGGCCTGATCTTCCAGAGCCACCCCGGCGAGCGCCGCAGCAACCGGCAGCTGCAGGCCTCGGCGACGCTGTTCTTCGAGGTGTTCCAGCAGCACGATCCGGGCAACCGCCTGCTTGCTCAGGCCGAGCAGGAGCTGCTGACGCAGGAGCTCGACGTGCGCCATCTCGCGTCGGCGCTGGAACGCATGGGACGGCAGACGCTCCAGATCCACGCGCTGAAGAGACCGACGCCGCTGGCCTTCCCGTTGATGGTGGAGCGCTTCCGCGAGAAGCTTAGCAACGAGTCGCTCGGCGACCGCATCGCGCGCATGGTGTCGGAGCTGGAGCGCAGTGCCGGCGGCGACGCGGTCGGCACCGCGCGCGAACCCGCGGAGCGCGCGCTGGCGGTATTCGCGAAGAAGGACTCGCCGCAGTTCGCCGTCGAGGCGGTGCAGGAGTCGCTCGCGCTGGAGACGCGCGGCGAGGCGCCCGCCAGGGGGCGCGAGGCCGGTGGGCGCAGGAGACGATGACGGCGATGACGGCGGCGACCACGGACAACGATCAACCGCCGGGCGCGCTGGCGATGACGCTCGCCGGCGAGCGCGTCTGGCTGCTGCCCGAGCGCGCGCTGTGGTGGCCCGCGACATGCACGGTCTTCGTCGCCGACGTGCACCTGGGCAAGGCGGCGAGTTTCCGCGCGCTGGGCCAACCGGTGCCGTCGGGCACGACGCGCGACAACCTCGATCGCCTGAGCGCCTTGATGGACGAGCGGCGCGCGGCGCGACTCGTGGTGCTCGGCGACTTCCTGCATGCCGCCGCGGCGCAGCAGCCGCTGGTGCTGGATCCTGCGCACGTCTGGCGCGAGCGGCACGCGGACGTCGCCTGCCTGCTGATCCGCGGCAACCATGACAGCCGCGCGGGCGATCCGCCGCCGTCGCTGCGCTTCGAGATCGTCGACGAGCCCCATGCGATGGGGCCGTTCGCGGCCTGTCACCATCCGCGCCGCGTTGACGATGCCTACGTGCTGGCCGGGCATCTGCATCCGGCGACGACCTTGCACGGCCGCGCGCACGAGCGTCACCGGCTGCCGTGTTTCGCCGAATCCGAGGGATTGATGATCCTGCCCGCTTTCGGTGCGTTCACCGGCACGACGCAGTCCGGTTTGCCGCAAGGGTCGCGCTGTCATGCGGTCGGTGGCGGGGCGGTCTGGCCCGCACCCGCAGCAAGGCCGGCATGAGCCTGCGCAGCGACCGCGCGCCCCCGGCCCCGACTCAGAGGTGGAACCCACCCACGTCGGTGTGGAAGTCGCCGATCTCCGTCCACTCATTCAGGTCGGCGGGCACGGCGAAGCGCACGGACAGCGCCTGGGCGGCCTCCTCCGCCGAGGCGAAGGAATCCCCCCACGGCATGCTGTCGTGTTTCACGCGCCAGCGCCGCGACAGTCGCGGCTTGATCGTGAACGTGCCGTCCAGGCTCTGGAAGACGTAGGAGACGGTATCGAGATCCATGCTGAGCTCCGGGTCGCCGCCGGTTCGTCGACCCTAGCGCAAGGAGCGGCAACTGTCATGCCCGAGTCGCGGATGGGAGGGACGATCCGGCACGTCGCTTGCCGCCTGGTACCCAATGACACATCCCTGGCGATTCTTCCGGGCGGGCGGTGCGGACCAGGCGCGCATCGACACCGCAGACGACCTCTTGAACCTCCGCGACCTCGACCAGAAACGCTGGGTCGCGCTGGCCTGTCCCACCCGCGGTCTTGAATTCGACGAGCGCACCCTCGACCTGATCGACCTCGATCGCGACGGCCGCATCCGTGCGCCCGAGCTGATCGCCGCCTGCGAATGGGCGGGCGCGCGGCTCAAGGACTGGCAGCCGCTGCTGCGCGGCGATGCGCGGCTGTCGCCCGATTCGTTGGCCGACACCGACGAGGGCCGCGCGCTGGCGGAGGAGCTTCAGCGCACGCTGGCCGTGACGGGACATGCGGCGCTCGCCGACATCGGTCTGGACGAGATCCGCGAGCGTCAGTCCCACCTGGCCGCCGAGCGGCACAACGGCGACGGCATCGTGCCGGTGGCGGGGATGGAGGATGCCGGGGATCGCGCCCTCGCGCAGCGCATCGGCGAGGCGATGGGCACCGTCGCCGACGCGGGCGGCGAGCCCGGCATCGACGAGACCCGGATCAAGGCTTTCTTCGAGCAGGCGTCCGCGCTGCTCGCCTGGCACCGCGAGGGCGAGGCCGAGGCCGGCTGCGCGGGACGTCGCGCCGCGGCGATGGCGGTGCAGGCGGTGCACGACAAGGTCGAGGACTTCTTCGCGCGCTGCCGGCTCGCGAGCTACGACCTGTCCGCTGCGGCGACGCTCAACGCGACCGATCCCGAGCAGCTGAAGGCGCATGCGACCGGACTGCTGTCGCTGGAAGCCGGCGTGCTCAGGCAGATGCCCATCGCACCGGTCTCGCCGGGCGCGGCGCTGCCCCTGGACGATCGCGCCAATCCCGCCTGGCGCGGCGCGCTCGCCACCTTGCGCGAGCAGGCCTTGTCGGCCGACTTCGGCGACAGCCTCGACGAGCGCGACTGGCTGGCGTTGAAGGACGAGGTGCGAGCCTGTCGGGAGTGGCTGCGGCGTCAGCCGTCCGGGCCGGTCGCCGCAATCGGTGTGGACGTCGTGGCCGCGCTGGCCGCGGCGCAACCGGGCGGACATCTCGACGAGGTGCGCGCGCGTCTGCTGAAGCAGGTGGAGGACGACCGCGCCGCCGCGCCGCGCCATGCCGCGCTGAACGATCTGGAGAAGCTGTTGCTGCTCCAGCGCGGCCTGCTGCGACTGGCGCGCAACTTCGTGTCCTTCGAGGATTTCTACGAGGGCCGCGGCGCGGTGTTCCAGGCCGGCACGCTGTTCGTCGACGGCCGCGCGTGCGAGTTGACCGTGGACGTCGCCGATCCCGCGCGGCACGCGCCGGTGGCGGGCCTCGCGAAGGCCTACCTCGCCTACTGCGAGTGCGTGCGCCTGAACCAGAAGCGCACCATCGTCGCGGTGGTCAGCGCGGGCGATGTCGATTTCCTCTTCGTCGGTCGCAACGGGCTCTTCTACGACCGCGACGGCCACGACTGGGACGCGCGCATCGTCAAGGTGATCGAGAACCCGATCAGCGTCGGCCAGGCCTTCCTGTCGCCGTACAAGAAGCTGGTGCGGCTGGTCGAGGACCAGGTGGCCAAGCGCGCCGCAGCGAGCGACTCAACCCAGCAGGGACGCATGGGCCATCTTGCGGGGCGCATCGCGACGGCGGACCAGCCCGCCACGGCCGCCGCGGTCGCGCCGACCGTGCCCGTGGGCGCCCCAGGTGCCTTGGGCGCCGCCGGAACGACGGGCACCGGTGCGGCGGGTCTGCCCGGACTCGGCGTCCCCGGACGACGCGTCGACGTCGGCACCGTCGCGGCGATCGGGGTCGCGCTCGGCAGCATCAGCACGGTCATCGTCGGCGTGTTCGGCCGCTTCGTGGACCTCGGCTGGTGGATCCCGCTGGCGGTGCTGGGCATCGTGCTGTCGATCTCCGGGCCGAGCATGCTGATCGCCTGGCTCAAGCTGCGTCAGCGCAGCCTCGGTCCCATCCTGGATGCCAGCGGCTGGGCCATCAACAACCGGATGAAGCTGAGCACCAAACTCGGTACCGCGTTGACGAAACGCCCGCGCCCGGTGGCGCATGCGGTCAGGCTGAGCGCTCCCGGTCACCGTCCTCTTGCTGGCGGCCCCGCGGGACATCCGCCTTCCGGTCCTCGTCCTGCCGGGGATGCGGCCGGGTGAACAGCGGCAGCACCGCCAGGATCAACAGCGCCAGCAGCATGCTGAAGACGGCCGTGGCCTCGCGGCCCAGGCCGCAGGCGATGCCGATGGCGGCGGTCATCCAGATGCTGGCGGCGGTGGTCAGGCCGTGGACCTGCTCCTCGTCCTTGAGCTTGAGGATGGCGCCCGCGCCGAGGAAGCCGATGCCGGCGATGACGCCCTGCAGCACCCGGCTCATGTCGGCGAGCGCCATGCCGCCTTGCTGAGGCACCAGCACGAACAGCGCGGCGCCCAGCGACACCAGCATGTGCGTGCGGATGCCCGCGGCCTTGCCGTGGTGTTCGCGCTCGTAGCCGAGGATGCCGCCCAGCAGCGCCGCCAGCAGCAGGCGCACGGCGATGCGGGTGATCTGCGCGACGTCGGGCACGTCGGAGAACTCGGAGCGCACGGTCTCGATGACCTCGTTGGTCCAGGTGCTCATGACGTCTCCTTCTCGCTCGGCCTGGCGACCGGGCCGGTCCTTGCGCCGTCGGCCAGCTTCGCTTCAATCGCCGTTTCCAGCGCGGCTTCCCGCGCGGCTTCGGCCTCGGCCTCCACCGCGTCGAAGTCGTAGCCCTCGGCGGGATGCAGCTGCCACGCGCCGCCGCCGGTCAGGCGCAGCACGTGCGTGTGATGCTGCAGCACGGCGTGGCGGTGGGCGATGCTCACCAGCGTGACGCCGTCGCGGCACAGGCGCTCGTAGAGGCGGCGTTCGTTGCAGCTGTCCAGCGCGCTGGTGGCTTCGTCGAGGATGACCATCTTCGGCGTGCGCACCAGCACGCGCGCGAAGGCCAGGCGCTGCTGCTCGCCCATGGACAGCAGCTTCTCCCAGTCCTGCGAGGCGTCCAGCCCGCCGACGCGGTCGGCGAGTTCGGGCAGGCAGACCTCGTCGAGGATGGCACGCAGCGCGTCGTCGTCGAGTTCGGTCGACGTGTCCGGATAGATCATCTGGCTGCGCAGCGTGCCCGGCTGCAGGTAGGGGCGCTGCGGGAGGAAGAACACGTCCTCCAGCGGCGGATGCTCGATCGTGCCTTCGCCGCAGCGCCACAGGCCGGCGATCGCGCGCAGCAGCGAGCTCTTGCCGCAACCGCTGACGCCGGTGATCAGCAGGCTCTCGCCGGGCTGGAGCGCGACGTCGAGCTTCTCGACCAGCAGCCGGTCGAACTGCGGCGTGTAGAGCGTCAACGCGCGCAGCGCGAGCTGTGCGGCGTGTTTCGTCGCGATGTTCTCGCGGGCGCGTTCGTCGCGGGGCTTGCGCTTGTGCATGACCTCGGAGAGCGCGTGCAGGCGGTCGATGCCGGCGACGAAGCGGCTCAGGCTCTCGAAGTTGTCGACGATCAGCGAGACGGCGGTCAGCACCGCGGCGAAGGCGCCGGCGGCCTGCACGGCGGCGCCCACCTCGAGGTCGCCCGACAGCACCCGCTCGGCCAGGATCACCGCGGGCACGACCAGCGTCAGCTGGCTGAAGCCGCGCTGGAAGAGGTTGAGCGCGCGCTGCTTGCGGATCAGCTTCCAGTAGTTCTGGTAGACCGAGTCGAAGCGGCTCTCGATGTGGGCGCGTTCCTGCGGCTCGCCGCGGTAGAAGGCGATGGATTCGGCGTTCTCGCGCAGCCGCATGAGTCCGAAGCGGAAGTCGGCTTCGCGGCGCAGCTGCCAGAAGTTGAGCTGGATCAGCGGCGAGCCGAAAACGTAGAGCGCGAGGAAGGTGCCCACGGTGGCGTAGACGACGAGGAAGGCCACCAGCAGCTTGGACAGCGACCACAGCACCGCGCAGAAGGCCACCAGCTGCATCAGGGAGCCGATCATCAGCAGCCCGAAGTGGGTGGAGCGGCCGGTGAAGGTGTTGATGTCCTCGGAGATGCGCTGGTCGGGGTTGTCGATCTCGGCGCCGCCGCCGGAGGTGCCGGCGCCGATCTCGTAGTACTTGCGCCCGTCCAGGTAGCCGTCGAGGAAGCGGCCGGTGAGCCAGCGCCGCCAGTGGTTGGAGAAGGCGTCGCGCATGTAGTAGTAGAAGGCGTACACCGGCACTGCGAAGCCCAGGACGATGAGGCTGTCGCGCACGGCGAGCCAGAAGCGCGTGTGGTTGCGCTCGGCGAGCGCGGAGGTCATCTCGCCGGTCTTGTCGTTGAGCATGACGGCGAGCTGCGTCTCGCACAGCATCAGCACGAGCATCAGGACCAGCAGCCCCCAGGCGGCCTTGCGCTGGTCGCCGAGCCAGTAGGGCCGGGCGATCTGCATGAACTGGCGCCAGGCGGCGGCGGACAGGCGCGGCGGGCGGCGTCGTTTCGCCTTCTTGGGCGCAACGGGCGGCGCGGAAGGCGGGGCGGACGGCGGCAGGTCCGTCGCAGGGGAGGAGGAGTGAACCATGAGGGCGGGACCCGGTCTGCCGATATGGCTCGACAGTAGCTCCGGTGGCTCATGGGGCGGGTAGGACGGGGCCTACTGCGGGTGACGGAGGGAGTCGCGAACGATGCTCCCTCCGGGGCGCTGTCATGACAGCAGCCGTGACACCAGGTAGGCGAGGCTCGAAGAGCCGGCCGCAGAACCGGCGCACCAGCGGAGCAGCTTGTTGTCGGCCGCAGTGGCAGCGTGCTTGATCCGCTCGTCCATCGTGTTGAAGCGCTCGTTGATGGGAGCCATCGCAGCGTTCACGACTTCGCGCATGTCGGCCTTCACGTCCTTTTGGAACTTCTCGAAGTGAGCGTGCATGTCATTGCGAAGCGCATCCACCTTCGCGTCGAGCTTCTCGATCTTTTCATCGAGCTTTGCATCGAGCTTCTCGATCTTCTCATCGAGCCTTGCATCGAGCTTCTCGATCTTTGCATCGAGCTTCTCGAGTTTTTCAGAGTGATCATCGAGCCGGTGCACGACGAGGGCGAAGTTGGATTGCTGTTGCTGTTGCTGTTGCGGTTGCGGTTGCGGCGGTTGCTGCGGCAGCAAGGTGACGTTGGTGGTCTGTGCGGTATCGGGAAGCATGCGTCGACTCCAGACATGCGGTGAGAGGAGCCGCAGATGCTAGGAGTGATCGACCAGCAATGGCGTGGCGCGAATGCCGAATCCGAGGGTTGTTTGATCAGCCTCAAAGAACCTGCTCGCGTCCCCCGCGAGGGGGATTACCAGCTCAACGAGGGGGTCAGGCCGCGGCGATCTTCGCCAGCGACTTGCGGATCGACGCCGCGTCGCGCAGGCGCTGTGCGGAGCCGTCGGCGTCGAGCAGGATGACCGTGATGGTCTGGCCGCCGCTCTTCATCCGCATGGCCAGGCAGCGCCCGGCTTCCTCGGTGTAGCCGGTCTTGGACAGGCGGATGTCCCAGCCCTTGGCGCCGACCAGGTGGTTGGTGTTGCGCAGCTCGCGCGGACGGCCGTTGACCTCGACGGCGCTGGACTTGTCGCTGCTGATGCGCGCGATCACGGGGTACTTCGCCGCGGCGGCGGCGATGCGGGCGACCTCGGCGGCCGTCGAGGTGTTGCTGGGCGACAGGCCCGTCGGGTCGGCCAGCGCCGTGTGCGACAGGCCCAGCGCGCGGATCTTGGCGACCACGGCCGCTTCATAGGCCGGCATGCCGCCGGGGAAGTGGCGGGCCAGCGCGGACGCGGCGCGGTTCTCGGACGAGATCAGCGCCAGTTCCAGCGCCGCCTCGCGGCTCATCGTGGCGCCGACGCGCACGCGCGACTTGCTGTGCTTGAGGCGGTCGACGTCGGCGTCATCGATCTTGATCTCCTCGTTCATGTCCTGCTTCGCGTCCAGCACCACCATCGCCGTCATCAGCTTGGTCAGCGAGGCGATGGGCACGACGGTGTCCGGTTCCTTGGACATCAGCACGCGGCCGGTGTCATCGACCACCAGCATGTGGCGGGCATTGACGGGCAGCTTCATCAGCGGCTCGTCGGATGGCGTCGGGGCGACGACCGTGCCGGGCGACTTGGCGATCAGGGGTGAAGAGGCTGCCGGGGTCGTCGGCGCCGGCGCGGAGGCGCCGGCCGGCGCCGGCGTCAGGACGCCGTTGGGGCTGATCGCGGCGGTCGTCGGGGCCGTCGTCGGGACGACGACCTCGGGATCGTCGCTGGCGGCTTCCACGATCAGGCAGCCGCAGGTGAGGATCAGCGCCGGCAGCGCGAGCTTCCAGTTGGTGTGGGAGAGGGTGCGGAGAACGGTGTCGCGGATCGTCACGGCGGTCGGGCTGGGCTGGCGGGCTGGGTCCGGGAGGTGGGCCGGGAACTTGTCCGGAGATCTTCCGGAAAGCACGGGGTCAGGGTTTGACCGTCGCGAAGTTTAAGTTCTTCGCGACGGACCGCCGTCCGGGCTTGCCGTAACGTGCGTTACGCGCGTGAGTGGCATGCCCTCTCACGAGCTCAGCGTGCGCGATCCTGCGTCGGTCCAGGCGAAACGCTCCCTCAATGCACGTCGCTGACGGCGGAACCATCCGATCAGGCCATCGCCGTCGATCAGATCCTGGATCCTCAGTTTCCGGTCCCGCTCGAATGAGGCAAGGGTGGCAGGATCGATGACATCAGAGAGGATGACGTCGATCTTGATCACCTTGTCATGTACCAGATCGAAGAGGCGCTCGACGGCGTACGAAACGTGCCGCGCCTGCCAAATTTCGCGCCCGAGGCAGTCCTGGATAGCGAGCACGTACAAGAAGTTGTCGGTGTTTCCGAACCTCGGGGCGGGAGGGGATATCGGCCTTTCACGGTAGAGCGCGAGCTCGATTCCCTTGTGCACCGCCATGAAATGCCACGGCTGCGATGGTTGGATGCCCGGGAGAGGAGAAGGTGGCTCCACGATCCGCCATTCGATGGCGTTCGCCTCGGTCAGGGTCTGCAGGGTGGCGACAAACGCCCGAGTCATGTCGTCTGCGTAATGGATCATTTCCAGTCCAGTGCAAGAGAGGTTTGGAAGACGCCGGTCTCTGCAGCCTTGAGTGCGCCCAATGTCTTTCCCAGGTCGACCGCATGGCAACGCGGTGTACTGTCAAGCTGGATGCGGGCGGCATTCACGGCAACGATCGCTTCGTTGACGGGGGATCGGGAGCGGCTCGGCATCAGGTCCCGGGCCGTGGCAAGCAGCGTGGCGACGTCGCCGAACATCTGGTGCAGATCCTGACGCGTGGTGTCGGCCGCTTTCGATGCCTTGTCGAGCTCCTTGCGTGAAGCGCCTATTTCGTCAGCCAGGCCGGGCAATCGCGCCTTCGCTTGGAACGACAGTCGCACGCTCCTCACCTGCCACCAGACAACGATCGTGATCGCGAATCCGATCAGACCGACGAATGTGTTGACGTCCTGGATCCACTGCGGGATCAGGCTGGGCGGGCAGGCCGCAAGGAGTGCGGCAGCCGCTTTGGCAAGGGCGGGAGACTGCATGCCTTCATGCTATGAGCGCTCCGGCGTCTCGCCATCCACCCAGTTGCAGCTCCGCCACGAACGCGAAGCGTGCGCACCAATGAGGGATTGAATCGATCGCGACGGGGGATTCAGCCCGCCCCGATGGGGGAGTTCAGTCCCAGGCCTTACGCAGCTTCGCGGCGACGTCCATCGCCGGCTTCACGAGCTCCGGCAGCGGCGCCTGCGTCTGGTTGGCGGGGCCCATCTTCTCGAAGTGGCGCACCACCTTGCCGGGCAGGAAACGCGACACGCTCGCGTAGAGGTGGCGGTCGCCGTTGCGCGTCTGCTGTGTCACGTAGAAGCGCTGCGGCACCATCACCGCCAGGTGGTCCTTCGCCCGCGTCATCGCGACGTAGAGCAGCCGGCGCTCCTCCTCGATCTGCGCCTGCGCGCCAGTGCTCAGGTCCGACGGCATGCAGCCGTCCACGCAGTTCAGCAGGTACACCGCGTTCCACTCCTGGCCCTTGGCCGAGTGGATCGTCGACAGGATCAGGTAGTCCTCGTCTTTCAGCGGCACGCCCGACTCGTCGCTGCTCGCGTCCGGCGGGTCCAGCGTCAGCTCGGTCAGGAAACGCTCCCGCGACCCGTAGCCCTGCGCGATGCGCGTGATCTGCTCCAGGTCGGACAGTCTCACCGGTGCGTCGTCATACAGCCGCTCCAGATGCGGCGCGTACCACTGCACCGCCTCTTCGAGATCCATCGGCCAGATCGACCCCGAGATCAGCTGCAGCATCAGGTCGCGCAAGGCGGCCCACGACGCGGCGGCGGCGCGCGGCGGCTCGAAGTCGCGCAGGGCCTGCGCCGGATCGGCGACCGGCGACATCGCGTCGAGCAGCCGTCTCGCGCTCGCCGGGCCGAAGCCCGGCAGCAGTTGCGCCACGCGGAAGCCCGCCAGCCGACCGCGCGGGTTCTCGGCCCATCGCAGCACGCTCAGCACGTCCTTCACATGCGTGCTTTCGAGGAATTTCAGCCCACCGAACTTGACGAAGGGGATGTTGCGTCGCGTCAGTTCCAACTCCAGCGGCGCCGCGTGGCTCGAGGTCCGGAACAGCACCGCCTGGCGCGTCAGCTTCAGGCCCTGCTCGCGGCGCTCCAGCACCTTGTCCGCGACCCATTGCGCCTGCCGTGCCTCGTCGTCGACGGTCACCAGATGCGGCAGCTCGCTCGAGGCCTTGTCGGTCCACAGGCGCTTCTCGTGACGCTCGCGTGCCATGGCGATCACGGCGTTGGAGGCGTCCAGGATGGGCTGCGTCGAACGGTAGTTGCGCTCCAGCGCGACCACGCGCGCGGGCGGGTCGAACTGCGCCGGGAACTCCAGGATGTTGCGGACCTCCGCCGCGCGGAACGAGTAGATCGCCTGCGCGTCGTCCCCGACCACCGTCAGCCGGTCGCCGCGCGGCTTGAGCCGCTTCAGGATCGTCGCCTGCAGCCGGTTGGTGTCCTGGTACTCGTCGACCAGCACATGCTGGAAACGCTCGCCCAGCTCCGCGGCCAGCGTGTCGTCGCCCATCAGCTCCGACCAGTAGAGCAGCAGGTCGTCGTAGTCGAGCAGCTGCTGATGCTGCTTCTCCTCGACGTAGGCCTTGAACAGGCGCTTGAGTTCGTCATGGACCGGGAAGCACCACGGGAAGTGCTCCTGCAGCACCTGGTCCAGTCGCGCCTCGCTGTTGACGACGCGCGAGTAAATGTTGAGGCAGGTGCCCTTCAGCGGAAAACGCTCGGTGGTCTCGGCCAGGCCGAGCGCCTGGCGCTGCAGCCCCATCAGGTCCTCCGCGTCGGCGCGGTCGAGGATGGTGAAGTTCGGCGCGAGGCCGATGCGATGCGCGTACTCGCGCAGCAGGCGCGCGCCGACGCTGTGGAAGGTGCCGGCCCAGGGGAAGCGCGGCGGCGCCTGCGTCGAGGCCAGACCCAACGCGCGATGCAGCACACGTCCCGCGCGGCGCTCCATCTCGCCGGCGGCGCGGCGCGAGAAGGTCAGCAGCAGCAGCCGCTGAGGATCCGCGCCGGATTGGATGAGCCTCGCCACGCGCGAGGCCAGTGTCTTGGTCTTGCCCGACCCCGCGCCGGCGATCACCAGCAGCGGGCCGTGGCCGTCCTGAGCGGCGTCGCCAAGGCCGTGCTCCACCGCCGAGCGCTGCTCGGGGTTGAGGTCGGCGAAGACGTCGTTCCGCACGTCGGCAAGGGCATCGGGGCACATGGCCGCGATCATAGCTGTATGCATCAACAGTGATCCGTCGTGCGCCGCCAGCCTCTGTACTGCCCCCGCCGCTGGCCCTCACCCCGACCCTCTCCCGCAAGCGGGAGAGGGAGTAAGAAGGGCGCCAATCGGGCTCCCTCTCCCGCAGCGCGGGAGAGGGCGGGGGGTGAGGGCTGCGGTCTTCGCAGGAGGGCCTTTGGTCAGGGGGCATGTGGCTTGCCGGGATCGGAGCAGACTTGCTTTGCACTCTTCGATCCCATGCTCCAGATCCTCGTCATCTTCAGCGCGCTGGCCATGCCCCTGGTGGCCTGGGCCTCCCAGCGCGGCGTCTTCGGGCCCGACAACGGCGCGATCTCCGACCGCTTTCCGACGCTGCTCGTCGCCGACGGCTACGCCTTCTCGATCTGGGGGGTGATCTTTTTGCTCGACCTGGTCTTCGCCACCTGGCTGCTGCGCGGTCAACCGGTCCCGGACCGCGAGGGCCACCGCGACTCGCACCGCTGCCACTGGCTGGTCATCGTCGGCTTCACGCTGACCGCGAGCTGGATGATCGTGTTCTCCCAGCAGTGGTTCGGGCTGGCGCTCGCCGTCATCTGGGCCGCGCTGGCCAGCCTGCTGTGGGCCTTGATGCTGGTGGCGCGCGCAATGCCGCGCGGCGCGCAGTCCTGGCTCGCCGTGTTCCCGCTGGCCTTGCACACGGGGTGGCTGTCGCTGGCCGCCTTCCTGGACACCGCGCAGACCGTCGTCGCGGCGCAGGTGCTGCCGACGCAGGACCAGTTGCCCTGGACCCTGGTGCTGTGGGCCTTGGCCGCCTTGTTGCTGCTGGTCGCGAACGCGCGATTGCACGCACCGGGCACCGGCCCCGCGGCGCTCGGTTATGCCGGCGCCGCGGTGTGGGGCCTGGTCGGTGTCTACGTGAAGCAGACCGCCTCGCCGATGGTCGGTTCCGACGGCTCCGCCTGGATCGCCCTGGTGCTGGCCGCGGTGCTCGCGGCGCAGACGATCTGGCTGCGGGTGAGGCCTTCCGGTCCCACCCACGGGATCACGCGAGGCGGCGCTCGTCCTTCGCGTCGAACAGGTGGGCCGACTCCGCCGCCCATTGCAGGCGAACCGCGTCACCGACATTGAGGTGAGGGTTGCCCGAGACACGCGCCGTCATCGGACCGCTCGGCGTGTCCACCAGCAGGTAGGTCTCGGGGCCGGTCGGCTCGCTCATCTTCAGCACGCCGGGCATGCCGCCCGCACTGCTGTCCGTCGTCTCGGCCAGCCGGATGTGTTCCGGCCGCACGCCGTAGAGCACGCCGCCCGCCGCATCGATCGAGGCCTGCTGCGCCGCGTTCACTGGCAGCGTCACGCCTTGCGCGGCGAGCGCGCCGCCGCCGTTGCGCTCGGCGCTGACGAAGTTCATCGTCGGCGAGCCGATGAACTCGGCCACGAAGCGGTTGGCCGGCCGGGTGTAGATCTCCTCCGGCGTGCCGAACTGCTGCACCAGACCGTCGCGCATCACCGCGATGCGGTCGCCCAGCGTCATCGCCTCGACCTGGTCGTGGGTGACGTAGACCGTCGTGGTCTTGGTGCGCTGATGCAGCAGCTTGATCTCGGCCCGCATCTCGATGCGCAGCTTCGCATCCAGGTTGGACAGCGGCTCGTCGAACAGGAACAGCTTCGGATCGCGCGCCAGCGCGCGCCCCATCGCCACGCGCTGACGCTGGCCGCCCGACAGCTGGCCCGGCTTGCGGTCCAGCAGGTGGTCGATCTGCAGCATCTTCGCGACGCGCTGTACCGTGGTGTCGCGCTGCGCCTTCGGCACCTTGCGCATCTCCAGCCCGAAGGCGATGTTCTGCGCGACGTTCATGTTCGGATAGAGCGCGTAGCTCTGGAACACCATCGCGATGTCGCGGTCCTTGCTCGGCAGGTAGGTGACGTCCCGGTCGCCGATGTGGATGCTGCCCGAGGTCGGGTGCTCCAGCCCGGCAATCATCGCCAGCAGCGTCGACTTGCCGCAGCCCGACGGGCCGACCAGGATCAGGAACTCGCCGGCGTCGATCGACAGGTCGATGCCCTTGAGGATGTCGGCCGATCCGTAGCTCTTGCGGACTTGAGAAATGGCGAGCGCGCCCATGCTTGACTCCTCTTAACCCTTGACGGCGCCGGCGGTCAGCCCGCGCACGAAATACTTGCCCGCGACCACGTAGACCACGAGCGTCGGCAGTGCGGCGATCAGCGCCGCGGCCATGTCCACGTTGTATTCCTTGACCGAGCTGGACGTGTTGGCCAGGTTGTTCAGCCCGACCGTGATCGGCTTGCTGTCGGCCCCGGAGAACACCACCCCGTACAGGAAGTCGTTCCAGATCGAGGTGAACTGCCAGATCAGCGTCACCACCAGGATGGGCGTCGACAGCGGCACCACGATGCGCCAGAAGATCTGGAAGAAGGAGGCGCCGTCCAGCGTCGCGGCCTTGATCAGTTCGTCGGGCAGGCCGGCGTAGTAGTTGCGGAAGAACAGCGTGGTGGACGGCATGCCGGCCAGGATGTGGACCAGGATCAGGCCCCACACCGAGCTCGCGATGCCCAGCGTGCCCAGCACCTGGCTCATCGGCAGCAGCACGACCTGCATCGGCATGAACACGCCGAACAGCAGCAGCCCGAACAGCAGCTCGCTGCCACGGAAGCGCCACTTGGTCAGCACGTAGCCGTTGATCGCGCCCAGCGCCGTGGAGATCAGCACCGCCGGCACGACCATCAGCACCGAGTTCATGAAGAAGGGCTTCAGCCCGCCGCAGTCGGTGCCGGTGCAGGCGCTGTTCCAGGCCTTGGACCAGGCGTCCAGCGAGGGCGCCAGCGGCACCGACAGCAGCGTGCCGTTGCGCACCTCGTCCATGCCCTTGAGCGAGGTGCTGACCATCACGTACAGCGGCAGCAGGAAGAAGAAGGCGAACACCAGCAGCACGGCCCACAGCAGCACGCGCTGCACGGTGAGGCTGCGGGATCCCCCCGAGGAGGGAGGGCCGGAAGGGGGACGGGAAGGGGAGGTGAGGGTACTCATGTCGCGGCGCCCGGGGTTACTTCTTCGAGCGGAGCTCGGAATAGAGATAAGGAACGACGATGGCGGCGATGGTGGCCAGCATCACCGTGGCGCTGGCCGCGCCCAGGCCGATCTGGCCGCGCGAGAACGCCATCGTGTACATGAAGGTGGCCGGCAGGTCGGTGGCGTAGCCGGGGCCGCCCGCGGTCAGCGCCATCACCAGGTCGAAGCTCTTGATGGCGATGTGCGCGACGACCATCAGCGTCGAGAAGAACACCGGCCGCAGCGTCGGGATGATGATGCGCCAGTAGATCCGCGGCAGCGAGGCGCCGTCGACCTGCGCGGCCTTGATGATCGAATCGTCGATGCCGCGCAGCCCCGCCAGGAACAGCGCCATCACGAAGCCCGCGGACTGCCACACGCCGGCGATGACGACGCAGTAGATCGCCATGTCCGGATCGACCAGCCAGCCGAAGCTGAAGTTCTCGAAGCCCCACTGCTGCATCAGGTGCTCGATGCCCAGACCCGGGTTGAGGATCCACTTCCAGGCCGTGCCGGTGACGATGAAGGACAGCGCCATCGGGTACAGGTACACCGTGCGCAGCACGCCTTCGCCGCGGATCTTCTGGTCCAGCAGGATGGCCAGCAGCAGGCCCACGGCCATCGCGCCGCCGATGAACAGCGCGCCGAAGATCCCGAGGTTGGTCAGCGCCAGCCACCAGCGCTCGTTGTCGAACAGCGCGCGGTACTGGTCCAGGCCGACGAAGGTGTAGTTCGGCAGCAGCCGCGACGCGGACAGCGACAGGTAGCCGTTCCACGCCATCAGGCCGTAGATGAACAGGAAGGAGACGAGGAAGGTCGGCGCGACCACCAGCTTGGGAAGCCAGGGACTGCGGGGGGCTCGGGAAGCGGACATGCGTGGGAGCGGACCTGAGGACGCGCCGCGGACGGCGCGTCGGGGAAACGGAGCGGGGGCGGTCCAGTCGCTAGGGTGGGTCCGCCCCCTCGGGGCCGGCATCGCCGGCGTCGTTGCAGACGCCGGCGACGCTTGCTGCGTTTACTTCATGGACATCGATTACTTCGTCTTGGCGGCGGCGGCGAGCTTGGTCTGCGCCTCCTTGGCCGTCATCTTGTCGCTGTTCCAGAACTGGCTCACGACGTCCTTCATCGCGCCTTCGGCCGCGGCGGGGACCGCCATGCCGTGCGCGATCGACGGCACCAGGGTGCCCGACTTGGCGTCGGCGGCGAAGTCCGTCGCGGACTGCTTGGCGCAGTCGTCGAACTTGTCCATCTTCATGCCGGTGCGCACGGGAATCGATCCCTTGTTCAGGTTGAACAGTTCCTGGAAGTCCGGCGACATGATCGCGGTGGCCAGGTCCTGCTGGGCCTTCTCGTTGGCGGCGTTCTTCAGCTTGAACAGCGCGAAGGAGTCGATGTTGAAGGTGAAGGCCTTCTGCGTGCCCGGGGCGGCGACGCACAGCACGTCCTTGCCCGGCGTCTTGCCCGCGGCGACCCACTCGCCCTTGGCCCAGTCGCCCATGATCTGCATGCCGGCCTCGCCCTTGATCACCATCGCGGTGGCCAGGTTCCAGTCGCGGCCCGACGCGTTCTTGTCGGTGTAGTCCTTGATGCGCTTGAAGGTGGTCAGCACCTTCTCCATCTGCGGGCCGGTCAGCGTGGCCGGGTCCAGCTGCACCAACGCCTTCTTGTAGAAGTCGGTGCCGCCCACGCCCAGCGCGACGGCTTCGAAGGTGGTGAAGTCCTGCCAGTTCTGGCCGCCGTGCGCGACGGGGACGATGCCCGCCTTCTTGAATTGCTCGGCCGTGACGAAGAATTCGTCCCAGGTCGTGGGCAGCTTGGCGTTGGCCTTCTTCAGCGCCTCGGGGTTGACCCACAGCCAGTTCACGCGGTGCACGTTGACCGGCGCGGCGATGTAGTGGCCCTGGTACTTCATGATGTTGGCGACTACCGGCGGGATGACCTCGTCCCACTTGCCGGCCTTGGCGACGGCGTCGACGTTGGTCAGCACGCCTTCAGCGGCCCATTCCTGCAGCGACGGGCCCTTGATCTGCGCCGCGGCCGGGGCGTTGCCCGAGACCACGCGCGACTTCAGCACCGTCATCGCGGAGTCGCCGCCGCCGCCGGCCACCGCGAAGTCCTTCCAGGTGTGGCCCTGCTTCTGCAGCGTGGCCTTCAACGCGGTGGCGGCCTTGGCCTCGCCGCCGCTGGTCCACCAGTGCAGGACCTCGACCTCGCCGGCCCGGGCCGCGCCGGCGGCCATCAGGGCGCACAGCGCGGCGGCCTGGGAGAGTTGCTTGAGCTTCATCATTCGGTTGTCTCCAAATCGTTGGGATCGCGGTCAGGATCGCGGCTGGGATCGCGTGCCGCAATCGCGTGTCGGGGTGGCGTGTCGGGGCGGCGTCAGAACCAGACTTCGACTTGCGCACCGAAGCTGGTGCCCGAGGTCTCGCCAGCGTAACCGTCCACGCCGGTGACGTTGCCGGCCGCCTTGTTCCACTTGGCGTGGGTGACGTAGAGGCGGAACTCGGGTCGGTCCATCAGCGCCGGGCCGGTGGACAGCGTGGGGGCGAAGGTCACCTTGGTCAGGCGCGCGGTCTGGCCGCCGTCGGGCTTGTACTGCGAGACGCCGGCCTCGGTGAGCAGCTTGAAGTTGCGGGTCACGCCGTAGGACAGGCGGCCGCCGACCGAGGTGGACACCGTGGCCTTGCCGGCGTTGTCCTTCTCGTTGGCCCACAGCAGCATGCCCATGCCGCCCCAGGCGCCTTGCTGGAAGTTCACCGATTCGACGACGCGGAACTTCTTGGCCGCGGAGGTGTCGGTCTGGTTGCCGAAGTTGGAGTTCAGGCCGGTGGAGCCCTGCGCGTACTGCACCCACAGCACGTTGTTGAAATCCGAGCCGAACAGCTTGCTCTGGACATGCTTGGCGGTCAGGCCCCAGCCGTTGGTGCCGCCGGCGAACTGCGACTTGGTCGCCGTGCCGAAGAAGGCCAGCGTGCCGCCGGGGTTGGACGCGATGTCGACGTACTCGACGTTGCCGCGGTGGGCCGGACGCTGGTTGTTGTCCTTGTCGTTGGTGTAGTAGGCGACGCCGAGCTTGCCCGGGCCGACGTTGAGGCCCTTGAAGCCCGCGCCGATGCCGGCCATCTCGGTGAAGTAGGTGTCGACGATGTGGATGTCGCCGCGGCGGCCGCGTTCCTTGCCGGCCCAGACGGTGGCCTCGGGGGCGAAGTCGAAGCCCTTGGCCTCGGCGTACATCTGCGCCAGGCGCAGGTGCTTGGCGTCGTCCGCGTCGGAATGCGGATTGAAGTAGTCCGTCATCAGCACGACCTTGTAGTCGATGCCGTCCTTCTTGAAGCCCTGGGCGAGCTGGAACTCGCCGTAGATGTCGCACTCGTTGCCGAGGCGGTACTTCATGCCGCTGGTGCCGCCGTTGAGGGCGTAGCAGGCGCGGCTGGCGCCGCCGTCGGTGGTGCCGCCGGGGCCGGCGCGGAAGTAGCCGGTGTAGTCCAGGGCGTGGGCGGAGCCGGCGGCCATCAGCAGGCCGGCGGCGGTCGACAGCGTCGACAAGGCGGTGGTGCGCAAGCGCGAGGTGCGGGTCATGTTCAGTCTCCGGTTGTCTCCGGTCAACGGTGCTCCGGGCGTGCCGCCGTTAATCGGACGTTTATCTTTCTTGCATGCGGGCTGAACTTTAATAATTCATTAATGAAACTATATTGGTGCTTACCACTAGCGTTCTGGTGCATGAAAAGCGGGACTTTCGGGCGCCCTGGAGAACTTTCGGGCGCCTGGCGTGTTGTCGGGGCCGTCTTGGTGCGCAGTCGCTGCGCATCGCGCGCAGGTTCAGGGGAGCCGCCGCGTTGGCAAGTCCTGTGAGGACCGATGTCCGACGAGGGGCCGCGCGGTGCTCAGGCGGCCAGGGGCAGGCTCATGGACACGCGCAACCCGCGCGGCCGGGCCGTGGCCAGCGCGATGCGGCCGCCGTGGCGCTCGACGATCTCCTTGACGATCGCCAGGCCGAGTCCGCAGCCGTTGCCCTCGTGGGTGGCGCGGAAGAAGCGCTCGAAGACCTGCTCCCGCAGGTCCTCGGGGATGCCGGGGCCGTTGTCGGTCACGACGAGCTCCGCCCGGTCGGCCGTGCCGTGCACCTGCACGGTGACCCGCGCGCCGCGGCCGGCGTAGCGCAGGGCGTTGTCGACCAGGTTGACCAGCGCCTCGCGCAGCAGCAGCGGGATGCCGGTGACCTCGACGGGGCGGTCCTCCTGCTCCGAGGCGAGGCCGGGCGCGCGCGGCTCGGTGAGCGGCTCCTCGAGCTGCGAGGCGGAGGCGCAGTCCGGATCGCAGTCCGGGCCGTCGTAGCCCAGGTCCACGTTCTGCTGGAGCGCGCGCGGCACCAGTTCGGCGGTGACCTCGCGGGCGAGGCGGCCGAGGTCGAAGCGCACCGGCGTCTGCCGTGTCAGCGACTCCGGCTCGGTGCGCGCCAGCGCCAGCAGCTGGTTCACGAGGTGGGCGCTGCGCGTCGCGCTTTCATGCACGCGGGCGAGGCGCATCGTCAGGGGGCCGGGCGGCGCTTCGGCCAGCGCCAGCTCGCTCTGGCTCTTCAGCCCCGCCAGCGGCGTGCGCAGCTGGTGGGCGGCGTCGCTGATGAAGCGGCGCTGGCCCTGGACGTTGTGGCGCACGGCCTCGAGCAGGTCGTTGATCGCCTGCGCGAGCGAGCGCAGCTCCTGCGGCGCGGCGTCCAGCTCGATGGGGCGCAGGTCGTTGGGCTTGCGGCCCTCGACCAGGCGGCGCAGCCGCGCGATCGGCGCGAGCCCGGCGCCGACGCCGGCCCACACGATCATGCTCATCAGCACGATCAGCAGCGACAGCGGCAGCATGGTGTCGATCAGCAGCCGGCGCGCGAGCAGCTCGCGGTTGGCGCTGGAGCGCGCCACCTGCACCAGCATCGTCTGCTGCGCCTTGGGGTTCTCGCCGAACTGCAGGTAGAGCGCGGCCACGCGCACCGGCGAGGCGGTGCGGGCCTCCTCGGCGTCGATCTCGCCGTCGTAGAACTGCGCCTGGCCCAGCGGCGGGCTGGCCGGCTGCGCGGGCGGGCTGGGCAGGTTGCGGTTGCCGAGGATGAACTTGCCCGGCGGCGAACTGACCGTGTAGAGCAGCTTGTCGCTGGGGTCGGCCTCGAGCACGTCCTGCGCCGCGCGCGGGAAGTCGATCAGCAGCCCGTTGCCCATCGGCTTGACCTGGCGCGCGAGCGAGCGGGTGGCCTGCAGCAGCGTGGCGTCGACGGCCTCGTTGGCGTAGCGGCCCGCGAGGCGGTAGCTGAAGACCGCGCCCGCCAGCCACAGCACGACCTGCGGCAGCAGCAGCCACAGCAGCAGCTGGCGCTTGAGGGAGAAGCGGGCGGGGGCCATCGGAGGGCAGGGCTGGGGCTGGGGTTGGGGGCGCGCCTCAGGCGCGTTCCAGCTCCAGCAGGTAGCCCAGGCCGCGCACGGTGCGGATGGCCACCTGCGAGCCTTCGAGCTTGCGGCGCAGGCGGTGGATGTAGACCTCGACCGCGTTGGTGGCCGCGCTGCTGTCGGCGGCGCCGGCGGTGCCGGTCGCGCTGCTGGCGTTGGCGGGGCCGTTGGCGCCGTTGGCGTTGTTGGCGTGGGTGAGGACCCCGTTGCGGTCGCCCGACCAGGCCTGGTTGATCTGCTCCTTCGTGATCACGCGGCCCTGGTGCGTGAGCAGCAGGTCGAGCAGGTCGAACTCGCGCGGACTGAGCTCCAGCATCTCGCCGCGCACCTGCGCGCTGCGGGTCTCGCGCTGCATGCTGAGCTGGCCCAGCTCGGTGCTGGCCTTCAGCGCGCGGCTGCGGCGCAGCAGGGCGCGCAGACGGGCTTCCAGCTCGGGGAAATCGAAGGGCTTGGTCAGGTAGTCGTCGGCCCCGGCGTTGAGTCCGGCGACGCGGTCCTCCAGGCTGTCCAGCGCCGTCAGGATCAGCACCGGCAGCGAGGCGTCCGTCTGGCGCAGCTGCCGCAGGACCTCGATGCCGCCCACCATCGGCAGGCCGAGGTCCAGCACCACCACGTCGAATTGCTGCTTGGCGAGCAGGTACTGCGCGACCGCCCCGTTGGGGGCGTGCTCCACGGAGAAGCCGCTGGCGCGCATCTGTTCGCACAGGGCGTCGGCCAGGATCGCGTCGTCTTCGGCGAGCAGCAGGTTCATGAATGGAAGATTAACAGCCCGGCCGCGCGCACTGGCCTGGGGCAAGCCCGGGGCGCCATTTCGGCACGCGACGCTCCGATGTAGGGCAATGCCTCACACGCGGTGACGACGATGCCCTCTCGCGCGGGGCCCGGTGGCTTCGGAATACTGCGCCCCATGAATGCCAGCGACCTCAAACAGACGCTCTGGCGCGTCGTCTACACGAAGAACGCGAACCTGCAGAGCAGCGGGAACGCGGCCGGGCCGTGGCATCCCGACAAGCGCCACATCGAGCAATGCGCACACCGCATGCAGGCGCTGCTCTCGCAGGAAGTCGGCATCCAGAGCAACGCGCAGGCCGCCAAGAACGCCTGCACCTGGTTGAGCACGGGCTGAGCACCGACTGACCCCGGTCGGCGCGGGCGCGTTGCCGGGCATCGCATAAGCACAGACGAATTTCTCGCTTCGGTCCGCGCGGGCGGACAGGAACACTCGGCGCCATCGCGCATTGCCGCCCCCGAGTTCCCCCCGCCGATGACCGCTCCCGTGCTACGTCGTCTCGACGACGCCTCCTCGACTTCTTCCTCCGCCGCCGTCGCCGCGCTGGCCCAGCTCCTGGGGCCAGGCCTTGACCGCGTGGTGGAGCAACTGGCCGCGACGGCCGTGCAACGCGACCGCGACGGCGGCCATGCCGCCGAGCAGCGCGAGCTGATCCGCGCCAGCGGCCTGCTCGCGCTGACGATCCCCGAGGCGCACGGCGGCCTGGGCGGCGGCATCCCCGAGTTCTGCGAGGCCGTGAGGCGCATCGCCCGCGTCGACAGCGCGCTGGCGCATGTGCTGGCCTTCCATCATCTGCAGCTCTACGGCGTGTCGCTGTACGGCGGCCCGGCCGCGACGGCGCACGGCGCGCGCCATCTGCGCGAGACGGCCGAGCAGCGGCTGTTCTGGGGCAATGCGCTCAATCCCGCGGACACGCGGCTCACGGCGGCACGTGATGGTGCCGGCTGGCGCCTGGACGGGGTGAAGAGCTTCTGCTCCGGCTCGCTGGGCTCGGACCGCTTGACCGTGTCCGCGACGACGGGCGAGGGCGCATTCCTGATCGGCATCGTGCCCACGCGGCGTGAGGGGGTGCGCGTCGAGCAGGACTGGGACGCCTTCGGCCAGCGCCAGACGGACAGCGGCACGGTGCGCTTCGACGCGGTGCGGCTGGACGACGATGAACTGCTGCAGGTGCCGGGCCAGAGCCCGACGCCGCGCGCGACGCTGCGCTCGCAGATCGCTCAACTGATCATGACCCACCTGTACCTGGGCATCGGCGAAGGCGCCTTCGACGAGGCGCGCCGCTACACGGCGGCGCGCGGCAGGGCCTGGTCGGCATCGGGCGTGGCGCGCGCGGTCGACGATCCGCTGGTGCAGCACCGCTACGGCGACCTGTGGCTGAAGGTGCGGGCGGCGCAGGCCGTCTCCGCCGACGCCGTCGACCTGCTGCGGCGCGCGCTGGAGCGCGGCGATGCGCTGACCGCGCGGGAACGCGGCGAGGTTGCATTGGCGGGCGCCGAGGCCAAGGTGCTGGCGCACCGCGCCGGCGTCGAGGTCAGCAGCCAGCTGTTCGAGCTGACCGGCGCGCGCAGCACCTCGGCCGAATTCGGCCTCGATCGCTTCTGGCGCAACGCGCGGGTGCACACGCTGCACGACCCGGTCGACTACAAGCTGCGCGACCTGGGCCGCTTCTTCCTCGACGACCGGATCCCCGATCCGACGGCGTACTCCTGATCGAGGTGGTCCCGATGAGCGATCCCAAGAACGACCCGGACGACGATTCGAAACACGGCCGGAAGAACGATCAGAAGGGCGACGCGTTGATCCGCCTCGACGGCGTGTCCAAGTCCTTCGTGCTGCCCGACGGGCGGCGGTTCGACGCCGTGCGCGACGTGAGCCTGTCCGTGCGCCCCGGTGAGATCCTGGGCCTGATCGGCAAGAGCGGCGCGGGCAAGTCCACGTTGCTGCGGCTGATCAATCTGCTGGAGCGCCCCGACGCGGGTCGCGTGCACGTCGCCGGCCACGAGCTGACCGCGCTGAAGCCGACGGAACTCCGCCGCGAGCGGCAGCGGCTCGGCATGATCTTCCAGCAGTTCAACCTGCTGCAGAACGCGACCGCGGCGGAGAACGTCGCCTTCCCGCTGCAGCTGCATGCGGGCCGCTCGCGCCGCGAGATCGCGGACCGCGTTGCCGAGTGCCTGGCGCTGGTCGGCCTGACCGACAAGGCCGACCAGTACCCGGCGCAGCTCAGCGGCGGCCAGAAGCAGCGGGTCGCGATTGCGCGGGCGCTGGCGCCGCAGCCCGACGTGCTGCTGTGCGACGAACCGACCTCCGCGCTCGATGCCGAGACCACGCGCGAACTGCTCGCCACGCTGGCCGACATCAACGCGCGCCTGGGCGTCACGATCGTGATCGTCACGCATGAACTCGAGGTCGTGCAGACCCTGTGCCGTCGGGCGGCGGTGATCGCGGACGGCCGCCTGGTCGAGCAGTTCGACGTCGTCGATGCGTCGCGGGTCGCGATCTCGCCGCTCGGCCTTGAACTCGCACGGCTGCAGCGCCAGGCGGCGAACCTCGCCGCGCTGGACGCCTCGGCGCTGGCGACCTCCGAAGTCATCGCGTCCATCGGACGTCGGGAGGTCCGCCATGCTTGAGAACCTCATCGCGCTGCTGCCCGAGATCTGGATCGCGCTCGGTCAGACCGGCCTGATGCTCGCCATCGGCCTGGGCTCGGCCGTGCTGTTCGGCGGCCCGCTGGGCGTGCTGCTCTTCCTGCTGAGCCCGGGCCAGTCGCTGTCGGGCCATCGCGGCGCGGGCCTGCTGCATCGGCTGATCAATGCGGTGGTGAACACCGTGCGCAGCTTCCCCTTCATCATCCTGCTGGTCGCGCTGGTGCCCATCACGCGCGTGGTCGCGGGCACCTCGATCGGGCCGCTGGCCGCGGCGGTGCCGCTGTCCTTCGCGGCGATCCCGTACTTCGCGCGCCTGGTCGAGCAATGCCTGCGCGAGGTGCCGCGCGGCGTCATCGAGGCCGCGCACGCGATGGGTGCCTCCGAGACGCAGATCGTCCTGCGCGTGCTGGTGCGCGAGGCGCGCGCCGGCCTGGTGGGCGCGCTGACGGTGCTGGCGATCAGCTTCCTGTCGTACTCGGCGGTGGCGGGCGTCGTCGGTGGCGGCGGCATCGGCGACCTCGCGATCCGCTACGGCTACTACCGCTTCCAGACCGACGTCATGGTGCTGACGGTGGCCATCCTCGTCGTGCTCGTGCAGCTGATCCAGTTCACCGGCCAGCGCGTGGCGCGGCGGCTCGACAAGCGCTGAGCGCATTCATCTCTCTCATACCTTCCATACCTCCCATACCTCCCGGACCTTCAAGGACTTCCCGATGACCTTCTCCCGCCGCACCGTGCTGGCCCTCGCGCTCACCGCCTCCGCACTTTCCGCGCCCGTCGTCCAGGCGCAGGACAAGAAGGAGATCACCATCGGCGCGACCGCCGGTTCCAACATCGAGGTGTTGCGCCAGGGCATCAAGCCGTTGCTGGAGAAGCGCGGCTACACCGTCAAGCTGGTCGAGTTCAACGACTACGTGCAGCCCAACATCGCGCTGGCGCAGGGCGCGCTGGACGCCAACTTCTTCCAGCACATCACCTACCTGAACCGCTTCCGCGAGGACCGCAAGCTGGACATCGTGGATGTGGTGCAAGGACCGATGGCGCCGTTCGGGATCTACTCGAAGAAGCGCAAGAGCCTGGCCGACGTGAAACCGGGCGACCGCATCACGCTGGCCAACGATCCGGCCAATCTGGCGCACGGCCTCGCGCTGCTGGCCGACCAGAAGCTGCTGACGCTCAAGCCCGGCGCCGATCCGATCCGCGTGACGGAGAAGGACATCGCCGCCAACCCGCTCAACCTGAAGCTGCAGCCCATCGAGGCGGCGCAGATCCCGCGCACGCTGGACGACGCGGAGTATGCGATCGTCAACGGCAACTTCGCGATCTCCAGCGGGCTGAAGCTGACCGACGCGCTGCTGCTGGAGAAGACGCCTGACCACTACATGCTGGTGCTGGCGGTGAAAGGCAAGGACAAGCAGGCGCCGTGGACCCTGGCGCTGGCGGACGCCTTCCGCGCGCCCGAGTTCAAGTCGGTGCTGGTGCAGAAGTTCCCCGGCTACGCGCGGCCGGCGTTCCTGCAATGAGCGGCAAGGAGCCGAAGCCCGACGCGGGCGGGGCGGTCAAGCCTGTGCGATTCAACGCCTTCGCGATGAACACGGTCGGGCACCAGTCGCCGGGGCTGTGGACACATCCGCGCGACGAGTCGCATCGCTATACCGAGCCCGAGTACTGGATCGAGCTGGCGCGGCTGCTGGAGCGCGGCGGCTTCGACAGCGTGTTCCTGGCCGACGTGCTGGGCGTCTACGACGTGCACGGCGGCTCGCCTGACGCGGCGCTGCGGCACGCGGTGCAGGTGCCGCTCAACGATCCGCTGGCGCTGGTGCCGCTGATGGCATCGGTGACGAAGCATCTCGGCTTCGGCGTGACGGTGGCGCTGACGTATGAGCCGCCGTACAGCTTCGCGCGGCGCATCTCGACGCTGGACCACCTGACGCGCGGACGCATCGGCTGGAACATCGTCACCGGCTACCTCGACAGCGCGGCGCGCAACCTCGGGCAGACCGGGCAGCGCGCGCACGACGAGCGCTACGACCTGGCCGACGAGTACCTGGACGTCGTCTACAAGCTGTGGGAACTCAGCTGGGAGGATGGCGCGGTCCAGCGCGACAAGGCCGGCCGCGTGTTCACCGACCCGGCGAAGGTCCATGCGATCAACCATCGCGGCGAGCACTACCGCGTGCCCGGCGTGCATCTGTGCGAGCCGTCGCCGCAGCGCACGCCGGTGCTGTTCCAGGCCGGCACCTCAAGCCGCGGCCGCGCGTTCGCGGGCCGCCATGCCGAGTGCGTCTTCGTCAGCGGTCCCAGCACGTCCGTGGTGAAGGGTTACGTGAACGGCCTGCGCGATGCGGTGGCCGAGTCGGGCCGCGCGCGCGACGACGTGCTGATCTACGGCCAGGCGCTGATCATCACCGCGCCGACCAGCGCCGAGGCGCATGCGAAGCATGCGGACCTGAAGTCCCACATCGACATCGAGGCCGCGCTGGCCTTGCTGTCGGGCTGGACCGGCGTCGACTTCAGCCGTTATCCGCTGGATGCGACCATCGATTACCTCGACACGCAGGCAGGCCGCACGGCGCTGGCCTCGTTCAGCAGCGCCGATCCCACGCGGCGCTGGACGGTCGGCGAAGCGGCGGCGTTCATCGGCCTGGGCGGGCGAGGGCCCGTCTTTGTCGGCGATCCGGCGGAGATCGCCGATCAGCTCATCGCGTGGCAGGACGCCACTGGCCTGGACGGCTTCAACCTGGCCTTCGCGTTGGCGCACGAAACCTTTCGCGACGTCGTCGATCTCGTGGTGCCCGAACTGCGCCGACGCGGTCGTTATCGGCCGGAGGCGGGCGAGGGCGCCGATGTCGACACCACGACTAAGACCTTGCGCGCACGTCTGTTCGGCGAGGGCGACGGCCTCAAGTCGACGCATGCGGGACGTCGCGTCCGGCTTGACGACCCGAGCACCGACGCCGAAGCCGCCGACACCTCGTCTCCCGCAGCGACCGCCGACGGTCGCGCCCCCACGCTCACTTCCCTGGACATTCCCCTGACGGAGCCCGTCGCATGACCCGCAAGACCGATTCGAAGAACAACAACAACCCGACGCGTCGCGACGCCCTGGTGCTGGGCGCAGGCCTCGCCGCCGGACTGGCCGCCGGCCCCTTGCGGGCGCAGGGGGCGGCGGCGCCGAAGGAGCTGAAGCTCGACTACGCCTACTACTCGCCAACCAGCCTGGTGCTGCGCCGCTTCGGCTGGCTGGAGGAGGACCTGGCCAGGGACGGCACGTCGGTGCGCTGGGTGCTGAGCGCCGGCAGCAACCGCGCGCTGGAGTACCTCAACGCCGGCAGCATCGACATCGGCTCCACGGCCGGCCTCGCCGCGCTGCTGGCGCGCGCGAACGGCAATCCGATCCGCGCGCCCTACATCTTCTCGCGCCCGGAGTGGACGGCGCTGGTCGTGCGTCCGGACTCCGGCATCCGCTCGCTGGCCGACCTGAAGGGCAGGAAGATCGCGGCGACCAAGGGCACCGATCCCTACCTCTTCCTGCTGCGTGCGCTGCACACCGTGGGCCTGAAGCGCGGCGACATCGAACATGTCGCGCTCCAGCATGCCGACGGGCGCGCGGCGCTGGAGCAGGGCCGCGTCGACGCGTGGGCCGGGCTCGATCCGCTGATGGCGGCGAGCGAGCTCGACGCAGGCTCGAAGCTGCTGTACCGCAACGTCGGCTTCAACACCTACGGTTTCCTGAATGTGCGCGAGGAATTCCTGAACCGCAACCCGCAGACGGTGAAGCGCGTGATCGCGGCCTACGAGCGGGCGCGCGCCTGGACGATCGCCAACCCGTCGGACGCCGCGAAGATCCTGTCCGAGGAGGCCAAGGTCAGCCTGCCGGTGGCCCTGCTGCAGGTGAAGCTGCGCAGCGATTTCACGCATCCGCAGCCGTCGGACGAGCATGTGAAGGCGCTGCAGGCGGCGGCGCCCATCCTGGCCGCGGAGCAGCTGGTGAAGCCCGGCGTGGACCTGAACCGCACGATCGCGGAGCTGGTCGACACGCGCTTCGCCAACGGCCTGATCAAGGCCTGACCCCGCTGCGATGCAATGACAGAGACCAGAGCCATGAGCGCCGATCCTGACCTGATCGCCCGCGCTGTCTCGTCGCTCGGGCCGGTCCTGCCGGAGCAGCCGGCGACGACGGTCCGCAGACCATCGGGCGGCCGAGCGGACCGGCAGACGACGGGCGGCGCGACGAGAGCACAGTCCGCGCGGCAATGGCCGATGTGGCTGCTCGGCGCGTTGCCGCCGATCGCGGTGCTGGCGTTGGCGGAAGCCGCGGTGCGATCCGGATGGATCGCGCCGAATCTGCTGCCGGCGCCGAGCGACGTCGCCGCGGCGCTGGCGCAGATGCTGCGCGACGGACAACTGACGCAGCATGTCCTCGCGAGCACCTTGCGCGTGGCAGGCGGCTTCGCGCTCGGCGCGGTGCTGGCGGTGCTGTTTGGCGCGCTGGTCGGCCTGTCCGGCTTGGCGGCGGCGGTGCTCACGCCGAGCTTCCAGGCGCTGCGCGCCATTCCCTCGCTCGCGTGGGTCCCACTGCTGCTGCTCTGGCTCGGCATCGACGAGGCCTCCAAGATCGCGCTGATCGCGATCGGCGCCTTCTTTCCCGTCTACATGGGCGTGTCCTCGGGCTTCCGCGACGTGGACCGCAAGTTGGTGGAGGTCGCGCGGCTGCGCGGGCTGGGCCGTGTGGCGCTCGCGCGCCGCGTGCTGCTGCCCGCCGCGCTGCCGGCGCTGCTCACCGGCCTGCGCAACGGATTGAGCCTGGCGTGGATGTTCATGGTCGCGGCCGAGTTGATCGCCGCAAGCCGCGGCCTGGGCTACCTGCTGACCGACGGCCGCGAGACCGGCCGCGCGGACCTGGTGATGGCGGCGATCGTCCTGCTGGCCCTGCTGGGAAAACTGACCGACAGCCTGATGGCCGCGGTGGAACAACGCGCGCTGCACTGGCGCGACAGCTTCGGAGGCCACGCATGAGCCTGTTGACCGTGTCCGTGCGCGCCAAGCGCTTCGCCCGCGACCTGCCCATCCTGCAGGACGTCCACTTCGACCTGAAGGCGGGCGAGGTCCTCGGCCTTGTCGGCGCGAGCGGCTGCGGCAAGAGCACGCTGCTGCGCATCGCCGCCGGACTGGATCCGGACTTCGACGGCGAGGTACGGCTCGACGGCCGCGCGCGCCGCGGGCCGGACCGCGACATCGGCGTCGTGTTCCAGGAGCCGCGGCTGTTCCCGTGGCTGACGGTGGCCGAGAACGTCGGCTTCGACCTCGGCCAGGGCCATGACGAGGCATGGGTGAACACGCTGCTGCGCGAGGTCGGCCTGGGCGAACTCGGCGAGGCCTTGCCGCGCCAGCTGTCCGGCGGACAAGCGCAGCGTGCGGCGATCGCGCGGGCGCTCTACACGCGGCCGCGCGTGCTGCTGCTCGACGAGCCGTTCTCCGCGCTGGACGCCTTCACGCGCATGCGGCTGCAGGACCTCGTGCGCGAGGTCGCGGCAAGACATGGCACCAGCCTGATCCTGGTCACGCACGACGTGGAGGAGGCCGTGCTGCTCGCCGATCGCGTGCTGGTGCTCGGCGCCGCGCCCGGTCGCATCGTGCGGCGCATCGACGTGCCGCTGGTGCATCCGCGCGGCCGCGGCAGCGCGGCGGTGGCCGACCTGCGCGGCGAGGTGCTGAGAGAACTCGAACGCCTCTCCTGAGGCGGCGCTTCTACGGCAGATTCTCTACGGCCGCACGTTCAAGGACGCATGCTTACGGCCTTGCCACGAGCGCCAGCCGCGCGCCAAAGCCGATGAGCATCGCGGCGAAGGTCCAGCGCTGCAGCGTCTCCGCGAAGGGGCGCCGCTGCATCCACTGCCGCATGGCGCCGCCCGCGAGGGCGTACAGGATGTCGAAGGCCAGCCCCAGCGCCACCAGCACGATGCCCAGCAGCAGGAACTGCGCCCCGACGTGTCCGGCCCCGGCGTCCACGAACTGCGGCAGCAGCACCGAGCAGAACAGCAGCGCCTTGGGATTGGTGATGTTGGTCAGCAGGCCGCGCCACATCGCCGCGCGATAGGCGGTGGACGTCGAGCCCGCGCCGGCCGAATCCATGTCCGGCGCGAGGCTGGACGCCCGTGCGAGCTTGAGCCCGAGCCACACCAGGTAGACCACGCCGATGATCCGCACGACTTCGAAGGCCCAGGGCACCGTCTTGAGCAGCGCCGCCAGACCGACGGCGGCGAGCGTGACGTGGGCGGCGCGCGCGATGCCTAGGCCGATCGCGGTCGCCAGCGCTTTCCGGCGGCCCTGCGTGCTCGCGGTCTGCAGCACCAGGACCATGTCCGGGCCGGGGACCAGGTAAACCGCGACCAGCGCGCCGATGAAAACTCCGAGATTCGCCATGACTCTCAGCCGGCGGACCGGCTCGCCGTGAAGTTGAGCAACACCTGGCACTTTATCGATGCCCGGTCGTGGATGCATTGCGAAGTGCGTCGTCGATCTCGATCGGATTGGCATACTCTGCTTTGAAAATATCCATAAAAGTGATTTCATGCCAATGTTGAAACTCGACAACCTGGATCGGCGGATCCTCGCCGCGCTCCAGCGGGACGCCCGCCTGACCAACGTGCAGCTGGCGGAGGAGGTGGGTCTGTCCCCGTCGCCCTGCCTGCGCCGCGTGCGCCTGCTCGAGGAGGCGGGCGTCATCCGCGGCTATCACGCCAACCTGGACCGGGCCGGCGTCGGGCTGGGCCTGACGGTGTTCGTCGGCGTGCGGGTGGAGCGTCACCAGGACGTGACCTCGACGGCCTTCCGCGAGGCCGTCGCGCAGTTGCCGGAGGTGGTCTCCTGCCACCTGGTCTCGGGCGAATCCGACTTCCTGCTGCAGGTCGTGGTGACCGACCTGCCGGCCTACGAGCAGTTCCTGCTGGGCGTGCTGCTCAAGCTGCCGGGCGTCAGCGACATCCGCAGCAACTTCGCGATCGCCACGGTCAAGGCGCAGACCGAGATGCCGCTGGGGCACCTGCCGCAGGCGACGCAGTGACCGGCGGCGGGCCTGTCCGCCGACACTAAAAGGTGAATCGCGCACGTGACTGCTGCCAAGGCCAGTTGGGCCTCAACCTCTTGAGTCGTCTCTACGACTTTGATCTGTGACGCCTGGTTGGTACGCTTGGTGCACTCGGAACTCAGAGCACAGATCGCCATGTCAACAGCAGAACCTCCCATCCAGCGCTACTGGAAGATGAGCGAGGCCAACTCCCTCAACGGATATTGGTTCGACGTGCTTGGTTGGATAGCCTACAACTTTGCCCAACTGGAGGGTGCAAGCTATCTGCTCATCGAGTCTCTTGAACAAGTGCCTGCAGTCAGAGATGTCTGCCTGAGCCTCGGTTACGCACATCGATCAAAAGTTGCAGCAGGCCTTGTGGTCGCGCATGTAGCAGCCGATGCAGCATTGGCCTCCGATTGGGCCTCGTTCTGGCCGCGCGCTATTGCGGCAGCACCAATACGGAACAAGGTGCTGCATAACCCGCTAACAAAGGACTTGCTCGCCGGTGAGCAGATGGAAGTAGACGATGGTGTGAGGCTCAGAGACACCAACCGAACCATCTTGAAATTGGGGAGCGTTCAGGCCTACAACAGTCAACTTGTAGAGTTAAAAAAGGAGCTACAGGACCTGCTAAAACGCACTCCGCTGCCCGCGCCGCTTTCTGTCCAGTCCGCGTAGATTGCATAAGCGGGCTCCTAGGAGCCCGCTGGTTCTACTTCTTCTTCAGAAGCTTCTTCGATCCTCTTCATCATGTCGACGAATACGTCGAATCCCAACCAGGGCGTCTGTTTGAGCAGCCGTTGACTCGTGTTCAACGGCGGTCTCTCGTGAGATAAGGGCTGGGATACTGCCGGGTGTTGGTTGCAGCCAGCCGCATCCATATTTCCATGGAGCTTGAGTTCGATCAATCTTCGGTGGTCTCAGTGTTGCGCCCCTCGCGTGCCAACATCTCGCTCACCGGTATGAGCTTCACCAGCACCTGCTTCGCATCTACGTAACTCTCAGTGTGCTGGAAAGCCAACTGCATGAGTTCCACGTCCGGATAGTCTTGATGGAGCTTTGTCAGCACCTGGACGAACTCCGGGAAGTCCGTACGCATGAAGTAAACGCGTCTCAGGATCTGCTTCAAGATTGGAAGGGGGCCGGAGCGCGGCGCGATCAATCGAACCTCTTTCTCGTGGGCCCAATCGCTGTGCTTGATTGAGACCGCACGGCAAGTGTTCAGTGCGTTAAAGCGAAACAAGAAGAAGTCAGAACGCGTCTCTTCAAGAAGACGATCCATGGACCAATCTGGGTGCAGCTCTGCTTCCTCACGAAGCAGCTTGCCGAAGATGTCGGCTCGGTTATGCACTCTCGCCACTGACGAGTACAAGACGCCAGTTGGCATCAGCTGATACTGACCAAGCACTTCGTCGGTCCACTCGACCTCGAAGCAGAAGCCCTTGGAGTTGTCGCTGTAGTAGGCCCACATGGGCTGGTTGTACGGGGAGCCCGCAGTCGAATAAATTCCGACCCCTTGAGTTGCTTTGAGGAAGCTCTCGCTCTCCTGAGCATGCTCTTCTTCGTAGGCCGCCAGACTTTCAGCAGGCACTGTGTACCCGCCGGTTATGTCGCGCTGCTCAGCGACATCTCTGATCGATCGATCCATGCTGGCGATGTAGTCCGCCATGCTTGAATGATCGAACTTGGCTTCAAGACAATCGTTGAACTCTGACGGTGATGCGAAGTAGGCTGAGCCGTCGGTGAGGCTTCGCAACGCAGCCGGACCTGAGCGGTACTTGAAGCTGATCCGCTTCAAGTCCTTCGCATCTTCCGATAGCTTCGATTCCATATCGTCGGCCTTCCCTGGCTCCTGTGCTTCGATTGGAGTCACGACCCCACGTCACGTCAACAGTTGCTTCGGGCAAAGGCTCGCATGACTGCCAAGACGGCGTCGGGTCGCAGGAGGTGCCCCGGGACACTGATGCTCCACTGGAGGAAGCTAGGCTCCGAGCGCCCTGATACCACGGCGAAAAGGTGAATGAGGGATCGCGCTAAAGAAGTAGGGGAAGGTTGGCAATACGTTTAGAGCTTCGAAGGCAGAGCGCAGGTCGTGACACAAGACTAATGCTGTGTTTAACTTCAATGGCGACATCTCGAACTTGCCAAAAGAGACCGCGCAGATTATGGCGGGAGCATGCAATGACCCGGCAAAATCGGATCGTCTATTCGAAGCACGCGCGACACTGTTCCGCTGGCGGCTTGAGATTGAGCTTCGATTACTTGTCCCTGGACCTGGAGCCGCAGAAGTCCTCGCTAGCATTCAACTGCACTAGTTTTTGGGGCCAGGTCGAGCATCCGAACTCGACTTGAGAGGTAGATCCTCGACTGGCCTTTGCTCCGGTCATGTGCGGTGGCTCCAAAAAAACGCCCCGGACGTTGCCGTCCGAGGCGAATGGGTCGTGTGCCGAACGCACGACAACCCCTGGATCGTGATCCGCGCCGGCGCGAATCTGCGCGAAGGCCGCGGGCGGCGGCGCGCCTGGAAGCGGACTAGAAGCTGTATTGGGCCGACACCGCCAGGATGTCGCTGCCCACGTTGTAGGTGCCCTGCAGGGTGCTCGCGGAAGGGGACCTCAGGTTGACGCTGGTGTCCTTGATGAACAGATGCGTGTATCCCACGCTGTAGGCCAGCTGCTTGCTGGCGCGCCAGGTCGCGCCGAGCGACAGCCACCGGCGGCTGACGTCGGGCACGCGGACGTCGCGCACCGCGTCGGTGACCGGCGTCTGGTCGTAGGCGAAGCCGCCGCGCAAGGTCCAGGCGTCGTTCATCTGGTATTCCGTGCCCACCGAGTAGAACGAGGCGTTCCGATACCCGAAGTCCAGCGTCTGGTTGGGCAGGTTGGACGCGAAGTCCAGCACCACCTTGTCGAACTTGCTCCACGAGGTGCGCGAGTAATCGGCCATCACCGTCCATTGCGGGCTCAGCCGTTGGCTGATGCTGAGCGTCCACGACGCCGGCATCGTCAACTCGGTGTCCACCGTGGTGTTCACGAAAGTGTTGGGGGCCGCGACCGACAGCACCGCGTTCGCCGCGGCGGGAATGGTGAAGCGCGCGTCCACGCCCTTGGCCTTGTGCTTGACCTCGGAGCGGTAGGCCAGGCCCACCGTCGTGCCGTCGGCGGGACGCAGCAGCGCGCCCAAGGTGTAGCCGACCTCGGTGTTGTCGCCTTCGACGTCGAGGAAGCCGTCCGCGCTGGTCGGCAGGAATCCCGGCACCCGGGCGGCCGCCAGCTGCGCGCCGAAGTCGACGGCGTTGCGCAGCTTGACGTCCAGGCGCTCCGCAAACACGGAGACGCCCAGCGACAGGACGTCGTTGACCTTGTAGGCGCCCGACACGCCGGCGTCGATCACCTTCAGCGAGGTCTTGACGCCCTGGTAGCGGCCCACCCAGCCGTCGTCGTACTCGGTCTTGAAACCGAACGGGGCCGTCACGGAGAAGCCCAGATGGATCCGGTCCGTCACCGGCGCATGGAAGTAGAGCGAGGGAACCACCGCGGTCTGTCCCGCATCGCCGCCATTGCCGCCCGACAGCGGGCGGCCCAGCGCATCCCGGCCCGAGCCGTCGAACTTGGCCGAATAGTTCACCACCGCGGCATCCGCCTGGATGAGGCGCCCGTCCAGCAGCGTCATCGCGGCGGGGTTGTTCGCGATCACGGAGGCATCGCCGCCCTCGCTGATCGACCCGGCGAAGGCGCGCCCCTGTCCGGCGGCGCTCTGCTCCTTGAGCTTGAAGGCCGCGGCATGGCCGAGGCTGGCGCAGGCAAGACCTGCCACCAGCGCGAGCACCGAGCGGGCATGGACCTCGATCAACTTCATTCGTCTGTCTCCTGTTTTTGGCCTTCAATGATTATGTTTGTCATCCAAAAAGTCAACGTTTAAATGATGATCGGCATCTATGTATAGTGGGCTTCTCGCACGCATCCACAGGCACGGCGACAGATGAAAGTCAGCAAGGCACAGGCGCAGGCCAACCGGGAACACGTGGTCCGGACGGCGGCCAGCGTGTTTCGCGAGCGGGGTTACGACGGCGTCGGCGTCGTCGACCTGATGGCCGCGGCCGGCTTCACGCACGGCGGCTTCTACAAGCAGTTCCAGTCCAAGGCCGAGCTGATGGCGGAGTCGGCGGCCTGCGGCATCGAACAGACGGCGGCGTTGACGGCGGGCATGACGGCGGCGGACTTCGTCCGGTTCTATCTGTCGCGCGAGCACCGCGACACGCCGGGGATGGGATGCACCATGGCGGCGCTCGGCGGCGATGCGTCCCGCCAGCCCGAGGCCGTGCGCACCACCTTCGCCGACGGCGTCGAGCGCCTGCTGGCGGCGCTGAACCTCGAGGGCACCGTCCTGGAGAACGCGGACCCTGAAGAGAAGCGCATCCGGTGCCTGGGCATGTTCGCGCGGGCGGTCGGCGCGATCGTCATGTCACGCGCCTGCCCGGACGACTCGCCGCTGGCCGATGAGATCCTGAGCACCTGCCGCGATGAGATCCTGGCGTCGCTCGTTCCGGTGAGGAAGCCGTCGGCACCCGCGCGCAAGCGATAGCCGCAAATCAGCTAAGCATCGGCGATCTCCTTCGTTCGGGGAGGGAGGGGCGGTTCGCAGAATGAGGCGGTTCCTGCTTCATCCCCCCGCCATGACCGCCTCCGCCAACGCCTCGACCGCCGCTTCGAGCGCCGACCTTCCGGGCTCGCCCGTCCTGCTCATCGCCGCGAGCCCCAGCGCGAAGTCGCGCTCGGGCGCCTTGCTAGTCGCCGCCGCGGAGCGGCTTCAACACCACGGCCTGTCGACCCGCACGCTGCGGATCCGCGACCTGCCGGCGCAGCCGCTGCTGCACGCCGACTTCGAGGACGCGGAGATCCGCGCGGCGCTCGCCGCCGTCGCCCAGGCGCGCGTGGTCGTGCTCGCGACCCCTATCTACAAGGCCGCCTACAGCGGGCTGCTGAAGGTCTTCCTCGACCTGCTGCCGCAGGACGGCCTCGCGGGCAAGAGCGTCTGGACGCTGGCCACCGGCGGCAGCATGGCGCACCTGCTCGCGCTGGACTACGGCCTGCTGCCGGTGCTCTCCGCGCTCGGCGCGCGCTCGCATGTCGACGGCGTCTACGCCTGCGACGCGCAGATCGCCAAGGACGCCGCCGGCGAGTACCGCATCAACGACGACATCGCCCGCCGCCTGCTGGCCGGCGCGTCGCAGGTGCTGGACCGCGTGCCGGCGCCGCAGCCCGTCGAGCCGATCTCGCGTCCCGCGCTGGTGCTCTGAGCTGGGCTCCCGTTTCCCCGTTTCGCGCCCCTGATCCCTACTGACTTCTCTTTCTCCAGGACCAACACCATGACGTTCTTCCTCGACCGCCGCGGGGCCCTCGCATTCGTCGCCGCGCTGACGACCTCGCTCAGCCTCTTCTCCGGTGTTGCCAGCGCGCAGGCCCCTGCCAAGCCCGCCGAAGTCCGCATCGGCTTCCAGAAGTACGGCACGCTCACCGTGCTGAAGGCCAAGGGCGACCTGGACAAGCGCCTGAGCGCGCAGGGCATCGCCGTGAAGTGGACCGAGTTCCCCGCCGGCCCGCAGCTGCTGGAAGGCCTGAACGTCGGCTCCATCGATTTCGGCACCGTCGGCGAGGCGCCGCCGATCTTCGCGCAGGCCGCCGGCGCGGACCTGGTCTACGTCGCCAACCAGCCGCCCGCGCCGACCGCGGAAGCGCTGATCGTGCCGAAGGACTCGCCCATCAAGACGCTCGCCGACCTGAAGGGCAAGAAGGTCGTGCTGAACAAGGGCTCCAACGTCCACTACCTGCTGGTCAAGCTGCTGGAGAAGCAGGGCCTGAAGTACACCGACATCACCGTCGTCTACCTGCCGCCAGCCGACGCGCGCGCCGCCTTCGAGCGCGGCGCCGTCGATGCCTGGGTGATCTGGGATCCGTTCCTGGCCGCGGCGGAACGCCAGCTCGGCGCGCGCGTGGTGGCCGATGGCAAGGGCGTCGTCGCCAACCACCAGTTCTACCTGGCCGAGCGCGGCTACGCGGACAAGTACCCGCAGGTCGTGCAGGCGATCATCGAGGAACTCGCCAAGCTCGACCGCTGGTCCGAGAACAACAGCGCCGCCGTGGCCGCGCTGCTCGCGCCGCAGATCGGACTCGACCTCGCGACCACGGAAGTCGCCGCCGCGCGCTTCGCCTACGGCATCCAGCCGATCACGCCGGCCATCGCCGCCGAGCAGCAGAAGATCGCCGACGCCTTCCATGCGCTCAAGCTGATCCCCAAGCCGATCCGCATCGCCGACGCGCTGCCGAAGTCGATCACCACGGCCGCGAAGTAAGCGCCGCCAGCCCACCGCCGCGGCATCGCGGCGCCTCACACGAGCTTCCCCCATGAAGATCCTCTGGTTCATCCCCACCCACGGCGATTCGCGCTATCTCGGCACCTCCAAGGGCGCGCGCGTCGCGGACTTCGACTACTACCGCCAGATCGCGATCGCGGCCGACAGCCTCGGCTACGAAGGCGTGCTGCTGCCCACCGGCCGCAGCTGCGAGGACAGCTGGATCGTCGCGGCCAGTCTCATCGACGCGACGCGGCGGTTGAAGTTCCTGGTCGCGCTGCGGCCGGGGCTGGTGCAGCCGGTGCAATCGGCGCGCATGGCGGCGACGCTGGACCGCCTGTCCGGCGGCCGGCTGCTGGTCAACCTGGTCACGGGAGGCGATCCCGATGAACTCGCCGGCGACGGTCTGTTCCTGCCACACGAGGAGCGCTACGCGCTGTCGACCGAGTTCCTGACCGTGTGGCGCGACGTGCTGCGCGCCAGCCACGAGGGCGAGGCCATCGATTTCGACGGCGAGCAACTGCGCGTCAAGGGCGGCAAGCTGCTGTACCCGCCGATCAACAAGCCCTATCCGCCGGTGTTCTTCGGCGGATCGTCGGGACCGGCGATCGACCTCGCCGCGGAACAGGTCGACACCTACCTGACCTGGGGGGAGCCGCCCAAGGCCGTCGCCGAGAAGATCGGCGAAGTGCGCGCGGCCGCGGAAGCGAAGGGCCGCAAGCTCGAATACGGCATCCGCCTCCACGTCATCGTGCGCGAGACCGAAGAGGAGGCCTGGGCCGCCGCCGGCGACCTGGTCAAGCATCTGGATGACGAGGTGATCGCTTCGGCGCAGGCCAAGTTCGCCTCGATGGACTCGGTCGGACAACGCCGCATGGCGGAGCTGCACGGCGGTCGTTTCGACAAGAACGACATCCGCGCCGGCTTGGAGATCTCGCCCAACCTGTGGGCCGGCGTGGGCTTGGTGCGCGGCGGCGCGGGCACGGCGCTGGTCGGCAATCCGCAGCAGGTGGCCGACCGCATCCAGGAGTACGCGGCGCTGGGCCTCGAATACTTCGTGCTCAGCGGTTACCCGCATCTGGAAGAGGCCTACCGCTTCGCCGAGTTGGTGTTCCCGCTGCTGCCGCTGGACGTGCGCGAGAAGCTCAGCGCGCCCAAGCTGACCGGCCCCTTCGGCGAGATCGTCGCCAACAACTTCGTCCCCGGTCCGGCCAAGCTGGCCGCGGCGAGCTGAGATGAGCGCCGTCGCGATCAAGGCTCAGGCCCCGGCTCAGGCTCAGGCAACAAACCGGGCGACACCGGGCCGTGGCATCGGCGCGCTCAAGCGCCTGGTGCCCTGGCTCGTGCCGCTGACGGTGCTGGCGCTGTGGCAACTGAGCGCGCAGGCGGGCTGGCTCTCGACGCGCGTGCTGCCGGCGCCGTCGTCGGTGGCCAAGGCCGCATGGGAGCTGGCGCTGTCGGGCGAGCTGTGGCGGCACCTGGCCGTGAGCACCGGACGGGCCTTCATCGGTTTCACGATCGGCGGCGGGCTCGGGTTGCTGCTTGGTTTGCTGACTGGCTCGCAGCGCTGGGCCGAGACCGCGCTCGACACGACGCTGCAGATGCTGCGCAACATCCCGCCGCTGGCGCTGATCCCGCTGGTGATCCTGTGGTTCGGGATCGACGAGACGGCCAAGCTGTTCCTGGTCGCGCTGGGCGTGTTCTTCCCGGTCTACCTCAACACCTTCCACGGCATCCGCGGCGTGGACCGCGACCTGATCGAGATGGCGCGCTCCTACGGCCTGAGCGGCTGGTCGCTGTACCGCCAGGTGATCCTGCCGGGCGCGATCGCATCCATCCTGGTGGGGCTGCGTTTCTCGCTGGGCCTGATGTGGGTGCTGCTGATCGTGGCCGAGACGATCTCGGCGCAGAGCGGCATCGGCTACATGACGATGAATGCGCGCGAGTTCCTGCAGACGGACGTGGTGCTGGTCGGCATCCTGATCTACGCGCTGCTGGGCAAGCTGGCCGACGTCGCGGCGCAGGCGCTGGAGCGGGCCTGGCTGCGTTGGCATCCGGGGTATCAGACGTGACCGCAGACATGACGGGCAAGACATGATGAGCGTGACCGAGATCGACGTCCTGACCGAATGGCAGGACTCCCAGCCGGCGGCGCTGACGCCGGTGCGCCGGGTCGCCGTCGCGACGCCGCCCACCGGCGGGCAGCCGGTGTCGCTGGAGGGCCTGGGCAAAGCCTTCGGCGAGCGCCAGGTCTTGCACGGCATCGACCTGGACATCGCGCCCGGCGAGTTCGTCGCCATCATCGGCCGCAGCGGCTGCGGCAAGAGCACCTTGCTGCGCCTGCTCGCCGGACTGGAGACGCCGAGCGCCGGCACGCTCGAGGCGGGCGAATCGGAGGACACGCGTTTCATGTTCCAGGACGCGCGGCTGCTGCCGTGGGCGCGGGTGCTGGACAACGTGGCGCTAGGACTGGCGGGCGCCGACGCGCGCGAGCGCGCCCGTCGGGCGTTGGCGCAGGTGGGCCTGGCGGACC